>NZ_JBHXFL010000035.1:0-75959 GCF_042724095.1 Streptomyces sp. NPDC127100
ACGCTGTACGCTCTCTCCGCGGCCCATCGCGGTGCCCGGCGGCCTCAGTCGATGCGGTAGCTGTCGCCGTACACCCGCCACCGCAGCGGCGGATCGAGGTCGAGGTTGCCCTCGCGCAGGAAGACCCGCTGCGCCGTGTCGACCCGGCTGGTGTCGCTGTGCGCCGCCTCCTGCCTCATCGCCCGCACCCGCGCGTCGAGGAAGGCGTGCAGATAGGCCACCTCGTCGCCGCCGAGGGCCGGGGTCCTGGCATGGCGCATCGCCCGTTCACGGATCGCGGGGAAGCCGGCCGGGTCGTCGCCGCCGCCGTGCATCACCATCGCGTCGTAGTACGTGAACTGGCCGAGCGTTCCGAGACCGTCCCCGGTGGCCCGTCGGACGGCCGGGCCGAAGTACACGCGGTCGCGTTCGTCGTCCTGTGCCCGGCGGAACTCCCGGTCGCGGGCGGCACGGCGCCAGTCTTCCGGGAAGTCCGGGTCCAGCCCCTCGTGCGAGTCGGAACCGTCCACCGCGCGCAGCGCGGGCAGATGGCGCGCGAGCACGTTGCCGGGCCTGCGGTCGGTGTAGAGCTCCACCAGGCCGAGCATGTCGCCGGTGCCCGAGCAGAAACCGATGATGCCGCCGGTGTAGCCGCGGCCGTCACCGATGTCCTCGAGGTACGCGTACTGCGCCTTCCAGTCGAGCGAGGAGTTCTCGGCGCTCGACACCAGGCGCATGGCGATCTCCTTCTTCGCCGGGTCGGCCAGCCCCGCCGGACGCCCGGGCGCCGCGCGCGACGGCCGCAGGCCGGGGATCGCCGCCGCCGGTGACGCGGAGGTCAGGGCGGTCAGGGCGCGACGCAGGACGCCCCGGCGGCGCGCGGGATCGGGGGACGGGTGGTTCACGGATGCTCCTGGTCTCGGGCCGGCGGACGGCGCCGGTCCCGTCAGGGTATGGGCTGCTCCGCCCAGATGACCTTGCCGTCGGGCGTGTAGCGGGTGCCCCACCGCTCGGCGAGCTGTGCCACGAGGAACAGTCCCCGCCCGCCCTCGTCGGTCATGGCCGCGTAGCGCAGGTGCGGTGAGGTGCTGCTGCTGTCGAACACCTCGCAGATCAGGCTGCGGTCGCGCAGCACCCGTACGTGCACGGTCTCGCCGCCGTACCGGATCGCGTTGGTGACCAGCTCGCTCAGGATCAGCTCCGTCGTGAACGCCAGTTCGTCCAGCCCCCACTCCGCCAGCCGACGGGTGACCTGGGCACGCACCTCGCCCACGGCGGCCGGGTCGGACGGCACCGGCCACTCGGCGACCCGGTCCGGGCCCAGTACGCGGGTGCGGGCGACGAGCAGGGCGATGTCGTCGCCCGGCCGGTCCGGGAGCCGGGCGTCGAGGACGGTCCGGCAGGTGTCCTCCGGCGAGTCGCCGGCGGTCTCCAGGGCCCTGCGGAGCTGTTCGAGTCCGACGTCGATGTCGTGCTCCCGGTCCTCCACGAGCCCGTCGGTGTACAGCACGAGCCGGCTGCCCTCCGCCAGGCGCAGTTCGGCGGTCTCGAACGGCAGACCGCCCAGGCCCAGCGGGGGACCGGCGGGCACCTCGGGGAACTCCACGGTGCCGTCCGGCCGGATCAGCGCGGGCGGCGGGTGACCGGCCCGGGCGATCACACAGGTGCCGGCGACCGGGTCGTAGATCGCGTAGAGGCAGGTCGCGCCGGTGACGGGGGCACTGCCGTCCTCGGTGGTCTCGTCCTGGTCGATCCGGGCCACCAGCTCGTCCAGCAGGGTGAGCAGTTCGTCGGGCGGCAGGTCCAGCGCGGAGAAGTTGTGGACCGCGGTGCGCAGCCGGCCCATGGTGGCCGCGGCGAGCAGCCCGTGGCCGACGACGTCGCCCACCACGAGCGCGACCCGGGCCCCGGAGAGCGGCAGCACGTCGAACCAGTCCCCGCCCACCCCCGCCTGCGCGGGCAGGTAGCGGTGGGCGACGTCCAGGGCGTTCTGCTCCGGCATCCGGCGGGGCAGCAGGCTCCGCTGGAGTGTGACCGCCATGCCGTGCTCGCGCGTGTAGCGGCGCGCGTTGTCGATGGAGACGGCGGCGCGCGCGACCAGCTCCTCGGCGAGCGCCAGCTCGTCGTCGTCGAACGGCTCGGGCCGCCGGGAACGCCAGAAGCCGACCACCCCGAGCACGAGGGCGCCCGCGCGCAGCGGCACGGTGATCAGCGAGTGGATGCCGTACTCCAGTATCCGGGCGGCCTGCTCGACGTCCTGCGCCTGCCAGCCCGCGGCCCGGCCGAGGTCCGGCTCCAGGACGGGCCGGCCGGTGTCCAGGGTCCGGCCCTGCGGGGAGGAGGCCACGAAGCGGATCTGCCGGCCCACCGGGTAGAGCGGCGCCTTCGCGTCCACGCCGCTGAGCGCGGTGCGGCGCAGCGGGGTGACCGCCTCCGGCTGGCCGCCGCGGAGCACGGAGTCGAAGAGGTCCACGGTGACGTAGTCCGCGAACCGGGGCGCGGCGAGCTCCGCCAGTTCCTCGGCGGTCCGGGTGACGTCCAGGCTGGTGCCGATGCCCACCCCGGCGTCGTACAGCATCTCCAGCCGCTCCCGGGCGGTCTCGGCACGGCCGGACAGGGCCCGCAGCTCCGTGGAGTCGCGCAGGGTGGCGACGCTGCCGGGCGGTCCGCCCCGCTCGTCCGTGGGCCGCAGGTTGATCGCCAGCAGCCGGTCCTTGACCAGGTGGACCTCGTCCGTGGCGACCCGTCCGGAGTCCAGCAGCCGCGCCGTGTCGGCGGGCAGACCGAGGTCCAGGACATGCCGGCCCTCGGCGTCGGCGGGCAGGTCGAGCAGGCGGTGCGCCTCGTCGTTCGCGAGCAGCAGCCTGCCCTCCCCGCCGACGATCAGCACTCCCTCGCGGACGGAGTGCAGGACCGCGTCGTGGTGTTCGTACATCCGGGTCATCTCGCGCGGGCCCAGCCCGTGCGTCTGCCGCAGCAGGCGCCGGCTGACCAGTGCCGTGCCCGCGGTCGCCAGGGCGAGCCCGATGCCCGCGGTGAGCAGCACCAGCGGCAGCTGCCGGTCCACGGTCCCGCCCACGTTCTCCGTCGTGATGCCAGCCGAGACCAGGCCGACGACCTTGCCGTCCGGCTCCTCGACCGGCACCACGGCCTGGACCAGCCGGCCGATCGTGCCGTCGACCTCCTCGGTCACGGTCCGCCCCTTCAGGGCCGGCTCGATGTTCCCCACGAATTGTTTGCCGATGCGGTCGGGCACCGGATGCGTGTAGCGGATTCCCTCGGTGTTGAGGACGACGACGAAGTCCACGCCGGTCGCCTTGCGCGTCGCCTCGGCCCGCGGCTGGAGCACCGCCGTGGGATCGGGGCTGCGCAGTGCCGCGCGCGTGCCCGGGGCGTTCGCGAACGTCGCGGCCACGGCGACCGACCGGTTGCGGGCCTCCACCGTGCTGTCGTGCTGCACCTGGAGCACGAGCGAGACCGCCGCCGTCACGACGAGCAGCAGCACGATGACCACGTTCAGCACGAAGACCTGTCCGGCGACACTGCGCCCGGACAGCGCCGACCGCAGAGCCGCGACTCGTCCCCGCCGCCCCCCGGCCGCTGCCCGCCGTGACCGGTCCGCCTCCCGCTGCCGGGCGAGCGAACCGACGGGACGACGGGGTGACCGCTCTCCCGAGCGACCCATCAGTCGGACCATGTGCCCATGTCTACACTGCCGGGCCGCGTGAAGCGAGGGGCGTCCGCGGGGACGGCGGCCTCCCGGTGACCGTCCCCGCGGGCCCGGTACGCCCGTCCGGGTGGTGCGCGACCGGCGTCGATCCGCCGGCCCCTCCCGGGCCCGCGAGAGGCCGGGAGGGGCCGGGGCGCGGTGTCCGGACCCGGCCGCGGGGCTGTCAGGGCCGGGCGTAGGGCCGGGTCATGATCTCCATGTTGTGGCCGTCCGGATCGTCGAAGTAGGCGCCCCGGCCGCCGAACAGCCGGTTGATCCGGCCGGGTTCGGTGTGCGGGGGATCGGCGTAGTACGTGACGCCGACCGCCTCGAGGCGGGCGAGCATGCCGTCGAACCCCTCGTCGGGTACGAGGAACGCGTAGTGCTGCGGCTGGATCGGCTCGTCCCGCATCTCGTAGTAGTCGAGGGTGACGCCGTTGCCGAGGTCGACGGGCAGGAACGGGCCGAACGGAGCGCCGACCTCCAGTCCCAGGATCGCGGCGAGGAACTCGGCGGAAAGCCGCCGGTCGCGGGCGAGGACGGCGGTGTGGTCGAGCCGCACGGTCGTGGTCGGCGGTTCGGGGGAGCGCGGGTGCTGCCGGCTGTCGGGCATGGTTCGAAGATCTCCGGGTCTCGGGTCCGAGGGGGCGGCGCCCGGTGTGCGGGCACCTGGAACGTGGACGCGGAGACAGGGGCGGGCCGCGGGCCCGCGTGCTCATGCCGGGGCCGGGACCCTCTCTCGTGCGTGGCCCATGGCCGACCCGGCAGTCACCTGGCCGACGTTACCGCCCGTAGTGGGCCGGGGCAACGCCGTTTCCGGTGTTGCCCGGGCCCCGTGTTCCGTCCGGAATGGGCTGTGGGCAACGGAAGTTGGGGCAAAGGAAGGGGCAGAGCCGGTTCGGTGCGTATCGTGAAACAGCGCGGGCCTTCGCTTCCACTCCTCGGCCCCGGACCGGACGGTGAGGCTCTGTATGACTCCGGCGCACAGACGCGAGGCCGCCGACGCCCCTGCCACGGCCACCGTGGTGGAGTTCAGGGGCGGATCGGCGATGATCCCTGCCTCCCGGGACGTCGTCCAGGGTTTCGTCGCCCGCCTGCGCGAGGCCGGCGTGGACATGGCCGACACCTTCCTGGACTCCGCCCGCCTGGTGGCCAGCGAACTGGTGACGAACGCGCTCCGGCACGCGCCGGGCCCGTGCCGGCTGGTGCTGACGCTGGTGGAGGACGGGGTGGAGATCGCGGTGTCGGACTCGGGGGAGGGATTCCCCGCGTTCCTGCCCGGCGATCCCCTGCGGATCGGCCGGCACGGCCTGGAGATCGTGACGCGGCTGTGCGACGAGGTCGTCACCAGGCCGCACGCGACCGGCAAGACCGTCTCCGCGCGGCTGCCGCTGCGGTGACCGGGCCGAACCAGGGGGCCGGTCCTCAGGCGGCCAGGGCTTCCTCGACGGTGGGGTAGCAGGCGATCAGCGTGTCCACCCCGACGAGTTGCAGGACGCGCAGGACGGCCTGCTGCGGCGCGGCGAGCCGGAAGAACACGCCCCGGGACTCGGCGGCCTGGTGGGCGGAGATGAGCACGTTGATGCCGCTGGAGTCGAGGAAGGCGACCTCCGAGAAGTCGACCACCGTGCCTGGTGCCGTCTGCACACAGGACAGCAGGACGTCGAGGAGCTGACTGCTGCCGTCGAGATCCACTTCTCCGGCGAGGCTGACGACGCTGACGTCGCCGCCCGTGGTGGTACGGGTGATCAGCAGCCGCTCGGGTACTGCCGCTCCCTCGATGTCCGCCACGCTTTCCTCACCTCTCGCATATGCCCGGCCGTCGTTGGTGGGTCGATGTTAAGGCCCTTCGAAGCTTGTGTGGGCCACTTGTGCAGACCGGAAGGGGTCCGGAAAGGGCCGGGACGGCCTCGACGCGCGCGACGGCCGTCCTCTGACTACCGTCGAGATGTGGTGGATCACACATTCGAAGAGCTCGTGCAGAAGCGCCGCGCGGCGGACCAGGCACAGCACCGGGTCGAGGAGCTGCGCGACTCGTACGGGCCTCCTACGCAGCAGGAGTGGACCCGACGGCAGTCGTACATGTACGAGACCGCCGTGCGGGCATGGCGCGACCTGGACCGGGACGCGCAGACCGCGATGACTGAGTACGTCAAGGAGGAGGGGCAGTCCCGGCACAAGCTCGAGGCGAAGGTCCGCAAGGCCGTCCAGGACGGGTGACCCGGAGCTGACGCCCGCCCTCGGTCCCGGTCCCCGCCGCGCGCCCGCGCGGCCGGGGCCCGAGGGCCGGCTCAGCCCTGCCGGGACAGGGTCTCGCCGACGAGGTCGCGTACGGCGGCCAGCGCCGCGGCCCGGTCCGCGGGCACCAGCCCGATGCGGGTGCGCCGGTCGAGCAGGTCGGCCTCGTCGAGGGCCCCCTCGTGACGCAGGGCCCACACGAGTTCCGCCCCGGTGACGGGGTGGCCGGGCAGCACGCGCTCGCCGAGCCGGGGGTCCAGGCCGGCCAGGGCCCGCACGGCCGGCGCCTCCGTGCCGTAGCGCTGCACCAGGCGGCGCGGTGCCCGCAGCGCGGCGAGGACGTGCGGCGCCGCGGCGCCGACCAGTGGCAGGGCGTCGGTGGTGGAGGGCCCGGCGGCGAGGCGGCGGGCGGCGACGGCGGCGTCCACGGCGTCCTCGGCCATGCGCCGGTACGTGGTGAGCTTGCCGCCGACCACGGTGGTCACCCCCTCCGGCGAGGTGAGCACGGCGTGCCTGCGGGAGATGTCCGCGGTCCGGTCCCCGGCGCCGGGCCGGTCCGGCGGCGTGGTGTCCAGGAGGGGACGCAGGCCCGCGAAGGCGCCGACCACGTCCTCGCGGCGGACGGGCACGTCCAGGACCGAGCCGAGCACGTCGAGCAGGAAGCCGATGTCGGTCTCCGGCACCTCGGGGACGTCCGGCACCGGGCCGTCCACGGGCTCGTCGGTCAGCCCGACGTAGACCCGGCCGTCTCCCTGGGGGAGGACGAGGACGAAGCGGTTGGTCTCCCCGGGGACCGGGACGTGCAGTCCGGCGGGCAGCGGGCCGAGGTGCTCCGCGCGCAGCACCAGGTGGGTGCCGCGGGAGGGCCGGATCCGGATGCCGTCCACCAGGCCGCCGGCCCAGACCCCGGCGGCGTTGATCACCGCGCGGGCGCGGATCTCGCCCGTCTCGCCGGTGACCTCGTCGCGTATCAGGGCGCCGGACGAGGTGAGCTCGAGGGCCCGCACCCGGGTCAGGACGCGGGCGCCGTGCGCGGCGGCGGTGCGGGCCAGGGCGGTGACCAGCCGGGCGTCGTCGGTGAGCTGGCCGTCCCAGGACAGCAGGCCGCCGCGCAGCCCGGCGGGGCGCAGCGCCGGGGCGAGGTGGCGGGTCTCCACGGCGGACAGCCGGCGCGGCGCGGGAAGCGTGCTCCGGGCCGTGCGCGCGGCGAGGCGCAGCGTGTCGCCGGCCCGGAACCCCGCCCAGGCCAGCGTGGCCTGCGCGCGCGAGACCAGCGGCGTCAGCGGCAGTACGAACGGCTGGGCGCGCACCAGGTGCGGGGCGGTGCGCTCCATCAGCACCCCGCGCTCCACCGCGCTCTCGTGGGCGACGTCGAGCTGGGCGGAGGCGAGGTAGCGCAGTCCGCCGTGGATCAGCTTGGAGCTCCACCGGGAGGTGCCGAACGCCAGGTCGTGCGCGTCCACGGCGACGACGCCAAGACCCCGGGCGGCCGCGTCCAGGGCGGCGCCGGCGCCGGTCGCGCCGAGGCCGACGACCAGGACGTCGACGGCCGGACCGCCGACGGTGTCGGTCAGTTCCCGCGAGCGCCGCGCGGCGGACAGGGCGGCACCCGCGGCGGGGCTGCTGGTGGGGCTCATGGGGTGAGGGTCCTCTCGAGGATGGTCCGCAGCTCCGCGAGGAGGGCCGCGGCGGTCAGGTCGGGGTCGTCCTCGTCGGTCATGGTCCGCAGGGACAGGGCGAAGGACTGCACGACCAGCAGCACCGACCGCGCCTGCCGCTCGGGGGGCGCCACCCGTACCGAGCCGTCGGCGTGCCCCTCCCGCAACTGGGCGGCCAGCAGCTCCAGCAGGGCTTCCTGGCTGGCCCCGCGCCGGTCCAGGACGTAGGGCAGCAGCAGCTCGGGATCGACGTCGACGATCTTGCGGAAGAGCGGGTGGGCGCGGAACGCCTCCACTCCGGTCACCAGCCCCTCGACCACGCGGGGGCGGGTGGCGAGGCCGGGCCGGGACTCGGGGACGGCCCCCGTGGCGACGGCGATCCACTCGCGGGTCATCAGGTCGCCGACCAGGGACCGCACGTCGGGCCACCGCCGGTAGAGCGTCATCCGGGAGACACCGGCGCGGCGGGCCACATCGGTCATGGTCGTGCGGCGGACGCCGACGGCCAGGACGCAGTCGCGGACGGCGTCGAGCACCGTGTCGTTGTCCGAGGAGTTCGGCCGGCTCGAGCTGTTGTGACGGTTGGGCGTCATGTGTAACAGTGTAACGCCAGTGAGGCCGCGCGGGCGGCATCCCCCGAATCGACCGGTGAGGACGACAGGCAATGGACATGCTGTGGAACGGCTGGGGCGATCCGGCCCGGGCGACGCCGCTGCCCGACACCGTGACCGGGCTGCTGCGCGATCTGCTCGGTGTCGAGGAGAAGGACGCCGAGTCCGTCCGCCTGGAGGAGATCGAGCTCCCGGCCGCACTGGACGACCCGGCCCGCCGCGCCCTGCTCGCCGCCGTCGGCGACCGCGCCGACCGCGTGCGCACGGACGCCGAGGCCCGCGTCCGCCACACCCGCGGCAAGTCCACCCCCGACCTGCTGCGCATGCGCCGGGGCGACGTCCGCGACACCCCGGCCGCCGTCGTCCTGCCCGACGGCCACGACGAGGTGCTCGCGGTCATGCGGGCCTGCGCCGAACACGGCCTGGCGCTCGTCCCGTTCGGCGGCGGCACCTCCGTCGTCGGCGGCCTCGCCCCCGGCCGGCCGGGCCCCTTCGTCGCCCTCGACCTGCGGCACATGAACCGCCTGCTCGACCTCGACCCGGTCTCCCGCACCGCCACGCTGCAACCCGGCCTGCGCGCCCCCGAGGCCGAGGCCCTGCTCGCCGGGCACGGCTACACCCTCGGTCACTTCCCGCAGTCCTACGAGTGGGCCACCATCGGCGGTTTCGCCGCCACCCGTTCCAGCGGGCAGGCCTCCGCCGGGTACGGACGCTTCGACGACATGGTGCTGGGCCTGACCCTCGCCACCCCCGAGGGCACCCTTGACACGGGCCGCGCCCCCCGCTCGGCGGCCGGCCCCGACCTGCGCCAGCTCGTGCTGGGTTCGGAAGGCGCGTTCGGCGTCATCACCTCCGTGACCGTGCGCCTCCGGCCGGTGCCGGAGGTCCGCCGCTACGAGGGCTGGCGCTTCGCCTCCTTCGACGAGGGCGCCGCCGCCCTGCGCCGGCTCGCCCAGGACGGCCCGCGCCCGACGGTGCTGCGGCTGTCCGACGAGACCGAGACCCTGATCGGCCTGGCCCAGCCCGACGCCATCGGCGCCTCCCTCGCCGGAGGGAACGCCGGCTGCCTCGCGATCGTCGGCTTCGAGGGCACCGAACAGGACACCGCGCACCGCCGCGGGACGGCGGCCGCCGTACTCGCCGAGTGCGGCGGCACGTCCGCCGGCGGCGAACCGGGGGAACGGTGGGCGCACGGCCGGTACTCCGCGCCCTATCTGCGCGACTCACTGCTGGACGCCGGGGCGCTCGCCGAGACCCTGGAGACGGCGGCCTACTGGTCCCGGATCCCCGCGCTGTACACGGCCGTCCGCGACGCGCTCACCGCGACGCTCACCGAGGCCGGCACCCCTCCGCTGGTCATGTGCCACATCTCGCACGTGTACGAGAACGGCGCCTCCCTGTACTTCACCGTCGTCTCCGCCCAGGGGGACGACGCCGTGGCCCACTGGACCCGGGCCAAGCACGCCGCCAACGAGGCGATCCTCGACGCCGGCGGCACCATCACCCACCACCACGCGGTCGGCACCGACCACCGCGACTGGTACCTCCGGGAGGCGGGCCCACTCGGCATCGAGGCCCTGCGCGCCGTCAAGCGGCGCCTGGACCCGGCCGGGCTGCTCAACCCGGGCGTCCTCCTGCCCGGCGACTGACCCCCCGGCCGGCCACCCGTCGGTCCCGTGAGACAAGAGTCCGGCACCATCCGTCTGCCCGGAGGCACATCGATGCGACAGTTCACCGCCGTCGTCAACCCCACCGCGGGCGGCGCCACCTCGGCCGCCGCGCTGCTCGGGGTGGCCCGGCTGCTGCGGGAGGCGGGCGCCGGACTGGAGACCGAGTACAGCCGCAGCCTCGCGCACGCCCGGGACGTCGCCCGGCAGGCCGGGCGGCAGGGCCGGGTCGTGCTCGCCGTCGGCGGGGACGGGATGGCCGGCGGGATAGGCGGCGCCCTCAGCGGCACCGGCACCGTGCTGGGACTCGTCCCGGCGGGCCGCGGCAACGACTTCGCCCGCGCGCTGCGCCTGCCCGCCGAGCCCGAAGCCCTCGCCGAACTGCTGCTGCGCGGCGAGCCGCGCCCCGTCGACACCATCGAGGTCGCCTCCGCCGTCCACGACCGCACCGTCGTGCTCGGCAGCGTCTACGCGGGGGTCGACGCGCTCGCCAACCGTCATGCCAACCACGCGCGTCTGCTGCGCGGCACCGCCTCCTACTACGTGGGCGCGCTGCGCGCGATCACCACCTGGCGCCCGGCCCGCTACCGGGTCACCGTCGACGGACAGGAGCACGCCTTCACCGGCTACACCGTGGTCGCCGCCAACTCCGGCTACTACGGGTCCAACCGCCTCATCGCGCCCGCCGCCCGGGTGGACGACGGACTGCTGGAGGTCGTGATGATCCGGCACGCGCCGCGGCGGCTGTTCTTCGCCCTGATGAACGAACTCGCCTCCGGCGCCCACGTCCACCGGCCCCAGGTGCAGGTGCTGCGCGGGAAGGAGGTCCGCATCGAGGCCGACCGGGCCGTGCCCTACGGCGCCGACGGGGAGGTGGAGGCCGTCGTCCCTGTCACGGCGAGGGTGCTGCCCGGAGCGCTGCGTGTCCTGTGCTGAACACGCGCCGGGGCCGGCCGCCGACCTCGGCGACCGGCCCCGGGGGCCTCGCGGATCAGCCCCGCGGAGTGGTGAAGCGTTCCCACACCCGGTGCGATCCCAGCAGCCGCGTGACCCGCTCCAGCGCGGCGGTGCCCGAGTCGGCGACGACCACGCCCGCGGCGTCGGCGGGCACACCCGATGCCTCGAGGGCCGTCTCGCCGCCGGCCCAGACGCCGATCGCCTTGCCGTGCCGGAACGCCTCCGACACCAGCAGGCTCACCCGCGGGTCGATCGACCCCGGACCCGTGGGCGCCGGCGCCGCCTTGTAGTCCCGCGGCGTGTACGCGTCGCCGCCCATCGCGGGCGTGCCCGCCACCAGGACGGCGTCGAACTCCACCGACCGTGCGGTGACATAGCTGCGCTGGACGGTCACCGCCGCGTCGCCCGAGCCCAGGGTGCCGCCCGTCGGCGCCACCACGAGCGGCACCATGCCGGCGCTCAGCACCGCCTCCCGCACGGCCGTCACACCCTCCAGGTCGGCCCCGCTGGTCACGATGCCGACGACACGGCCCTCGGTCGGCCAGGTCCCGCCGACCTGGGACAGCGCCGGGCTGGGCTCGACGTCGGCCAGGGGCACGGTCGGCTCCGGAGCGGGCAGACCGAGGCCCTCGGCGACGCCCGCGCACAGCTCCGGGTCGATGTTGGCCAGCACCTGGAGCGTGCGCTCCCTGATGGCCTGCTCGTAGCACTTGCCGAGCTCGAAGGTGTAGGCGCCGATGATGTGCTCGCGCTCCACCGGGCTCATGCTCAGCCAGAACCGGCGCGGCTGGCTGAAGTGGTCCGCGAAGGACTCCGGCGCCTCCCGCACCTTCGACGCCTCCGGGATCCGGACCGGTGCCTCGATGTACGCGCTCATGTCCGCGCCGGCCGTGAACGGGCAACCGCCGTCCAGGGAGTTGGGGCGGTACGGCGCCACGCCCCGGTGCACCGCGGTCTGGTGCATGCCGTCGCGCAGCATGTCGTTGACCGGCGCCTGCGGCCGGTTGATCGGCAGCTGCGGGAAGTTGGGGCCGCCCAGGCGCGTGAGCTGCGTGTCCAGGTAGGAGAACAGGCGGCCGGCGAGCAGCGGGTCGTCGGTGACGTCGATGCCCGGCACCAGGTGACCGACGTGGAACGCGACCTGCTCCGTCTCGGCGAAGAAGTTGGACGGATTGCGGTTCAGGGTCAGCAGCCCGACCGGCTGCACCGGGGCGAGCTCCTCGGGCACGATGTTCGTCGGGTCCAGCAGGTCGATGCCCTCGAAGGTCTGCTCCGGGGTGTCGGGGAACGTCTGGATGCCCAGCTCCCACTGCGGGTACGCGCCCGCCTCGATGGCGTCGGCGAGGTCGCGGCGGTGGAAGTCCGGGTCGACGCCGTTGATGATCTGCGCCTCGTCCCACACCAGGGAGTGCACGCCCAGCTTGGGCTTCCAGTGGAACTTCACCAGCGTCGTGGCGCCCTCGGCGTTGACCAGCCGGAAGGTGTGGACGCCGAAGCCCTCCATCATCCGGTAGGAGCGCGGGATGCCGCGGTCGCCCATGAAGAAGATGGTGTGGTGGGTCGCCTCGGTGTGCAGCGAGACGAAGTCCCAGAAGGTGTCGTGGGCGCTCTGCGCCTGCGGGATCTCCCGGTCGGGGTGCGGCTTCGCGGCGTGCACGACGTCCGGGAACTTGATGGCGTCCTGGATGAAGAAGACCGGGATGTTGTTGCCGACGAGGTCGAAGACGCCCTCGCTGGTGTAGAACTTCGTCGCGAAACCCCGGGTGTCCCGCACGGTGTCCGCGGATCCGCGGGAGCCGACCACCGTGGAGAAGCGGGTGAACACCGGCGTCTCCACGTCCGCGGCGAGGAACCCCGCCTTCGTCACCGAGGCCGCCGTGCCGTAGCTCTGGAAGACCCCGTGCGCGCCCGCGCCCCGGGCGTGGACCACGCGCTCCGGGATGCGCTCGTGGTCGAAGTGCATGACCTTCTCGCGCAGGTGATGGTCCTGCAGCAGGACCGGCCCGCGCGGCCCCGCCTTCAGCGAGTGGTCGGTGTCGTACAGCCGTGTGCCCTGTGCGTTCGTCAGATAGCTCCCGGACTGGGCGACCCGGGCCTGGTCGGCACCGGTCGGCTGGCCGGTCGGCGACACGGTGGCCGGACCGCTCTGGTCCGGCTTGGGCGGCAGCGGCTCGCGGGGAGTGGTGGGTTCGGCGACCGGGGGCGACTCGGGGGCGGGCTTGCCGGGCACCCCGTCCGCCGGCCCGCCGCCCTCTCCCTGCAGGGCATCGGTGACCTTGTGGGCTACCCGCTTGAGGGGGTTGGCCTCGCTCATCAGCCTTTTCTCCGTTCTGGGCGGACCGCTGCACGCGGCCGGTCGTCCTCGAATACCGACTGCCGTGGTGGGCCGTGACCGCGTACCCAGCCACCCGGACTCAAGGCATGCGCGTTCGCGGCGGGACGAGCGGGCCCCGTTCGCGGGGACGACGGCCGCTCCGCGGACACGACGGGTGGACCGAGCACGGCGCGCGACGCCTTGTGCATGGGGACTCCTTCGCGCCGGGGGCCGTACCAGCGTCACCGGCCGGGGACCGGCGCGCCACCGGAGGCGTGCGCACGAGGGAGGCCCCCGGCCGGCCGGCTGCCGGACGGGGGCCTCGGGCCGCGCGGGGTCACCCGTGCGTGACCTCCAGCGGGGCGAACGAGACCCGCGTACGCGCGCCGCCGTCCGCCCAGACCACCTCGACACCGGTGCCGTCGGCCACGACCTCCGTGACGGCGTCCGCCAGGGGACCGGGGCCCGGTTCACCGGTGAGCGCGGCCAGGCAGACGTGCAGCGAGGTGCCGCCCGCGCCGGCGGACAGCCGGGGCACCTCCGCCCACGGCACGTAGGCGGTGCCCTGCGGTGCGCGCACGGTCTCCGGTTCGGCACTCCAGCCGTGCAGGCCGTGCAGCGCCGACACCAGTGGCTCGTCGGGACCGGTGGCCCACCCGGTGTGGGTGAGGCGGGTCCCGGCCGGGGCGCCGGTCACCCGGTGCACCCGCAGCTCGTACGGCCCGCGCGCCACGGTCACGCTCTCCACCCGCAGCCCGGGCACCATCGGGGGTCCGCCGGCGAAGACGGGCCGGTGCCAGGACGCAGCCCAGCCCCAGCCGTCGCCGTGCCCCGCGCCGAGCGGCCGGATCCGGCGGCGCACACTGCCCCGGCCGTTCACCTCCACCGACAGGTGGTTGTCCGCGACGTTGCCGAGTGCCGTCGGGCCGGTCCGGGTCGAGTACGCCTGCCGGCCGTAGTGCGGGTCGTCCCCGGCGGCCGACTCGCCCTCGTGCGGCCGGACATGGTCGCTGCCGTGGTTGTGCAGCCGGACGATGCCGTCGTCGCGCGTCGACTGCACCAGCAGCCCGGGCGCGGGCAGGGCCAGCACCCGGTCGGCCTCCTCGACCGGCGCCCGCTCCTCGGTGGCCGTCCACAGCGGGTGATCGGCCGGCGCCAGGAGCGACACGAACGCCTTGGACGCCCAATAGGGGGACGCCGGGCCGGAGTACGGCTGGAGCGTCGCCTCGTGCGGCCCGTGCCAGCCCAGGCTGAGCAGCCCGTCGTCGGTCAGCGCCCCGCGCTCCAGGAAGTACCGCAGGCTGCCGCTGGCAAGCCGCCGCGAGACGCCCGGAGCCAGCGGCGTGTACCCGGTCAGGGCACCGAGGCCCACCGCCGAGGAGGCGGCGAACCGGTACGCCAGGGAGCGGCCGAAGTGCAGCGGCGCCCCGTCCGCGCCGAACGTCGACGCGAACCCGTCGAGGTGGGCGCGCAGCCGGCCCCCGTACCGCTCGGCGAGGCCGCCGTCGCCGCCGAGGTGGGCGTCGAGCACCGGGTACAGGTGCAGCGCCCAGCCGTTGTAGTGGTCGAAGGCGCGTCCGTCGCCGTCGGCGTACCAGCCCCCGCCCCGGTACCAGCCCTCCATCAGCTCCAGCGCCCGCTGCCGGGCCGCGGCCGTCCCGGCGTCACCGCGGCCGACCGACTCGAGGAACCCGGCGACCGTGTACGGGAACAGATACCAGTTGTTCGGCGCCGGAACGTGCCGCAGTGCCCCGCGCAGCCACTCCTCCACCCGGTCCTGCACCCCGGCGTCGAGGTTCTTCCACAGCCACGGCGCGGTCAGCCGGAGCCCGAGCGCGACCGACGCCGACTCCACCATCGGCTGGCCCTGCACGTCGTGGTCGAGGATCAGCGGCCAGGACTCGCCGTCGTCGCGGCCGGGCGTGAGCGTGCCGGAGGCCAGGCCGCGCGCGTAGCGGTCCAGCCAGGCGTGCGGATCGTCGCCGCCGGCTCCCGCCACCCGGAACGCCGCCGCCAGGAACGTCCGCGCGAAGCCCTCGAGGCCGTCGGAGCGCACGCCCGAGCGGGAGGGCCGGCCCGGCAGGTCGAGCAGCGCGCGGCCCGGCGTGCTCCAGCGCCACGCCGCCCAGAGCAGCCCGTCCGCGACGGCCTCCCAGTGGGCGCGGGTGTAACCCGTGTACGGGCTCAGCGCACGGTCCTCGGTGGGCAGTTCGAAGGGGATGCTCATGCCAGGAACGCCAGCCTTTCGCGTCGTACGGGGTGGAGGAAGCCGGCACCGGACGCCCAGCGGGCGGTCTCGGCGAGGGCGAGGTCCGCCAGGCGGCGCCACTCGTTGCCCTCGGAACCGGCGAGGTGCGGGGTGATCAGCGCGTTCTCGCAGTCCCACAGCGGGTGGTCCGGCGGCAGCACCTCGGGGTCGGTGACGTCCAGCACGGCCCGGACGCGGCCCGCGAGGACGGCGTCGGTGAGCGCCTCCTGGTCCACGACCGCGCCCCGGGAGGTGTTGATCAGCACGCCCCCGGCCGGCATCGCGTCGATGAGGGCACGGCTGACCAGACCGCGGGTCTCGGGCAGCAGCGGCGTGTGCACGCTGACGGTGTCGCAGCGCGCGAACAGCTCCGTCAGCCCGACGCGTTCGACACCGAGCGCGGTGGCGTCGGCGTCGCTGACATAAGGGTCGTGCAGCAGGACCTCGAGGTCGTGCGGGCGCAGCAGCTCGGCGACCCGGCGGCCGATCAGCGACGCCGACAGGAGGCCCACCGTGCGGCGGTAGTTGCCGACGCGGCGCGGGGTGTGCAGCCAGTTGCCGCGGGTGCGGGACAGCCGGAAGTCGCGGGCCCGCTCCAGCACCTGCTTGCCGGTCAGCAGGATCATCCCGAGGGTGTACTCGGCCACCGGAACGGCGTTGGCCGCGGCGGCCGAGGAGACCTCGACCCCGCGCTCCCAGCACGCGTCGGTGACATGTCCGCGGACGCTGCCCGCGGTGTGCACCACGGCCCGCAGCCGCGGCGCCGCCCGAAGCACCTCGGCGTCCAGCGGCGGGCAGCCCCAGCCGGTGACCAGCAGCTCGGCGTCGGCCAGGAGCGACCTGGCGCGCGGGGTGGACAGGTCGTCCAGGGCGGGCAGCGGGGCGAGGTCGCAGATCCGGCCCAGGGCGCCGAGCGACTCGGGGTCGAGGACGGCCGCGGCGGCGTCCCGGGACATGGCCACGGCGGCCCGGGGCCGGGATCCGCGGCCGGGTGTGTCGGGGGCGTGCGAGGTCACTTGACGGCTCCGGCGGTCAGCCCGCTCCGCCAGAAGCGCTGGAGCAGGACGAAGGCGAGGATGAGCGGCAGCACGGCCAGCAGCGAGCCCATGACGACCACCGGGTAGTACTCCGGCGAGACGGACGCCGAACTGTTCCACTGGTACAGGCCGAGGCTGACGGGATACAGGTCCTGGTCGGACAGCATCACCATGGGCAGGAAGAAGTTGTTCCAGATCGCCGTGAGCTGGAAGAGGAAGACGGTGACCAGTCCGGGGCCGAGCATTCGCAGCGACACCCGCACGTACGTGGTGAGTTCGCCCGCGCCGTCCACGCGCGCCGCCTCCAGCACCTCGTCGGGCACGTAGCCCCGGCTGAAGATGCGGCCGAGATAGACGCCGAACGGGTTGAACAGCACCGGGACGAACACCGCCCAGAAGGTGTTGACCAGGCCGGCCGCCGACGCCATCAGGTACAGCGGCAGCGCGAGGACGGTCTGCGGCACCATGACCGCCGCCAGCACCAGTCCGAACAGCTTCTCCTTGTGCCGGAAGCGGTACTTGTCGAAGGCGTAGCCGCAGGCGACGCTCAGCAGCGCGCCCAGCGCGGCGCCGAGGACCGCGTACAGCAGGCTGTTGAGGTACCAGCGGCCGTACAGCCCGCCGTCCATGGCGAACAGGTCCCGCAGGTTCTGCGCGAAGGAGAAGTCGCTCAGCGACAGCAGGTCGCTGCTGAACAGCGCGTCCCGGCTCTTCGTGGTGGCGAGCACCAGCCAAAGCACCGGCAGCAGGGTGTAGAGGACGGAGATCGCGACGACCACGTTGACCGTCGCGCGGCCCAGCAGTCCCGGGCGCAGCAGTGAGCTGTCGGTGGCGCTCATCGGGCCTCCTCGGCGGAGTCGGCGCGGCTGGTGAAGCGGGTGACGCCGTAGGACAGGGCGATGGTGCAGACGAGCAGGACGACCGAGGCGGCCGCCGCCAGGCCGTAGTTGTTGCGGGTGAACGCCGCGTCGTAGATGTACATGCTCGGCGAGAAACGCGAGCTGATCATGGGGGAGGACTGGCTGAGCAGCATGGGCTCGGTGAAGAGCTGGAGCGCCCAGATCAGGGTGAAGATGGCGACCATGACGATCGAGGCCCGCACCAGCGGCGTCTTGACCTGCAGTGCGGTGCGCACCGGACCGGCGCCGTCGACCACCGACGCCTCGATCACCTCGCGGGGCACGGCCTGCAGGGCGGCGTAGAAGACGACCATGTTGTAGCCGAGGTTGCTCCACAGCGCGATGTTCACGATCGACGGGATCACCGTGTGGATGCCGAGGAAGTCGATCGTGATGTCGGCGCGGGCGAACAGGTCGATCACCGGGCTGATGCCCGGCGTGTACAGGTACAGCCAGATCAGGGCCGCGATGATGCCCGGCACGGCGTGCGGCAGGAACAGGCCGAGCTGGGCGAAGGCCCGCAGCCGCACCACGCCCGAGTCGAGCAGCAGGGCGAGGGCGAGCGCGCCGACGACCATGAGGGGGATGTAGATCAGGCAGTAGAGCGCGACCGTGCCGAGTCCGCCGAGGAAGGTGGGGTCGGTCAGGACGGCCGCGTAGCTGCGCAGTCCGACGAAGACGGTGCGCTCGGGACCGAATCCGAGGCCGGGCTGGTCGTCGCTGAAGAAGCTGAGGTGGACGGCCGTACCGACGGGGATCAGGAAGACGGTGACCAGCAGGACGAAGAACGGCGTCATGAGGACGCCGCACGCGGCCAGCCGGCGGCGTGCGGCCGCTCTGCGGGCGCGCAGGCCCGGGGCGGACGGCTCCGGACCGGCGGCGCGCGCGGTGCCGGCCGGCACCCGGGGCGGGGTGGTCGTGGTCATGGGGTGTCACCTGCCTTTCGTCGGCTCAGGTGCTGTGCTGGGTGGTGGACAGGCCGAGGGCCTTGAGGTCGGGCATGGTGCCCTCCTGCGCCGTGCGCAGCGACTCGGTCAGGGACCCCTGGCCGGCGCCGACCCGGGCGAAGGAGTCCTGCATGACCTTCTGGGTGGCGCTCATCCGCGGGCCCCAGAGCCAGCCCTCGCCGATCTTCTCGGCCTCCTGCTCGAACAGGCCGTAGATGTCCTGTCCGCCGTAGTAGGACCGGTCGAAGGCCTCGCGTCCCACCGTGACCAGTCCGGGAGCGGCCGGATACTGGCTGCTGGTGCCGCTGGACAGGCGGGCGCGCAGGGCGTCGGGGTGGGACACCTGCCACTCGATGAACTCCATGGCGGCCTCGGGGTGGCGGCTGTCCCTGGTGACGGCGAAGGTGGAGCCGCCGTGCATGCCGACGGACGGGCTGCCGGTGTCCCACTGCGGCATCGGGGCGATCCGCCACTGCCCCTTCTGCCCGGGCCGCGCGTTCATCTGGGCGCCCGCGTCCCAGGCGCCGCTGAGCCGGGTGAGCACCAGTCCGTTGCCGAGCTGCGCGTCGGACTGCCTGCTCTCCACGGCGTTCATGAAGACGTCGTCCCGGTCGATGAGCCGCTGCCAGTAGTCGGCGACGCGCCGGGAGGGCGCGTCGGCGAGGGAGACGTTCCAGGCGCCGCGCGACGTGTCGAACCACTGGGCGCCCGCCTGCCAGGCGTACGCCGCGAACTGGGTCATCCCGTCGGTGGGGAACAGCACCAGCCGTCGCCCCGGCGCGGTACGGCGCACGGCGGCGGCCTGCTCGGCGAACTCGTCCCAGGTGCGTGCCACCCGGAGACCGTGCCGGTCGAACAGGTCGGCGCGGTAGTGCATCACCATGGGCTCCACGTCCAGCGGCACGCTGAACACCCGGCCCTCGAAGGTGGTCTGGCCGAGTGCCTGCGGCAGCAGCTTGCGGCGCAGCCCGTCGCCGATCAGGTCGGTGATGTCGCGGGCGACGCCGTCGATGGCGAACCCCGGTACCTGCGGGTACTCGATGGTGGCGACGTCGGGCGCGTTGCCGGCCCGGGCGGCGTTGCTCAGCTTGGCGTAGCCGCCCTGTCCGCCGGAGGGGATCTGCTGGAACTCCACCCTGATGGAGCGGTGCGTGCGGTTGAAGGCGTCGACCACCTCCTGGCTGCCGCGCAGGGCGGACCAGAAGGTGATGTGTGTGGTGGTGCCCGTGCGGGCCGACGAGGCGCCGTTCCCCCCGCTGCAGGCGCCTGCGGCTCCTGTCAGGGGTACGGCGGCCATCGCGGCGAGCACGGAGCGACGACTGGGTCGTCCGGGCATGGCGGCTCCCACGGCTCCTGCGTGCCCGCGGCTCGGGGCACGGCTGTTGGGGACACGGGAATCCTGGACCGGCCCAGCACAAACGGTCAATAGATCGATCAGAGGAAAATAAAACGCTCAAACGCTCAGTGTGTCGGCCGCTCGCCGGGTCGAACCGCGCACCATCAGCCGGGGCAGCAGTTCCACGCGCCGCGCGGGCCGCCCGCCCGCCTCCCGCAGCCGCTCGAGGAGCAGCTCGGCGGCCACCCGGCCGACCTCCGCACGGGGCGGGGCCACGGCCGTCAGCGGAGGCATGGCGAGCCCGGCCACCACGTCGTCGTACGCCACGACCGAGCAGTCCTCCGGCACCCGCACCGCCCGGTCCGCCAGCCGCTGCACGATCATCAGCGCGTCCACGTCCCCGTGCAGCACGACACCGGTCGCCCCCGTCCTGCTCAGCAGCACCGGCAGCTCGGCCGTCTCCTCCGCCGCGTACGGCCCCTCGGCCCCCGACTCCGGCGCGCTCAGCGCCCACGTCCAGTGCTCCACCAGCGGGTGCGCCCCGGCGATCCCGGCGAACGCGGCCCGCAGGGTGCGCGCCGTCGGACTGTCGTCCCGGGTCGCGAACACGATCCGCCGGTGGCCGAGCCCCACCAGGTGCTCCACGGCCAGGTGCGCCCCGTACCAGTGGTCCGAGCACACCGAGTCCAGCACGTGCGGTGCGCTGCCGCGCCGCGGCCGCCGCTCCATCAGCACCGTCGGCACGTCCAGCGCCGCCAGCCACGCGTAGTCGCCCTCCTCGGCGGCCAGGCTGCTCCACCGGGGCGCGAGCAGCAGCCCCCGGGCGCCGTCCTCCAGGGCCCGCTCGACCAGCGGGCGTTCGGCGCCGGCCGCCTGGGGCGCGATGTGCAGCGCGAGGCGCACGCCCGCCTCCTCCAGCACCGTGCGGGCGCCGTGCAGCGTCTCGGTCAGGTACGAGTGCCGCTCCGGCACGACCACGGCCACCCGGTCGCCGTCGGCGAGGTCACCGGCCGGCACCTCGGGAGCGGGCAGCGTCGAGCGCACGACGCCGTGCCCGCGGCGCAGCCTGCCCTCCCGCGTCAGCTCCTCCACGTCCCGGCGGACCGTCACCACCGAGACCTGCAACTCGTCGGCGAGGTCGCGCACCCGCGCGGTGCCGCGCGCCTGGACCGCCGCCAGGATCCGCTGCCGCCTGACATCGACCGGCTCCCGCATCAGTACTCCCCACCCGCAGATGTTCGTTTGAGCGATTCGCCGTCATCATAACGATCGCTCCTGGCGGGTGTGCGTTCCTCGGGAACACGGGACGCTACGGTCCGGGATCCGCGAGCAGCGGGCCCAGCGGGCCCAGGTCGAGGTTGAGGTCGCTGCGGCTCAGGCCGTGCTGCGCGCACAGGTCGTCCATGCGCCGGTCGAGCAGCATGAGCGCGGTGCCGAGCCGGTCCTCCTGCTCCGCGCTCAGCGTGCCCTCGTCGAAGCGGCGCACGGCCTGGCGTTCCATGAGCTGCCGCAGCAGCTCCACCACGGTGAGCACCAGCGCGGCCAGGTCGTTCGTGACCCGCTCGGGGTCCAGGTCGAGGTGGGCGCGGGGCGTCGTCACAGCGGCCCGCTGTCCGGCCACGGGGCGGGCACGCGTTCGTTCACCGACGACAGCAGGGCGTGCAGGGAGATCCGCACCAGTGGCACGTCGGCGATGGCCAGGACCAGGTCCCCGCTGACCACGACACCGGTCGCCAGCACCCGGTCCAGGAGGTCGACCAGGGGCACCCCGACCGGCGCGTACGGCTCGGGCCCGCCCCAGGGCACGGGAGCGGGACCCGGCGTACGGGTGTCCACGGAGGTCACGGCCGCACCCCCGGCTCCGCGTGCTCCCGCCGGGCGGGGTCCGCCTCCTCGTCCCAGCGGGCGAAGGAGTAGGGGATCCAGGGACCCGAGGCGCCGATCTCGACGGCGGAGTACCGGCGGTCCGCGGTGAGCGCGGCCAGCGCGCGCGTGAAGGCCGCGCCCTCCGCGTCCTCCACGAGGTAGGCGACGTTCAGCAGTTGCGGTGCGCTGCGGCCCGTCAGCCGGTCGCTCTGCGGGCGGTGCCGGGTCGCCGCGACGGCGTACCGCCGCAGTTCCGCGTCGACGGCCTCCGCCTCGGCCAGGGCCTTCGCCTGCGCGTCCCGGCGGTCGCGCCGCTGTGCGCTGGCCCGGCTCAGGTAGGCGCGCCCACTCGCCCCCGAGCCGGTGTCGTCGCCGGCCCGGGCGGCGGTCCGCGTGGCGGCGTGCACCTTCACCGCCCACTCCGTACGGCCTTGGAGGCGGTCGAGCAGCGCGTCCAGGACCGCCGCGCGCGAGGCGACCGCCTGCCGCGCGCTCTCCTCGCCGTGGTACAGCGTCGCCATCGGCAGCGGGACGACGGACCGGCCCCGCCCGCCCGCGGCCTCGACGCCCCGGTGGTGGGCACGGGCGCACCGCTCCAGGTCCTCGGGCCGGCCCAGCCGCTCCGCCAGCGCCTCGTCGCCGAACAGCGCCGCGGGGACGTCCTGGACCAGCAGGCACAGGCCGTCCGCGTGCAGCACGCGCAGCGGGCCGCCCTCCTCGTGACCGGTCACCGCGGCCAGGGCGGCGGCGTCCGGCGGAGTGCGGGTGACGGCGAACGCGCAGACGAGGCCGGGCGCGCCGGGGCCGGCCGGAGGCCCGCTCACCGGACGGCTCCCGCCGTCTCCCCGGCGGCCTCCGCCAGGGCGTCGAGCTGGGCCCGCAACCGCGCGTTCTCCTCGGCCAGTTCGTCCCGTGCGGCCCGGGACGACAGGGCCGGGTCGGTCTCCCACCAGTCGATGCCGGCCTTCTTCGCGGTGTCCACCGAGGCGATGAACAGCCGCAGCCGGATGGTGAGCAGCTCGATGTCGAGCAGGTCGATCTTGATGTCCCCGGCGATCACGACGCCCTTGTCGAGGACCCGCTCGAGCAGGTCCGCCAGGCTGCCCGAGGCGGGGGCGCAGAGCTCGGTGTCCAGCTCCGCGTACCGGTGGTCGACGTCCGTCACTGCGTACTCCCCGGGCGGTCAGCGACGCGGGCGGGCCCGTTCGTCGTCCTCTTCGGGTTCGTCCTCGTACTCGTCCTCGTCGTACTCGCCTCCCTCGTCGTCGTACTCGCCTTCCTCGTCCTCGTCCTGCTCGTACTCGCCGTCCCCGGCCTCCTCGTCCGTGTCCTCGTCGCCCTCGCCCTCGTAGTCGGCGTCGTCGGCGTTCTCCTCCTCCATCGCCTCCTCGTGGCTCCGGACGACCTCGCCGTCGCGGATCTCGCCGCGCCAGCCCTCCAGCTCCTCGGCGTCCATGAGGGTCACGTGCCGTGCGAAGTGCTTCAGGTCCAGGCGCAGCCGGCGGCCCTGGGCGCGCCAGAGGTTGCCGGTCTTCTCGAAGAAGCCCGCCGGGTAGTACTCGACGACCACGACGACGCGGGTCAGCCGGGGCCCCAGCTCGTGGAAGCTGACCGCACCGCGTGTGCTGCCCTTGGCCCCCTCCGAGGTCCACACGATCCGCTCGTCGGGGACCTGCTCCTGCACGGTCGCCTTCCAGCTCCGGCTCGACGGGCCGACCTTGACGTTCCAGTCGGAGGTGACCTCGTCGGAGGGGCTGACGCTGCGGACGCCCTTGGTGAAGGAGCTGAAGTCCTGGAGCTGGGTCCACTGGTCGTAGACGGTGCGCAGGGGGATGCCGATGTCCACTGTCTCCATGATGTGCGTCGCCTTGACGCTGCCCCAGGGCCCTCGTCCTCGCTTCTTGGAGCCGCGCCCTCCCGAGTCGTCCCCTCCCGGGCCGCCGCCCTCCGACTCGTCCTCCTCCGAGCCGCTCCTGCCCGAACTCCTGCCGCCCGAGCCCTTGCCGCCCGCGGAGGCGGTCAGACGGTCGGTCAGACCGCCGATCCGCTCACTCGCCCTGCCCGCCAGGCTGTGCCCGGTCGCGGAGAGGTAGCCGCCGAGAGCGCTCTTCACGTCGCCCAGCGGGGACGCCGCGCCCTCGCCCTTTCCGGTGGGGCTCATCCGCGGCCACCTCCCCGCCGGGTGCCCGACGGCACGGCCTTCTTCGCCGCGGCCTTCTTGGCGGCGGCCTTCTTCGCCGGTGGCTTCCCACCGGGCGCCGACGGACGCGGGGGAGTCTTCCGCGCCGCCTTCCTCGGCGGCGCGGGGGCGGGCTCGCGGTCCTCCTCCCGTTCCTCGTCGTCGAAGTAGTCGGCCTCGTCGGCCGCGTCGTCGTACCCGTCGTCCGGTTCCCGGCCGCCGCCCTCCCGGACCGCGCCGGCGAGCGCGTCGGTGCGGTCGCGGAGGGTGTCCGCGAGGCCGGTGAGCCTGCGGTTCGCCGCGGCGGTGACGGCCGTGCGTCCGGCGGCCAGCAGCTCGCCGCGCACCTGGTCCGACAGTTCCTGGAACTGCGGTGCCAGTTGCAGCCTGCCCAGCCCCGTGGACAGCACCTGGCCGGGGGAGAGCCCGAGGCGCCGTCCCGCCAGGTAGGAGCCCACCGCGAAGGCCACTTTCGCCTTCTTGGTGCGGCCGAGGAGATATCCGCCCGCCATGGCCGCCGCCAGGGCCGCCTTGCTGTCGTTCATGGGTGCCTTCCGTGCGCTGGTTCCGTGCTGGTGGTGGTGCGGCCGGTGGGCCGGACCGGGCGGTCGAGGAGGGCGAGCAGGCGCTCCTCCTCCCGCTCGAAGGCCGCCTCGTCGATGGCGCCCTCGTCCAGGGCCCGGTTGAGCGCGGCCAGACGGGCCTGGACGGCGCGCGGGTCGTGGACCTGGCGCCGGGCTTCCTGGAGCAGTTGGTCGGCGATCCACGCCGTGCCCCGCACCGGGGCCAGGGGCAGCAGCAGGAGACCGCTCACGAGGCCCACCGCGTCACCGTCCGGCCGGGGCGGGTGACGGGTCGACGAAGCTGTAGCAGGGCAGGGGCCCGGTCACACTCAGCGCCAGCCGGTCCCCGCGGTCACGGGCGCACGCGTCCACCGCCTGCCGGAACCGGGACTCGTCGGCCGCGCGCAGCAGGAACGACGCGCTCAGCACCTGCTCGTCGTCGGTCGGGCCCCCCACGGTGTGCACGGCGAGAGGGGTCAGGCGGTCGAGGACCTCCTGGGCCGCGCGCCGCGCCTCGCGGCGGACGGCCAGGGCGAGCGCCTCGCCGAGCCGGACGTTTGCCTCGTAGTCCGGCCGGCGCCGTGTCCGCAGGGCCAGGGACCGCAGCTTCTCGTCCCGGCGCACCAGCTCGGCGAAACTGCTGGGTACGACCGCTCCCTTGACGTTGAACTCGACGCACCCCCGGACGCCGTCGAGCTGCCGTGCCAGGTGGTCGGCGTCGGAACGCAGCTGCGCGAGCAGCACCTCCGGACGGGGACTGAGGACCGCGAACCGCATGGGCAGCAGCGGCCCCTGCGCGGCCAGCTCGTCCAGCACCGCCTGATGGGCCATCAGGTCACGGCGGCGGGGCCTGAGCCGTGCGGGCGTGGCCGAGACCGCGGCGCACAGGCCGGACTCGGTGAGCAGCCGCACCGGAGCGCCGCCGACCCCGGGGGAGCGGGGCGTGCGGACCCCGGCGGGGGCGATGCCGTAGACGTACAGGGCGTCCCCGGTCTCCGGAACAACGGCTGCGGGGGCGGGGGCTGTGGTGGGCACGGTCATTCCTCCTCTGTCTCCGTGCGCCGGCGCGGGCGGCTGCGCGGGCGGTCGTCGTCACCGCGGGGGCGCCCCGCCGGGCGGTTCCGGGGCCGTTGCGTCCGCTCCTCGCGCTCGCGGGTGCGGGAGCCGGCACGGCGCGGCAGGGGCGCCTCCTCGTCCTCCTCCGGCTCCGGTTCCTCGGGCGTGAGGATGTCCCGCACCCGGTCGGTCAGGGAGCGCGTCGACCGCTTGGCGGCCGCCCGGCCCACGGTCTTGGCGACCGGCCCGCCGAACAGCTCGGGAACGGTCTTGGAGCGCACGTCGTGCTCCAGGTCCAGACGGTTGCAGGCCTCCGCGAACCGCAGGTAGGTGTCGACGCTCGCGACCACGATCCGGGCGTCCACCTTGAGGATCTCGATGCCGACCAGGGAGACGCGCACGAAGACGTCGATCACCATGCCGCGGTCGAGGATGAGTTCCAGGACGTCGTAGAGCGTTCCGGCGCGGGGCGCGCAGACGAGCTCGTCTTCGTACGGGATCATGCGGGTGGTCCTTCCGGGGGCGGGCCCAGCGGCCCGGTCACTGGTCCTGGGCACCGCGCCGGTAGCGGGCGATCCTGCGGTACCGCAGCAGGTCGCCCGCCGTGTCCAGCTCGACCTCGTAGGTGGCGAGCAGGCTGGTGGTGTCCGGGATCCGTGCCACCTCCAGCACGTCCACGTTGACGATCCAGCCGTCGTCCTCGCTCCGGTACACCGCGGAGACCCCCTCCAGGCGGTGCCGGATCAGCTCGGACAGGGCGTCCGCGGCATGCTGCGCGGCGTCCCGGGCACCCCGTACAGGACGCTCGCGCGTGGTGGTGGACGTCGTGCCGCGACGCCGCTCGCCAGGTTCTGTCATGCAGCCCACTCTGACCGCGAGTACCGGTCCGCGCGCCCGCAGTTACCCCATCCGGGCACTCCTGAACTCACGACCCGTCACGGGGGGGGGGTGCCAGGACCCGCGAGAACGCCGACCAGCTCGTCGCCGTCCCGCAGGCGCTTGCGAAGGCCGCCCCGAAGAGCATCCGGCACGCCCGGGTCAGCGTCCGAGCGGGCGCGCCGCCGTGCGGATCGCCAGTTCGGCCTCCGCCAGAGCGTCGATCAAAGCCGCGTTCCCGAGCCCCGGTACGCACACCACCTCGCCGGCTTCCAACGCGGCCAGTGACGAGTCGACGACGCGATCGACGGGCATGCCTCCCTCCTCGTGCACGGACTCGTCCCGTCCCGGCACGGGCTCGTGACCACGCGACCGGTGGAACTCGGTGGCGGTCAGCCCCGGGCACAGCACCTGAATCCGCAGCGGCGTGCCGGCGAGCTCGGCGGCGAGAGTGCGGGTGAAGGTGACCACGTAGCCCTTGGTGCCGCCGTATACCGCGCGTTCGGGCAGCGGATGCGGCGGCAACGCGCCCGCGAAGGCCAGCTGTGAAGCCACGTTGATCAGGGTGCCGTGCCCCCGTGCCAGCATGCCCGGGGCAGCGGCCCGCGCAAGCGCGGTGACGGCGAGGACGTTGACGGCCAGGACCTTCGTCATGAGCTCCGGTTCGAGGCCGGCGAACGGACCGTAGCCGTTGATCCCCGCGTTGTTGAGGAGGAACCCGATGTCGTCGTCGGCTGCCCGCCGTGCCACCCGTGCCAGGTCACCGGGCTCCGACAGGTCGGCGACGAGGGTCTCCACCGTGGTGCCCGTCGCCCTGCTCAGCCGCTGCGCCAGGTCGTCGAGCCGTTGTGCTCTTCTGGCCACGAGGACGGTGTCCCACCCCTGGGCGGCGAGTCGTCCGGCGTAGGCCGCGCCGATGCCGGAGGAGGCCCCCGTCACCAGGGCCGTGCCGTGTCGTGTGCTCACCGGTATGCCGCCTTCCCTGCCGGCAGCCGCGGATGCGGCCCGGACCGGGTACCCCGGACGAAGGCCTCATGCACGGACGAGACCACCCGATGGACAGTCGCGACGGCGGTTGTGGACCGTCTGCCAGGGCCGTACCGTTCCCGGCAGGTCACGCCAGGAGATCCCGGTCCGTGGACTGAGCGGAGCGAGTGACTCCCACCCCTCATCGGTGAGTTCATGACGGCGTACCGCGCCACCACGATCCACCGTCCGGCGACCTGTGAAGACGGCCCTCAGCCGGCGGCCCCGGCTTCGACGTCGAAGGGGACGCCGGTGAGCCGTTCGCTCGCCGCCCACAGCCGCCTTCCTTCCGCGGGGTCGTCGGCGCCGGTGGGGAGCTTGGCGGGCTCGGGGGTACCGGAGGTCTGGTCGCGTCCGGCGGGGCCGATGAACCGGCCCGACTGGACGTGCGGGCTGGTCGCCGCGTACAGGGAGGGCCAGGCGGCACCCTCGGCCGAGCCCATGAGAAGGCGTGCGGCGATCGGGGTCACCACGCGGCTCAGGGCGCCGGTGCCGTGCCGCTGCAGATTGGTCATCGCCGACCCCGGGTGGACGACGAGCGCCTCGACGGGGCCGCTTGCGGTGTGGCGCGCGAGTTCGAGGGTGTAGACGATGTTGGCGCGCTTGGACTTGGCGTAGGCGCCCATGGCGCGGTAGCTCTTCTCGCTCATCAGGTCGTCCAGCCTGCCCGTCGGCCACCGGGCCGCGATGGCGCTGACGGTGACCACGCGCGGTGCGGACGAGCGGCGCACGGCCGGCCAGACCTGGGCGTCGAAGGCGAAGTGGCCGAGGTGATTGGTGCCGACCGTCATCTCGAGGCCGTCGTGGGTGGTCCGCCGCTCGGGCAGGTTCATCACGCCGGCGTTGTTGAGGAGCAGGTCGACCGTCTCGGTCTCGGCGATGCGGGTGGCCGCGTCGCGGACGGAGGAGAGGTCGGAGAGGTCGAGCACGAGGGTGTCCGTCCGGGCCCCGGGGCTCGCGGCGCGCACGGCCTCCACGGCCTGGTCCAGCTTGGTCCGGCTGCGGCCGGCCAGGATGACGCGGGCACCGTGCCGGGCGAGCGCACGGGCGGTCTCGAGTCCGATCCCGCCGTTCCCGCCGGTGACCCTGCAGGAGATGCTGGCCACGCTCACCGCGGGCACCATCGCCCGCGCCTCCGCCTGAGCCCGTCCGGGCAGGAGCCGTGGGCCGGGCCGCGACGGCCGGCGCGCGCCGGCCATCGCGGCGATCAAGCAGGCGTGAGCCTCCCCGCCCCCTCGGGGGCGGTGAAGTCCACGTCGGCGGCGGCCCGAACCCGGATACGGCGACCGGGCCAGCCGATCGTCCGGTAGATCGCGTTGTACTGGGCGATCGAGCGGTCCGCCGGGACGAGATCGGCGTCCGCCTCACCGCGCACCGAGGTGGTGTGTCCGTCGGCCACGACGACCAGGTCGTAGCCCCGGCTCAGTGCCTGCCGCGCCGTGGTGTCCACGCAGACCTCCGTGGCGAAGCCGGTCACGATGAGCTCGGTGACGCCGAGGGCCTCGAGCGTCCCGTCGAGACCGGTGTCCAGGAAGCCGTCGGGCGTCGTCTTGTCGACGACCGCCTCCCCCTCGCGGGGCGCCAGCTCCGGCACGACCCGCCACCCCTCGGTGCCGGGCACCAGCTCCTCGTCTCCCTGCCGCACCGTCACCACGGGCACACCGGCGGCCCGGGCCCGCTCGCTCAGCGCCGCGATCGTGGCGACGGTCTCCGCTGCCCGGTGGGCGATGCCCATCAGCGCGTTCTGCATGTCGATGACGAGGACGGCGGAGGAGTGCGGCATGGGGCCACGCTAGTCGCTGGGGCCGCGGCGGGAAACGGGCTGACCTGCCCTCCGTGAACAGCCCCGAAGCTTCCGGACCTGTCAGCAGACGCCGTCGCCCGGCTTGGGGTTGCCCAGGCCGAACAACGGCCGCAGCCTGAGGCCCACCCAGGTGCCGGCCAGCGCGAAGGCGCCCCACAGCCAGCCGCTGAGGCTGCCCGACGCGATGCCCGCCAGGTAGGCGCCGATGTTGCAGCCGCCGGCCAGCCGGGCGCCGATGCCCATCAGCATGCCGCCGAGCACCGCCGCGAGCGCCGTGCGCCAGGGGACGCCCCGGTGCAGCGCCCAGGTGCCGCCGAGCGCGGCGGCGACGGCCGCGCCGATCATGATGCCGATGTCGGTGAGGCTGGTCTTGTCGGCGAGCATCGGACCGGCCAGCATCTCGGCGTTGCCGGGCTGCTGCCACCAGGTCCAGTTCTCCGGGTGACCGCCGAGCGCGCCCACCAGCTCCGAGCCCCACAGGCTGAAGGCGCTGGTGACACCCCAGGCGCCGCCGGACACCAGCAGGACGCCCGCACCGAGCACTGCCAGTGCCAGGGCGCCGACGGCCAGGGGCCAGGAGCCGCGGACGGCCCGGACGGCTGCCCGGCGCGCCGAGGGGACGGCGCCCAGCGGCGGCGGGTTCCGGCGGGCCTGGACACGCCGGCTGACCAGCACCACGAGGAGCAGCGCGGCGATGGTCACGCCCCAGGAGCCGAACCAGCCGATGTGGTCGGACAGCACGACGGGATCCCAGGCCGGCAGGTCCTTCCACAGGTCGAACTGCCAGGCGGCCAGCGTGGCTCCGGCGACGAAGCCCCCGAGGGTGAGCACGATCGACGTCTGCCCCGAGCCGACCGCGAAGAGGGTGCCCGAGGCGCAGGCGCCGCCGAGCTGCATGCCGATCGCGAACAGCGCGGAACCGGCGAACAGACCGACGCCGATCGGTCCGGCGGACGGCGCGGGCTGGGAGCCGAACAGCCCGGTCTCCGTACCGATGAGCAGCGCGAACAGGGTGGCCGTCGTGCCGAGGAGCAGGGCGTGTGCCCGCAGCCCCGTCCCGTTGCCCACGGCGACCAGCTGCCGCCAGGCGGAAGTGAAGCCGAACCGGGAGTGGAAGAGGGCGACGCCCAGGCCGAGTCCGAGCAGGAGCAGTACACCCGGCTTGGCACCGTGCGCGGACCACACGTACGCGGTCAGGGCGACCGCGAGCAGGCCGGACACGACAAGCGGCGTCCGCCGCACCGGGGGCAGGGACGGCGCCTTCGGACGTTCCGAGGAGGTGGGCGAGGGAGCGAACAGAGGGGTGGTCGCGCGCGGCGGCGCGGCCGGGGACGACCCGGCAGGGGGTGCGGTGGTCACGGAAGAGCTCCGGAGGTGGTGTGCACGGGGCGGCGGACGCTGGCGGGCCGGCGGCGGGAATCACGCGGCCGGTCCGGAGGCTCAGCGGGGACAGAGGCCGTCGTCGACGCACCACGCCGAGCAGGCGAAGAGCGCGAGACACAGCACGGGAGCCGAAGCATGCATGCGGACAAATATACGGAGGAAGGTGCTCCGGATGTCATGCCGTCTTGCCATGCGGATGGCGAACGGCGCGAGGCCCCTGTCCGCCGGCGCGCGCCGAGGCCCGAGCGGCACACCCGGACGACCTCAGTGAGGGCCGGGGGTCTCGGGGCGCGCCCCGGGCGGCGCGGCAGGGGTGCGCCGCTGGAAGGTCGCGTACAGCAGCCAGAGGGAGGGCACCAGGAGCACCGCTCCCACCGCCAGCGCGATCAGACAGGCGGAGAGGACCGCTCCGTCGGAGGCGGCCCGGGCGACCGTCGTACCGCCCACCAGCATGGCCGGGTACTGCGCCGCGCCCCAGGCCCACAGGATCGCGGCGACGGCCAGCGCCGCGGTGGGGCGTGCCAGTACGTAGCGTCTCCTGTGCAGCAGGGCGAGCCCGCTGAGACCGGCCACGGCGCTGAGGACGACCAGGGGCAGGCCGCGGTGGGTCAGTCCGTGGAAGAGGTATGGCGCATCGGCGTTCAGGACGGCGATGCCGACGCACGCCACGACACCGCACGCCAGACCGCTGATGATGCCGCGTCGGGCGAAGTCGGTGGCGAGAGCGGCCCGGCCCTCGCGGGCGGCGTCGGCGCACAGGTACACCGCGGCGAGGTGGGCGCAGGTGAGTACGGCCAGGACGCCGCCGAGGACCGACGTGGGGTTGAGCCAGCTGGTGAGGACGTCGCCCTCGGCGAGGCCGGGCGGGACCCGCCCGGAGGCGACGCCGCCGGCCACGGTGCCGAGGAAGAACGGTGTGATCAGCGAGGAGAGGGCGAAGCAGGCGCCGAACAGACGCTGCTGCCACAATTCCGTGCTGGCCTTGCGGAAGGCGAAGGCGGCTCCACGGGCGATGATGCCCAGGGCTGCGAAGGTCAACGGCAGGTAGAGCGTGGACATCACGGCGGCGAAGACCGGTGAGAAGGCCGACCACAGCAGCACGACCACGAAGATCAGCCAGACGTGGTTGGCCTCCCACACCGGACCGATGCTGTGCTCGACGAGCCGGCGCCGGTCTCGTCCTCGTCGGGCTCCGCCGGCGAGGAGGTCCCACACGCCTGCGCCGAAGTCGGCACCGCCGAAGACGGCGTAGCAGGTGAGACCCACCCACATGACAGCGAGTGCCGTGTCTGCGAGCACGGTGACCTCCAGTGGTGGCCGGGAAAACGGGGCGCGAATCGGTTCGGGCCGGACGACGGCGTCGGATGACGAGAGCTCTCGCGGTCACACGACGGGGTAGCGTTCGACGTCCTCTTCCTGCGGCGCCAGCGGCACGGCCGTGCGCGTTGCCAGACGGCGCAGGACGTACACCGTGGCGACGGTCATGGCGGCGTAGACGATCAGCACCAGCCACAGGCCGGTCATCAGCCCGGGCGCCGGATTGACGGCGTCCCGCACACTCATGATCCCCCAGACGATCCACGGCTGGCGTCCGAGCTCGGTGACACACCAGCCGCTCTCCAACGCGACCACCGAAGCCGGACCGGCGATCGCGGCCCCCCACAGGAACAGACGCGATCCGCGCCGGTCGAGCAGTTCACCGCTCCCGCGTCGGCCACGCCACCACGAGAACAGCAGCCAGGCCCCCAGGAGCAACAGGAAGAAGCCGACGGCCACCATCAGGTCGAACGCCCAGTGCACCGCTGTCACCGCGGGCCACTGACCGCGCGGAACCTTGTCCAGACCCTGGACGACGGTGCTGGGGCGGTATCCGACCAGCAGGGAGAGTCCGTTCGGGATCTCCAGCCCGTAGCGCAGGGCGTCGTCGCGGGCGATGCCTCCGAGGGTCAGGGGCACGTGGGACCCGGTGGTGTACACGCCTTCCATGGCGGCCAGCTTCGTGGGCTGGAACTCGGCCAGGAACCGTGCGGCCCAGTCGCCGACGACGATCTGGAAAGGGGTCACCACCGCCCCCAGAGTGAACGGGATGAAGAAACCCGCCTTGTGATAGGCGTCCCTGCGGCCCCGCAGCATGGCGACCGCATAGACCGCCGCGGTCAGGAACGACGCCACCATGAACGCCGCCAGGATCATGTGCACCGTCTGGGGCGGGCTCGCGGGGTTGAGCATGGCAGCCCAGGGATCCACGTCGACGACTTTCCCGTCCCGCAGCGTGAATCCGCGGGGCTGGTTCATCCATGCGTTGGCGCAGACGACGAAGAACGCCGAGGCCACGCCCGCCACCACGATCGGCAAGCCGATGAGCAGGTGCCGCCTGGGCGGCATCCGGTCCCAGGCGTAGAGGTAGATGCCCAGAAAGATCGCCTCGATGAAGAACGCGATGCCCTCCAGCGCGAACGGCAAGCCGATGACCTGCCCGTACGTGCCCATCAGGCCCGGCCACAACAGCCCCATCTCAAAGCTGAGGATGGTGCCGGAAACGGCGCCCACCGCGAACAGGACCCCCATTCCACGGGCCCATCGGCGTGCCAGCAGGCGGTGCGCCGGATCACCTGTGCGGATTCCGTACCATTCGGCGATGAGCGTGAGGGCGGGCAGCCCCACGCCGAGGCAGGCCACGATGATGTGCCAGGCCAGTGAGAAGCCCATCTGTGCCCGGGCCGCGGCCAGATCGCCGTCTGTCACCCCGTCCGCCGCCATCGCGGCGAACGACCGGACGCCGGAGGCGAGACGATCGAGCACGGGCACGAATACTCCCCGGAACGGTATCGAGCGAGGTCCTTCTGGCCGACTTTCCGGACATGACCGTATCGCCCGCGGGAGAGGGAGGACCGGCATCGCCACGCTCGGCGGCCACCGATTCCCACGGGGCTACGGCCGGCCCTCCTCCAGCCGACAGGAGCATGCTGGTCGGGATAGGTAAAATAGCGACATCGCGTCCGTCCGGTCGGTCGAAGGACTGAACGGCGTGATCCGACCTCTTCACCTGGATCGGTGAGAAGAGGTGCGTCATGGACCCATGGCTTGTCTGGTTGATCATCGCGGCGGTCCTTGCCGTGGCGGAGATCTTCACGCTCACCGCCGCGCTCGGCATGCTGAGCGTGGCCGCTGTGGTCACGGCCGGAGGGGCCGCCGTCGGTCTGCCGGTGCCGTTTCAGTTCTTGGTGTACGCCGTCGTTGCCACGGTCACCGTGCTGTTCGTGCGGCCGATCGCGTTGCGCCACGTGCTGCAGCCCCAGGTGGCACGATTCGGCATCGACGCGCTGGTCGGCAAGGCCGCCTACGTCACCTCGGAGGTCACGGCCACGGGCGGCAGGATCCGCATCGACGGAGAGGAGTGGACGGCCCGCCCCTACGACGAGACGCTGGTGATCGCCACCGGAGCGACCGTCGACGTCATACGGATCAGCGGCACCACCGCATTCGTCTACCCACGGGACTGAAGCCATGGAGCTGTCCGCGTCCCTCATCGCCGGCCTGATCGTCGCGCTCATCGCAATCTTCACCGTGGTGCGGGCGGTGCGCATCGTGCCCCAGGCACGCGCTCGCAACGTCGAGCGACTCGGCCGCTACCACCGCACACTGACTCCCGGACTCAGCCTCGTCATCCCCTTCATCGACCGAGTACATCCGCTGATCGATCTGCGCGAACAGGTCGTCTCGTTCAAACCGCAACCCGTCATCACCGAGGACAACCTCGTCGTCGAGATCGACACGGTCCTGTACTTCCAGGTCACCGACCCGCGAGCGGCCTTCTACGAGATCGCCAGCTTCCTCCAGGCCGTCGAGCAGCTCACCGTCACCACGTTGCGCAATGTCGTGGGGTCGATGGACCTGGAGAAGACGCTCACCTCACGGGACACCATCAACAGTCAGCTCCGCGGCGTACTGGACGAGGCCACGGGCAAGTGGGGGCTGCGGGTGAACCGAGTGGAGATCAAGGCCATCGATCCACCGCAGTCCATCAAGGACGCGATGCAGAAGCAGATGCGCGCCGAACGGGACAAGCGCGCCGCGATCCTCGGGGCGGAAGGCCAGCGCCAGTCGCAGATCCTCACCGCCGAGGGGGACAAGCAGGCTGCCGTCCTGCGCGCGGAGGGGAACCGGACCGCGGCCATTCTCCAGGCCGAGGGCCAGTCCCGGGCCGTCGACGAGGTGTTCCAGGCGGTGCATCGCAACGACCCCGACCCCAAACTCCTCGCCTACCAGTACCTCCAGGCGTTGCCCCAGCTCGCGCAAGGCCAGGGGAACAACTTCTGGGTCATCCCCAGCGAGATCACCTCTGCCCTTCAGGGCGTGTCCCGAGCCTTCAGCGAGGTGCTGCCCCCGTCACCGGCAACCCGCGAGAAGCCGTCGGGTGACGACATGGCCGCGCAGGCCGCCAGTGACACGGCGCAGGCGGCGGAAGCCGCCGCGGAGGCCCTGGCGGACGCCGCCAAAGCGGACGGCGTCCCCCCGACCGAGCCTCTACCGCCCCAGTCGCCACGTTGACGGCGGACCCCTGATGCCGCGCGGCCACCCTCACCACGGACGCCGGCCTCGGCGTCCTGCACAACGCCGCCCCGCCCGTCCAGGACGACACCACCACCGCTGCGAACTCGCGAGGAAAAGGCGACGCAGGTTGTCGTGTTTACCGTGCACGGTGGTCGCATGAACCAGGACACGACCCCCCAGCACATCGCCGGCGAGGCTCCGCTGACCGGCCGGATCGCACTCGTCGCCGGGGCCACACGCGGCGCCGGACGCGCGCTCGCCGTCGAACTCGGCCGGCTCGGCGCCACGGTCTACGTCACCGGCCGCACCACCCGTACGCGCGCCAGCGAGGTCGGCCGGACCACGGAGACCATCGAGGAGACCGGCGAACTGGTGACTGCGGCCGGCGGCACCGGCATCGCGGTGCCCACCGACCACCTCGACGAGGACCAGGTACGCGCCCTTGTCGGACGCATCGAACGCGAGCAGGAACGACTGGACATCCTCGTCAACGACCTGTGGGGCGGCGAACACCTCCTCGTCGATTCCGTGTTCGGCAAGAAGACCTGGGAGACACCCCTAGCCGACGGCCTGCGCATCCTGGAACTCGGAGTCCGTTCCCACGTGATCACCGCGGCGCTGGCCCTCCCGCTCCTGGTGCGCTCCGACGCCCCGCTCCACGTCGAGGTCACCGACGGCACGGCGGCCTCCAACCGCCGCTACCGCGAGAACCTCTACTACGACCTCGCCAAGAACGCACCGATCCGGATCGCCTTCGGCTTGGGGGAGGAGCTGGCGGAGTACGGGGGTATGGCCGTCGCCGTCACACCGGGCTTCATGCGCTCGGAACAGATGCTCGCCCACTTCGGTGTGAGCGAGGAGAACTGGCGCGACGCCGTCGCCCAGGAACCGGCCTTCGCCATCGCCGAGTCACCGCACTACCTCGCCCGAGCGGTCGCCGCGCTCGCCGCGGACCCGGACCGGGCGGCCCGCTGGAACAGGAAGTCCGCCTCCAGCGCGGACCTCGCCAAGGCCTACGGCGTACGCGACGTGGACGGCAGCCGCCCCGACGCCTGGGCGTACTTCGAGGACACCCGGTACGGCGGGAAGGACGGCTCGGCGGACGACTACCGCTGACGGTGGCTCAGGCGCCGGTCGTCGTGGGCCGGCGCCGGCAGTGCAGGAAGAGATGGGGTTCGGGCCCGGCTTCCGGGTGGGCCGGGGTGAACAGCAACTCCTCCCGCTCCAGGACCTCCAGGCCCGCGCCCTCGGCCACGGCGACGAGGTCCGGCGCGGTGAAGCTGGTCACGCGCACGGGCTGTCCCATGAAGGTGGCGTCGACGCCCTCCACGTCCAGCGGAACGGTGGCCAGGACCATGTGCCCCGCCGGGGCCAGCGCCCGGGCGAGGCGCCGGACCACGTCCGTCTGCTCGCGCCGGTCCAGCTGGAGCAGCGCGAAGTACACGCAGACCGCGTCGAAGGAGCCCTCCGCGAGCGGCACGTCACGGATGTCGGCGCACCGGAAGGAGGCGGCCGGCACCTGCCGGGCCGCCAGCTCCACCATGACGGGGGAGATGTCGACGCCCTCGACCCGGTGACCGGCGTCCGCGAGGGTCTCGGCCGTGGGGCGCCCGGTCCCGCTGCCCACGTCCAGCACCCGGCTGCCCGGCGCGAGCCGCCCGAGCAGCCACTCCAGCGAGCGGCGGTGCGCGGGCGCCCCGGCGAACGCCTTCTCGTAGTCGGCGCCCAGCGCGTCGAACACGGCGGCGGCCCGCGGCCGTTGCTGTCCGTCGGTCACGAGGGTCCCTTCGCTGGATGAGCCGGTGCCGGGCTCATCCTCCACCGGGGGGACGGCCCCGACAAGGGGCCCTCCGTGACGCGGCCGTCGACCGTGTCACGCGTCCCCGGCGGAGCGGGAGCGGCGGCCCGCGCGGTGGCGCAGGCGCAGGGGCAGCGCGTACCAGCACAGGCCGAACCACAGCATGACCGTGCCCACGAGTATCTCGGCGAGGACGCCCGGGACCACGAACCGGAGGATCAGCAGGAGGGTGCAGCCGATGGTCAGGGCGAGGAGGACCATGCCGCACATCATCAGGCGGCCGGCGGCCTCCACGACCTCGTCCTTCATGCGCTGACCGGACAGGAAGCGGTGTATGGAGACGGGGGCTATGAGCGAGGCGGTGGCCGCCGCGCCGAGCACCACGGTGATGACGTAGATGCTGCGGTCCAGCGTCTCCAGCTGCCTGAAGGTGGGGGTGAAGGCGACACTGAGCAGGAACCCGAAGAGGATCTGCACGCCTGTCTGGGTGACCCGGGTCTCCTGAAGTATCTCGTTCCAGCGGCGGTTGACCCGTTCACGCGGGGTCTCCCGGTCCTCGGCACCGGAGCCGAGCCCGTGGCTGTGGGCGTGTCCGCAGCACGCGGCGTCCTTTCCCGTCGGATCGGCCGGCTGCTCAGTCGTCGTCATGGCGTCCTCCAAGCTCCAGGCGAACCTTTTGCCCGCCCTGGACGCCTCCATGCCGTCGCGCGACACCTGACGGGGCGCCGGCCGTCCGGTGGTCAGTGCAGTGCCTGGTACACCGACGCCGTGGTGAAGCCGTACACGACGTGCGGCACGATGTCCGACACCCAGGACGTACGGTCCCACTGCTTCGGGTCCGTCACGCCGAGCGCGGTGGCCGGCACGTCGCTGCCCACCATGGCCACGGCACCGAGCAAGGGCCCGGCCACCCAGTCCGGCAGCGGTCCGCGCCGGCGGCACAGCACCCCGTAGACGGCGCCGACGCCGAGGCCGGTGGCGTAGCCGAGCAGGGCGCCGACGGCCTGTTCGCGGTGGGGCTTGGTCTCCTCGTCGCCGAGCACCAGCCCGACGCGGTCGGCGACGCGGTCCGCGACCTCGGCCGGCATGTCGCTGGAGCCCCGGCCGCGCAGCAGCATGTCGCCGTACGTGGTGAGGTTCAGCGCGACGGTCCCCGCCGCGCCGGCGACCAGGCCCTTGATCAGTGACTGCATCCCGGAACTCCCTCGACAGGGGCGCGGTGGCGCACGACGGTCACGACGGGCCCCGGGTTCCCCTCTCGCAGCCGGTTAACAGAACCGCGGGTCCGTGCGGTCCCGGCGTCATGCCGGACGGGGGCGGGCCCCCTCCAGGGCCAGGTCCACCAGCCCCCGCACGAGCGCCTCGTCCAGCGGAGCCCGGCTGAGCAGCACCCGGACGAACAGCGGGCCGCTCAGGGCCTCGATCAGCAGGCCCGGATCGGTGTCCGCCGCCAGCTCGCCGCGCTCGACGCCGCGCCGGACCATCACGACGGCCCGGTCGAGGCGGTCGCTCCAGTAGGGCCGGCGGCGGTCGTCGAGCGTCTCGTCGTGCTCCACACCGATCCGGAGCAGCGCGTGCCCCTGGGCGGTGCCGAGGAGCACGGCCAGCGAGGAGAAGAAGCCGAGCAGGTCGTCCCGCACGCGCCCGGTGTCCGGGACCGGCAGTGCGGAGTCCAGCTGCGTGTTCAACGCGTCCAGGACCAGGTTCTCGCGGGTGCCCCAGCGGCGGTAGACCGACGTCTCGTGCACCCCGGCCGCGCGGGCGACGGCACCCACGGTCGTCCCCGCCAGGCCCTGGCTGGACAGCAGTTCCACCGCGGCGGCCAGCACGGCCTGCCGCATTCGCTCCCCACGGCGGCGCAGGGGCGGGGCGGCGGGTTCCGGAGAGGTCATCGCACCAGACTAAAGCAGGTCGGCTTGCGTTGGGTGTACGGTTAACGCAAGTCGACCTGCGATGGACCGGTGGGGCCCGTCCGGGTCGCCGCACCGAGGAGGTCATGTCATGGCGCAGATGCTCGCCGCCCGCCTGCACGTCCCGAGCCGCACGCTGCGGCTGGAGGAGGTGCCCCGGCCGAAGCCCGGCCCGGGCGAGGTCCTCGTCAAGGTCGAGGCGGCCGGGGTGTGCCTGTCCGACGTCCACCTCATCGACGGGACGCTCACCCCGCTCCTCCTCCGGGGCGACACGGTCACCCTCGGCCACGAGGTCTCCGGCACGATCGCCGAGACCGGCGAGGGCGTGACCACCTGGTCGCCCGGTGAGCGGGTCGTGCTGTACGCCGGCGAGGTCCGCGACGGCGTCACCTACACCCGCGGCGTCGACTACGACGGCGGCTGGGCCGAGTACGCGCTGTCCGCCGAGACCGCCCTGACCCCGCTGCCCGACGCGATCCCCTTCGACCAGGGCGCGATCATCCCCGACGCCGTGTCCACCCCGTGGGGCGCGATCACCGAGACCGGTGGCGTCCGTCCCGCCGAGGCCGTCGGCGTGTGGGGCGTCGGCGGACTCGGTGTGCACGCCGTGCAGCTGCTGCGCGCGGTCGGCGCCTGCCCGGTCGTCGCCGTCGACCCCAATCCGGTGGCGCGCGAGCGTGCCCTGTCCGCCGGGGCCGACCTCGCCCTGGACTCCGCCGACCCCGGGCTGCGCGAGGCCGTCGCGGCGGTGACCGGCGGGGCGGGGGTCGCCGCCGCCTTCGACTTCGCGGGCGTGCCCGCCGTGCGCGAGCAGGCGCTCTCCGTCCTCGCGCCCAAGGGCCGACTGGTTCTGGTGGGCCTGACCGACAAGCCGCTCAGCGTCGTGGACGGCACCCGCTTCAGCTACCTCCAGCAGCGGATCCTCGGCCACTACGGTTCCGACATGCCGGTGGCCCTGCCCCAGCTGCTGCGGCTGATCCAGGGCGGACGGCTGGACTTCTCCGCGTCCATCAGCGGGGTGCTGCCGCTGGCCGAGGCCGCCGAGGCGGTCGCCCGGCTGGAGAAGAAGGAGGGCAACCCGATCCGGCTGATCCTGCGCCCGTGAGGTGAGGGATTCCTGAGAATCCACGAGGCGGTTGAACGCCCGCGCCCCCGACTCCGTATGGAGCCGGGGGCATCGCATGCCCCGGGTCCGCCACGACGCACACAGGAGCACGCCTTGGGACACAGCAGGCGCAGACGCCCGACCGGGGCGCGGCGCGCGACCTTCTCCGCGGTCGCCCTGATACTCGGCGGCGGTGGTCTGGTCGCCGCCAACGTGTTCGCCTCCGCGACCGAGACGGGGACCGGCCCCGCCGTCCCCCTGGGCAGTTCCGGCGTCGCGGCCACGGTCGACTGCCCCGACCTGAGCGAGCGGCTGACGACCGTCCCCGAGGCGGCCAGGCCGGACGTCGACGGTGAACTCGCCCGCCTGGACGGGCAGATCGCCACGGCCTACCGGCAACTGCAGGAAGCGGCACGCACCGCCGACGACGGCGGCCTGGACGAGGGCGCGATCCTCGACCCGTTGGAGCGGCAGCGGACGGAGACGATCGCGCGGATCGTCTCCGCCGTCGACGGCGCCGGGGACCGGCCCGAGGGGCTGGAGGCCCTCGCACCGTGCACGCTGCGACGCACCGCGGTCGCGACACCGGACGCGGCGAGCGGCGACGCGGACGGGCGGCAGGACGGCTCGGGCGACGGCGGGGACACCGGAGCGGACGACGGAACCGGAGCGGCGGGCGGTGACGCCGCCGACGGGGAGCAGCCCGGTGCCGGGCAGGAGCAGGGCAACGGCGGCCAGGCCGGCAACGGCCCCGTCGCGGCCGACTACGTCGACATCACGACCGTCCCGCCCGGCGCGGCGAAGCCGAGCCCGGACAAGGGCGCCTCGCGCGGCTCCTTCACCACCAGCTGCGGCGTCAACGCCGACGGCCTGTTCAACTCGGACAACCTGATCGCCGCGCCCGGCGTCGGCAACGGCGCCCACCACTTCCACGACTACGTCGGCAACCAGGGCAACGACGCCTTCGCCTCCGACGACGACCTGGCGAACGCCGGCACCAGCTGCGCGGACCAGGGCGACAAGTCCTCGTACTACTGGCCCGTGCTGCGGCTGCAGAACGGCACCGCCGAACAGGACGACCGGTCGCCCGGCGGGGGCGTCGAGGGCAACGCCGGCGAGATCGTCACGCCGGCCGAGGTGACGCTGACCTTCGAGGGCAACGAGCGCGGCAAGGTCACGGGCATGCCGCGGCTGCTGCGCGTCATCACCGGCGACGCCAAGGCGTTCGTCAACGGCAACACCAACGCCAACGCCTCCTGGAGCTGCACCGGCCACGAGGACCGGCAGCTGAAGGACAAGTACCCGCTCTGCCCGGCCGGCAGCGACGTGGTGCGCACCTTCACCTTCCAGAGCTGCTGGGACGGCCGCAACATCGACAGCGCCAACCACCGCACCCACGTGGCGTTCGCCGCCGCCGACGGAAGCTGCCCGGACGGCTTCCGTCCCGTCCCGCGGCTGGTGCAGCGCATCGTGTACGACGTGGACGCGCCCAGTCTCCGTGACGGAGGCCGGACGACACCCCTGTTCGCCGTGGACTCCTTCCCCGAGCAGCTGCACAAGCCGGTCACGGACCACAGCGACTTCATCAACGTCTTCGACGAGGACCTGATGCGGGAGATGGTCGACTGCATCAACGGCGGCCGCTCGTGCGGCGCGGGCACGCCGCCCGCCCCGGACCCCGGCCAGAGCGAGACCCCGCGGCAGCCGACCGGGGCCCCGGACGACCCCGGGACCCCCGAGGTCTCCGGAACTCCGGACGACCCCGGGACCCCCGAGGCATCCGGGGCCCCGGACGACGGAAACGGTCAGGAGACCCCCGAACAGCCGGGCGACGACGGCGGGCAGACCGCCGCACCCCCCGCCGGGCAGACCGGCGCCCCGTCGGCGCCCGCGGACGCCGGCCAGGACGGGGAGCAGCCGGAGCACGCCGGCCGGCCCGCGAACCCGGACCGGCCCGAGGCCTCCCGTTCCGCCGAGCCCAGGGCCGCGACCCCGCCCGCCGGCACTCCGGGCGACGCGAGCGCCTCCGCGGCCGCCCCCGGCGGGACGCGGGGGACGGACGGGGGCGCCGTGCAGGCCGCCGGTTCCGCGAGCGGGCCGCAGGGCGACCGGGGCGGTCTCGCCGAGACCGGTTCCGGCCTCGGCCTCTGGCCCGCGGCGGCCGGTGGCGTCCTCTTCGCCGCCGGATGCCTGCTGCTGCTCCGCACCAGGCGGCGCACCCTGTGACACCCCCCTGACGCGCCGTTCGGTCCCGACGCCGGCCGGGACCTAACGGCGTCAGTCGCCGAGCGCGTCCTTGACGTCGCCCAGGTCGACGAACTTGAAGCCGGTGGCGGCACGCTCGCCGTCCTCCGGCGTGTCGTGGCCGTCCTGCACGACGAGCAGGCCGTCGGGGTAGCGGCGGCCCAGCGGCCGGTTCAGCACCGCCGCCCCGTCGCACTCCTCGGAGCCGTCCAGCCGGGCCGAGACGGCGCCGACGCGGAACCCGCCCTCGTACTCGTTGTGGTCGCCCTGCTCGCGGTCGTACGCGGCGAAGGTGTCGTCCCCCTGGCTGGACGCCAGCAGATACCCGTCGCCGTCGGACTCCTGGAGGAGCGTCAGCCCCTCCACGTCCGCGGACAGCACACTGCCGCCGAACCCGGGGTCGGAGCCGGCGACGCACTCGTCGGCGGCCTCGTCGTACGTGGCGGGGACACCGTACTCACGCACCGTGTCCACCAGCCGGGGTGTGCCGGTGAGGTCGGCGCGCAGACGCCAGATGCCGACGTCCTCCTGCCCGGCGTAGAGGGTGCCGTCGGCCGGGTCGACGACCATGCCCTCCACCTGGGGCAGTTCGCCGGGCTCGGCGCAGGGCGACCAGCGGGCGCCGTTCGGCAGCCGGAAGGACGCGGGCAGGTCCAGGGTGCGGACCGTGCGGTAGCCGACGCGCCCGGACGCCGCCGGGGTGAGCTCCAGCAGGGCGAGCCGGGTACGCTCCCGCCGGCTGACCAGCGCGTAGGAACGCCGGGTCGCCCTGTCGGTCCAGGTGGCCAGACCGTACGCGGTGCGCTGCTCGTCGATCTCGTCCTGGTCCGCGGAGAACACCGGCGCGGCGGCCGGGTCGGTGACGTCCGTCAGCGGGCGGCCCGGCGCGGCCGGGTCGATGCGGTAGAAGCGCAGACGGTCGCTGCCGCGGTCGGTGGTGACCGCGAGGTCCGCCGGGCCGGTGCTCAGCGGCATGCCCTGCACCAGGTCGACGTTGTTGAAGCGGCCGGGCGCGCTGTCGGGATCCGAGGCCGGGGGAGCGGCCACCGACTGCACCAGCCGGGCGTCGAGGTCGTAGACGCGCAGGCCGCCCTCCTTGGCCGTCGCGACGACGAGGCTGCGGTCGGGGTCGGACGGGTTGCGCCAGATGGCGGGGTCGTCCGCGTCTGCGTTCCCGCCGGCCTCGTCGTCGTACAGGGCGGCCGTCTCGGCCCGCGGCCGCACGGTCGGCAGCGCGTCGCCGCCGTGGGCCGCGGCCGGAGCCACGGGCAGGGCGGCGAAGGCCGCGGCGAAGGCGCAGGCGGCCGTACGGCCGAAGGGGAATCTGGTCACGCCGGTACTCCCGAAGTCGAAGACATGACAACAAAGGGCACCAAGTGATCTTGAGGGTGGAGTGCGTCGCCGGGGCGCTCTCCGGGTGACGGAGGGGCGTACGCCCGGCGAACGAACCCCGCCGTCCCCGTGCGCCGGGGCGGCGGTCCGGTGGCCCGGCGGTGTCCGCGGCGTCGATACGATGGCGTACCGGGAAGCGGACGGCGGGACGAGGGGAGTGCGGGCGTGGCGGATGACCGGCGTCCCCGGCGGCGGGGGCAGGGCGAGCTGGAGGCGCTGGTGCTCTCGGTGCTGCGCGGGGCGGAGGGTCCGGCGACGGCCGGCCGGGTGCAGGAGCGCCTGGGCGGGGACCTGGCCTACACGACGGTGGTCACGATCCTGACCCGCCTGCTGGACAAGGGCGCGGTGAGCCGGGAGCGCGCGGGCCGGTCCTTCGTCTGGACGCCCGCGGACCCGGCGGGCCTGGCCGCGCGCCGGATGCGCGGGGTGCTGGACGCCGAGAGCGACCGCGGGGCGGTGCTGGCGAGCTTCGTGACGGGCCTCGACCCGGCCGACGAACGGCTGCTGCGCGACCTGCTGGGCGGCGACGCGCGGGCCGCGGGGGAAGACTGACGCCTCATGGGGGTCTTCGTCTTCCTTCCGCTCGTCCTGCCGCTGACCGCGTGGCCGATCGCGCGCCTGGCCGAACAGCACCTGCATCCCCGGACCGCGACCAGGCTGCTCACCGCCGTGGCCGCGGTGATGGCGCTGTGCAGCACGGTGTGCCTCGCCCTGCTGATGGTGGTCGGCACCGCGCAGCTCCCGGGCAATCCCCTGCCCGACGGCTGGTCGGACCCGGAGGTACGGGCGGCGGTGCCCTACGACGAGGTCGCCGGCAAGGCGGCGATCCCCGCGCTGTGCGCGGTGGTCGTGGCCTCAGCCCGGGCCCTGTGGCGCCACGGCCGGGTGCGCCGCCGCGCCCACCGCGCACTGGCCGGGCTGCCGGGCACGTCCGTGGCCGTCCTGCCGGACGAGGTGCCCTACGCGTACGCGCTGCCCGGCGGGCGAAGGGACCGGGTGGTGGTGACCACGGCCCTGCTGGACTGCCTCGAACCGGCCGAGCGGCGGGCGCTGTTCGCCCACGAGCGGGCCCATCTGGCCGCCCGTCACCACCGGTTCCTGCTCGCCGTACGGCTCGCCGCGCTGGCCAACCCGTTCCTGCGGCCGCTGCGTACGGCCGTGTCCTACACGGCGGAGCGCTGGGCCGACGAGGAGGCGGCCCGGACGGTCGGCAACCGCCGCGCGGTGGCGACCGCCATCGGCAAGGCGGCCCTCGTCTCCCGGGGCACCCCGGTCGCCACCCTCGCCGGTCTCGCGGCACCTGGGCCGGTGCCGCGCCGGGTGGCGGCCCTGCTCGGCCCCGCTCCGACGCCCCGCACCAGGCCCTCGGTGTTCACCTCGGTGGGGCTGGCGGTGTGGGGCGCGGCGGCCGGCACGGCCGTGTCGGCGATGTCCTCCGCGAACGCGGCCGTCACGATGTTCCTCGTCCTCCGCGCCGCGACGCCCCTCTGACGGAACCGCGGCGTGACGGCGTGATCCAGTACCCGGGCACGCCGGCCGCGCCGCCGCGTCAGTCCATCAGCCCGGCGGCGAGCGCGGCCCCCAGCTCCCAGCAGGCCTCCAGGTCGGCCTTGGCGGGCTCACCGGCCACCGTCACCGCCGGGGCGGCGCGCTGCCAGCCGAGGCCGGTCGTCACCGACTCGATGCCGCGCACGGCGCCGGTGGTGTCGTTGCCGCCGTGCACCCAGTAGCCGAAGAGCCGCCCCCGCGTGGCGTCCAGGCACGGGTAGTAGACCTGGTCGAAGAAGTGCTTCAGGGCGCCGGACATGTAGCCCAGGTTGGCCGGGGTGCCCAGCAGGTATCCGTCCGCCTCCAGCACGTCGACGGCCGTGGCCGCCAGCGCCGCACGCCGGACGACCCGCACCCCCTCGATCTCCGGAGCGGTCGCTCCGGACACGACGGCTTCGAGCATCGCCTGGCAGTTCGGCGACGGGGTGTGATGCACGATCAGCAAAGTGGCCACACCCCGAAGCCTGCCGTCCGCGACCCTCCGGCCGCAACAGGCACCGCGGGCCGGCTCACACCTCGGGGGCCGCCGTCTCCGTCAGGGTGCCGTCGGCCAGCCGCAGCCACCGGTCGACCCCGATCCCGTTCAGGAACCGCTCGTCGTGGCTGACCACCACGAAGGCACCCCGGTAGGCGTTCAGGGCGCTCTCCAGCTGCGCCGCGCTGACCAGGTCGAGGTTGTTGGTCGGCTCGTCCAGCAGCAGCAGGTGCGGGGCGGGTTCCGCGCACAGCACACAGGCGAGGGTGGCCCGCAGCCGCTCGCCGCCGGACAGCACGCGGACGGGCAGATGGGCGCGGGCGCCCCGGAAGAGGAACCGGGCGAGCAGGTTCATCCGCTCGGCCTCGGGCCGCTCGGGGGCGTACGCGGCGAAGTTCTCGGCGACCGTGCGGTCCCCGTCCAGCAGGTCGAGCCGCTGCGAAAGGTACGCGACGCGCCCGTCGGCCCGCCCGACCGTGCCCCCGCCGGGCTCCAGGTCGCCGTTCAGCAGCCGCAGCAGCGTGCTCTTGCCGGCGCCGTTGGGGCCGGTCAGCGCGATGCGCTCGGGCCCCCGCACGGTCAGGTCGACACCCTCGCCGGCGAACACCTCCCGGTCGCCGAGCCGGACTCGCAGCCGCTCCCCGAGGAAGAGGGTGCGCCCGGCGGGCACGTCGGTGTCCGGCAGGTCGAGGACGATGCGCTGGTCGTCGCGGAGCGCGCGTCCCGCCTCGTCCAGCCGGGCCCTCGCCTCGCCGACCCGGCCGGCGTGCGTCTGCCCGGCCCGGCCCGCGGACTCCTGCGCGCCCCGTTTCATGTTCCCGGCGAAGATCCGCGGCAGACCGGCGTTCTTGAGGTTGCGGGCCGCGTTGCTCGCACGGCGCTCGGCCCGCTCCCGGGCCTGCTGCATTTCCCGCTTCTCCCGCTTCAGTTCCTGCTCGGCGTTGCGGACGTTCTTCTCGGCGACCTCCTGCTCGGCCCGCACCGCTTCCTCGTACGCGGTGAAATCGCCGCCGTAGAAACGCAGTTCACCGCGGTCGAGTTCGGCGATGCGCTCCATGCGGTCCAGCAGGGCGCGGTCGTGGCTGACCAGCAGCAGGCAGCCCTTGTAGTCCGACAGCACGTCGTGGAGCGTGTGCCGGGCGTCCAGGTCGAGGTTGTTGGTGGGCTCGTCGAGCAGCAGCACGTCGGGCCGCTTCAGCAGCTGGGCGGCGAGCCCGAGGGAGACGACCTGTCCGCCGCTGAGGGTACCGAGACGCCGGTCCAGGGCGAGGTCGCCCAGGCCGAGCCGGTCGAGCTGGGCACGAGTGCGTTCCTCGATGTCCCAGTCGTCGCCGATGGCCGTGAAGTGCTCCTCGGCCACGTCTCCGGACTCGACGGCGTCGATGGCGCGGATCACGGCCGCGACCCCCAGCACCTCCGCCACCGTGAGGTCACCGGTCAGCGGGAGGGTCTGCGGCAGCCAGCCGACGGTCCCGGTGGTGGTGACGGACCCGGCGCCGGGCCGCAGTTCCCCGGCGATCAGCCTGAGCAGGGTGCTCTTGCCGGAGCCGTTGGGGGCCACCAGACCGGTGCGGCCCGTGCCCACGGTGAAGGACAGGTCCTCGAAGACGGGGGTGTCGTCGGGCCACGAGAAGGACAGGTTCGAGCAGACGACGGCGGCGTCGGACATGGATGACCTCGCTGAGGAGAGGGGCGGGGGAAGGGACGCGCCCGCCCGGGACAGACAGGGAGAGGGGAACGACGAAGGCGGCCACCGCGGCGGCGCTCCTGTGCGCCTGCCTGTGGCCGTCGGTGCGGGGTATCACCCGCAGATGTCGTCGTCACCCACCATGTCCGGGACCTCTCGATACGCCATCAACGTCTTCGCCAGCCTAACAGTCTCCTCACGCCGGGGCGCGGTGGTTTTCGCCCGCCCGGACGGGCCGCCGCCGGGCGGAGACGGTCCTGTCCGCCTCTCTCCGGGTACGCGGAAGCCGCCCGCCCGGGTGGGCGGGCGGCTCCGTCGCACGGTGCGGCCGGCGGCTCAGCCGACCGGTGCCGCCGGTCCCTTGTCGGCGACCTCGGGGGCGGTCCCGCCGGACTCCTCGGCGAGCCGCTCCATGCCGCTGGTGGTCTTCAGCGGCTTCTCCTTCAGGAACACGACCGCGACCAGCGCGAGCAGGGCGAACGGCGTGGCGATCAGGAACAGGTCCGCCGTGGCGACACCGTAGGCGTGCTCGACGATCGACCGCATCGGGGTGGGCAGCGTGGACATGTCCGGCACGCTGCTCCCGCCCGAGCCCTCGCCGGCCGGCGCGGTGACGCCGGCCGCCTTGAGCCCCTCGGTCATCTCGCTGGTGACCCGGTTGGCGAGGATCGCGCCGAGGACGCTGACGCCGATGGTGCCGCCCATGCTCCGGAAGAAGGACAGCACGGAGGTCGCGGCGCCCAGATCGGCGGCGGCCACGTCGTTCTGCGCGGCCAGGACCAGGTTCTGCATCAGCATGCCGACGCCGACGCCCAGCACCGCCATGTAGATGCTGAGCAGACCGAAGTGCGTCCCGGCGTCGATCGTGGACAGCAGCGCGAGGCCGACGGACATGATCAGCGCGCCCGCCACCAGGTAACGCTTCCACTTGCCGGTCCTGCTGATCACCTGGCCGGCGACGGTGGACGACACCAGCAGGCCGAAGATCATGGGCAGGCTCATGAGGCCCGCGACGGTCGGCGACTTGCCGAGGGAGACCTGGAAGTACTGGGAGAGGAAGACGGTTCCGCCGAACATGGCGACACCGACCAGAAGGCTGGCGACGGTCGTGAGCGTCACCGTGCGGTTGCGGAAGATGCCGAGCGGGATGACCGGCTCGGCGGTACGGGCCTCGACGAAGACCGCGGCGACCAGCAGCAGGACGCCACCGCCCGTGAGGACGCCGGTCTGCCACGAGGCCCAGCCGAACTCGTTGCCGGCCAGCGACACCCAGATGAGCAGCGCGCAGACACCGGCGACGATCAGGAAGGCGCCGAGCCAGTCGATGCGCACCTCGCGCCGCGTGGTCGGCAGCCGCAGCGTGCGCTGCAGCAGCGCGATGGCGAGCAGCGCGAACGGTACGCCGATGAAGAAGCACCAGCGCCAGCCCAGCCACGAGGTGTCGACCAGCACACCGCCGACCAGCGGACCGGCCACGGTGCCCACGGCGAAGACGGCACCGAAGATGCCGGCGTACTTGCCGAGCTGGCGGGGCGGGATGACGGTGGCCATCACGACCTGCGCGAGGGCCGTCAGACCGCCCGCGCCGATGCCCTGCACGACCCGGCTGAAGATCAGCAGGCCGACGCCGTGGGAGAAGCCGGCCAGCAGCGAGCCGACGACGAACAGGCTCAGCGAGAGCTGGAGCAGCAGCTTCTTGTTGACGAGGTCGGACAGCTTGCCCCACAGGGGGACCGTCGCCGTCATGGCCAGCAGTTCCGCCGTGACGACCCAGGTGTAGGAGGACTGGCTGGCGCCCAGGTCCGCGATGATCGTGGGAAGCGCGTTCGAGACGACGGTGCCGGCCAGGATCGCGACGAACATGCCGGCCATCAGGCCGGACATGGCCTGGAGTATCTGCCGGTGGGTCATGGAGGTGGGAGGCGCGTCGTCGGGCGCCTGAGCTGCGGTCACGGCATCTCTTTCGGGGTGAATGGTGGGGTGGGTGTCGCGATCGTCCTGCGCTGCGGTCACGCGGGAGGCGCCGGAAGGCCGGCGGCGAGCAGGCTGAACACCTGGTGGAACACGTCCAGGAAGGCGGCCTCGTGCTGGTGGGCCGACCAGTGCTCCACGCTGGTGCGCACCGCGGCGGACGCCACCGCGGCCAGCAGCCGCGGGTAGAGCCCGGGGTCCGCGGGCCGTTCCCCGTCGCCGGGGGCACCGCGCAGACGCACGGCGAGGGCGTCGGCCAGGTCGGCCTCCGCCGCGATGTGCGCCCCGACGCCGCGGGCCAGGAGGTGCGGCGAGGCGTGCAGCACTTCGGCGTGCAGCCGCCACAGCTCGTGCTGCTGCTCCGCCTCGGCGAGTTCCGCGGCCATGGCCTCGCGCAGGGCCTCCAGCGGGGGGAGGCCGGCCGGTGCGTCGAGGATGGCGCGCCGCATGCGGGCGCCCGCGTCCGCGTCGAGGACGACGAAGGCGTCCTCGCGCGTGTCGAAGTAGTTGAAGAAGGTCCGCACGGACACGCCGGCCGCCGCGCTGATCGCCTCGACGGTGACCTTGTCCGCACCGTGCTCGGCGGCGAGGCGTACCGCGGCCTCGGTGAGAGCGGCCCGTGTGGCCCGCTTCTTCCGCTCCCGCAGACCGCCCCCGGCGGCACTCTTCTCCGACATAAGTTGCATGGTATGCAAACCTGCACGCCATGCAAAATTTGCCCACGCGGTACCATACCCACAGGGGTATGTGGAGGAGGAAGCGTGGAACTCGACATGTCGGCCGAGGAGCTGAAGTCGGCGCTCAACCGGCTGCGGCGTGCCCAGGGGCAGCTGGCCGGGGTCATCAGGATGATAGAGGAGGGGCGCGACTGCGAGGACGTCGTCACGCAGCTCGCCGCGGTCTCCAGGGCGCTGGACCGGGCAGGTTTCTCGATCATCGCCACGGGGCTCCAGCAGTGCATGACCAGTGACGACCCCGAGGTGCGCAACTCCGTGCAGATGCGGGCGCGCCTGGAGAAGCTCTTCCTCTCCCTGGCCTGACCCTCCCGCCGCGCGCCGCGCCCTTGGCCCGTGAAGGGTCTTCGGCGACGACATGCTGCTGCTGAGCGCACGGTCACTGCGCCACGCGCGCACAGGCCGGGTTCTCCACGGGGCGGTGCGCGGTGCCGCGACGGCCGCTGTCCCGCAACAGGGTGTCGATGCGGGCGTTGACCTTCGCCGCGCAGTTCCCGGCGCCGACCAACTGCCGGAGCGCGGTCAGGAACGCAGGCCGGTCGCGGGCGTCCAGCGCCTGTGCGCACCGCCGACTGCCGTCCGCGGCGCGCGCGGCCGTCGCGTGCCAGTCGGCCCCGATGTCCGGGTCGGGCACCCGGAACCAGACCACCTCGGAGACACCGACCTGTGCCCAGTCCGCGCACAGCGGCCGGAAGCGCCGGTCCAGGGAGTCCCAGGAGTCCGTGTTCTTCGCCTGCCGCAGGGCGGTGGCCAGTCGGTGGTCTGCGCCGCGACCAGCGCGGCCGGCAACCGGAAGCGTCCCGCCACCGTCGCGGCCGCCACGGCGGCGAGCAGCGACGGCACGGTAAAGGGCCGTCAGCGTCCCGCTGTGACACGTGAGCCAGCGGGAGAACAGTGACTCCCGGGCGTGGCACGCCCACTTGGCCGGGTTCCGGGCGCGCTCCGCGCGTCTGTGGTCGACAGCCCGGCAGCGAGGCCCCGGCCGAAGGCTCGGCGCACGGTCCGACACGGATGTTCCCGACCGCAAGACCATGATCACCGATTGGCGCCAACCGCTGTTCCGACGTTCCCGGAGGCCGCTTCCGCCTCCGTTCGGGAACCGACGTGACCCGAATGGCCCTGTCGGGTACCCGCCCGGTCCGCACAGGGTTGGGATGTGCAGAGCGCCACCCGCGCCGCCCGGCACCGCGCCCACCCGGCCCGACCGCTGTCCCGACACGGAAAGGACCCCCGATGTCCGTCGACACGCAGCAGGCGCCACCCGAACTCCCCGACGAGGAGCTCGCCACCCTGGACGCCCACTGGCGCGCCGCGAACTACCTCTCCGTCGGCCAGATCTACCTGATGGCGAACCCGCTGCTGACCGAGCCGCTGCGCCCGGAGCACGTCAAGCCGCGCCTCCTCGGCCACTGGGGCACCTCGCCGGGCCTCAACCTCGTCCACACCCACCTGAACCGGGTGATCAAGGCCCGCGACCTGGACGCCCTGTGCATCTGGGGACCCGGCCACGGCGGGCCGGCCGTCCTCGCCAACTCCTGGCTGGAGGGCTCCTACACCGAGACCTATCCCGACATCACCCGGGACGCGGACGGCATGGCCCGGCTCTTCCGGCAGTTCTCCTTCCCCGGCGGCGTGCCGAGCCACGTCGCCCCCGAGACCCCCGGCTCCGTCCACGAGGGCGGCGAGCTGGGCTACTCGCTCTCGCACGCCTACGGCGCCGCCTTCGACCATCCCGGCCTGGTGGTCGCCTGCGTGATCGGCGACGGCGAGGCGGAGACGGGCCCGCTGGCGGCGTCCTGGCACTCCAACAAGTTCCTCGACCCGGTGAACGACGGCGCCGTCCTGCCGATCCTCCATCTCAACGGCTACAAGATCGCCAACCCGACGGTCCTGGCCCGCCTGCCCGAGGACGAACTCGACGAACTCCTGCGCGGCTACGGCCACGACCCCGTCCACGTCACCGGCGACGATCCCGCCGCCGTGCACCGGGCGATGGCCCGGGCCATGGACACCTGCCTCGACCGCATCGCCGCGATCCAGCGCGCCGCCCGCCAGGACGGCGCCGGCGACCGCCCCCGCTGGCCGATGATCGTCCTGCGCACCCCGAAGGGCTGGACCGGCCCCGCCGAGGTCGACGGCCTGCCCGTGGAGAACACCTGGCGCGCCCACCAGGTCCCGCTCGCCGCCGTACGGACGAATCCGCAGCACCTCCGCCAGCTGGAGGAATGGCTGCGCTCCTACCGCCCCGAGGAACTGTTCGACGCCACCGGAGCCCCGCGCCCCGCCGTGCTGGCCGCCGTGCCCGAGGGACCGCGCCGGCTGGGCGCCACCCCCTTCGCCAACGGCGGACTGCTGCTGCGCGAACTGCCCCTGCCGCCGCTGGAGACCTACGCCGTCGCCGTCGACAAGCCCGGCGCGAGCACGCACGAGCCGACCCGGGTCCTCGGCGACCTGCTGGCGGACGTCATGGCCGCCACCGCCGACCGGCGCGACTTCCGCCTCGTCGGCCCCGACGAGACGGCCTCCAACCGCCTCCAGGCCGTCTACACCGCCAGCGGCAAGGCATGGCAGGAACGGGCCCTGCCCGTCGACGAGGATCTCGACCGGCACGGCCGGGTCATGGAGATCCTCTCCGAACACACCTGCCAGGGCTGGCTGGAGGGCTACCTCCTCACCGGCCGGCACGGACTGTTCTCCTGCTACGAGGCGTTCGTCCACATCGTCGACTCGATGGTCAACCAGCACGTCAAATGGCTGCGCGTCACCCGCCGCCTGCCCTGGCGCGCCCCCATCGCCTCACTCAACTACCTCCTCACCTCCCATGTGTGGCGCCAGGACCACAACGGCTTCTCCCACCAGGACCCCGGCTTCGTCGACCACATCCTCAACAAGAGCCCCGAAGCCGTACGGGTCTATCTGCCGCCGGACGCCAACACCCTGCTGTCCGTCGCCGACCACGCCCTGCGCAGCCGCGACTACGTCAATGTCATCGTCGCGGGCAAGCAGCCCTGCTTCGACTGGCTGACCATGGAGCAGGCACGCGTCCACTGCGCCCGCGGCGCCGGCATCTGGGACTGGGCCGGCACCGAGGACGGCACCCGCGAGCCGGACGTGGTGCTGGCCTGCGCGGGCGACGTGCCCACCCTGGAGGTGCTGGCGGCCGCCCAGCTCATCCGCCGCCACCTGCCGGAACTGGCGGTGCGCGTGGTGAACGTCGTCGACATCGCCCGGCTGCTGCCGAGCGGGGAACACCCGCACGGCATGAGCGACTTCGAGTACGACGGCCTGTTCACCGCCGACAAGCCGGTGATCTTCGCCTACCACGGCTACCCCTGGCTCATCCACCGCCTCGCCTACCGCCGGACCGGTCACGGCCACCTGCACGTGCGCGGCTACAAGGAGATCGGCACCACCACCACGCCCTTCGACATGGTCCTCGGCAACGACCTGGACCGCTACCGCCTGGTCATGGACGTCATCGACCGGGTGCCCGGCCTCGCCGTGCGCGCGGCGGCCGTGCGCCAGCGCATGGAGGACACCCGGCTGCGCCACCACGACTGGATCCGGGAACACGGAGTCGACCTGCCCGAGGTCGCCGACTGGTCCTGGGACGGCTGACCGCCGCGCCCGGCGCCGAGGGAAGGGAAACCCGTGACCGCGATCGCCTTCACCTGGGACTACGTCCACTACGATCCCGCGGAGGAGCGGTTGCGGGAGTCCCTGTGCACGCTGGGCAACGGCTACTTCGCCACCCGCGGCGCGCTGCCCGAGTGCACCGCGGACGACGTGCACTACCCCGGCACCTACGTGGCCGGCTGCTACAACCGGCTCACCTCCACCGTCGCCGGAGGAGAGGTGGGGCACGTAGAGAACGAGGACATGGTCAACCTCCCCAACTGGCTGCCCCTGTCCTTCCGGGCCGGGGGAGGGGACTGGCTCACGCCGGACACCGCACCGGTGCCGGAGCACCGGCAGACCCTGCACCTGGACTCCGGGGTGCTGGAACGCAACACCCGGTTCGCACTCGGCGGCGGACTCGTGCTGACCGTGCGCCAGCTGCGCGTGGTGCACATGGCCGACCCCCACCTCGCCGCCCTGCGCACGGAGTTCACGGTGGCGGGCGCCGGCACGGACCTCGAGGTGGTGGCGGCCCTCGACGGCGACGTCACCAACTCGGGCGTCCCGCGCTACCGGGATCTCGCCGGCCGCCACCTGACCCACGTGCACACCGGCGACGCCGGCGACGGCATCGTGTGGCTGCGCTGCCGCACCCGGACCTCGGACATCCGGATCGGCATGGCCGCCCGGACGTCGGCCGGCACACCGGTCACCCCGGGGCGGCAGCACCTGCGGGCCACACAGCGCGTCACCCTGCGCCTCGAGCCGGGCCGCACCGCCACCGTCGACAAGGTCGTGGCGCTGCACACCTCGCGCGACCCGGCGATCAGCGACCCCCTGCAGGCCGCCGTGGACCGGGTGACCGACGCCCCCGGATTCGACGAACTGCTGGCCGGCCACCGCACCGCCTGGGGCCTGCTGTGGCGCCGGGCCCGCCTCGAGGTCCCCGGCGAGGCCGGAGCCATCCTGCGCCTGCACCTCTTCCACGTCCTGCAGACCCTCTCCCCGCACACCGCCGACCTCGACGTGGGCGTACCGGCCCGCGGGCTGCACGGCGAGGCCTACCGGGGGCACGTCTTCTGGGACGAGCTGTTCGTCCTGCCCTACCTCAACCTGCACTTCCCCGAGGTCTCCCGGGCCCTGCTGCACTACCGGCACCGCCGCCTGGAACGGGCCCGCGCCTCCGCCCGCGCGATCGGCAGACGGGGCGCCCTCTACCCGTGGCAGAGCGGCAGCGACGGCCGCGAGGAGACCCAGCAACTGCACCTCAACCCCCGCTCGGGCCGCTGGCTGCCGGACCACTCGCACCTCCAGCACCACGTGGGCTCGGCGATCGCCTACAACGTGTGGCAGTACTGCGAGGCCAGCGGCGACGCCGAGTTCCTGCACACCAAGGGCGCCGAGACGCTGCTGCAGATCGCGCGTTTCTGGGCGGACTCGGCCACCTGGGACGAGCGCCTGGGCAGGCACCGCATCCGGGGCGTCGTCGGCCCCGACGAGTACCACGAGGCCTATCCCGGCGCCACGGAACCGGGCCTCGACGACAACGCCTACACCAACGTCACCGCGTCCTGGGTGCTCACCCGCGCCCTGGACACGGTGAACTCCCTCCCCGAGCCCCGCCGACGCGAACTGGCCGAGCGCACCGAGCTGGACGGCGGCGAGCTCGAGCAATGGGAGGAGATCTCCCGCACCCTCCACGTGCCCTTCCACGAGGGAGTCATCAGCCAGTTCGAGGGCTACGGCGACCTCGCCGAACTCGACTGGGCCGGCTACCGGGAGCGTTACGGCGACATCCGGCGGCTGGACCGCATCCTGGAGGCCGAGAACGACAGCGTCAACAACTACCGGGCGTCCAAACAGGCCGACGTCCTGATGCTCGGCTACCTGTTCTCCCCGGCCGAACTCCGCGCGCTCCTCGGCCGGCTGGGCCACGACCTGGACGACGACACCTGGCGCCGCACCGTCGACCACTACCTGGCCCGCACCAGCCACGGCTCCACCCTCAGCGGACTCGTCCACGGCTGGGTCCTGGCCCGGGCCCGCCGCGCAGAGGCGTGGGCCTTCTGCCAGGAGGCGCTCAGGGGCGATGTCGCCGACCTCCAGGGCGGCACCACCGGCGAGGGCATCCACCTCGGCGCCATGGGCGGCACCCTCGACCTGATCCAGCGCTGTCTGACCGGACTGGAGACCCGTGCCGGCGCCCTCTGGCTGGACCCGGTGCCCCTGCCGGAGCTGTCGTCGTACGGGTTCTCCATCCGTTACCAGGGGCACTGGGGCGTGCGCTTCCGGCTGGAGCACGGCCATCTGGAGATCGCCGTGCCGGCCTCGGACCTGCCGCCGATCGACGTCCGGCTGCCGGACCGCGCCGTGCAGATCCAGCCGGGGGACACCAGCCGGCTCGTGCTCCCCGGCTGATCACTCCGGTCGGTCGGCGGTCAGCCCAGAGGGTAGGTCACCACGCGCGGAGCCCCCTCCGGCCTGCCGTCGGTGTAGGTCAGCGTCAGCCGCGTGTAGTGCTGCTCTCCCGAACCGTCCGCCCGGGCCTCGGGCCGGTCCAGCCGCACGGTCACCGGATACGAACGAAACGTTCCGGCCGCGCAGTAGGGCTTGCAGTCGTTGACCGCGTTGGACCCCGTCCCGAGCGCGGCGCTCGCGTCCCAGCGGGTCCAGTGCAGTGAGGTCAGACGGCTGTTGCCGTCCCCGCAGGCCAGCACGAACGCCGCCGGCCGTACGTCGCCCCGCATCGAGCAGTCGACGAGCACCGGGTCCTGGACCTGCCGCTTCGCGGGCTGCTCCGCCGGCGGGGCGGCCGAAGCGGCACCCAGGGGTAGTGCGAGCGCGGCGGCGGCGCAGAGCGTGACCGCCGCCCTCATCGGGTTTCTGCCCATGTCTGCTCCCGGCCGTCTCGGGGTCGCCTGTTTTCGTTCGTACCGACGGTACGACCATGTCCGGAAATGCACCACTCGTACGGAGCAATGCCGGGAGGCCATGACCTTCGAGGCCGGCGGGCACCCATCGCGGCCGGCGTTCGTGCGATAACGCGCCGATTGCATCCACCGTGTGGTCGTCGCGGCTGTCCGCAACCGCCCTCACCGCCGGGGTGTCTCATGCCGTCGAGAACGGCGACCCACCCACCGGAGGACAGCGGTATGCACACGATGAACGTCCCGACCGCAGCCGACCCGACGCGCTCGCGCCGCCCCGGGACCCAGGGCGACTTCCTGCTCCAGCCGCCCGACCCCGCCGCACGCGTCCCCTGCCGCATCGACCCCGTCGACCTGCGCCGCCTGGACCTGCTCGCCCTCCTGACCGCGGCGGGCATCGCGCCCTCCGCCGGCGACCGGGCGGCCATCGAACGGCTCAGTGAGCTCCCCGGCAGCGTGCACGTGGCCCTGCACCGATGGCTGGAGCAGGCGTACGGGTTCTGCCGGTGACCGGTGACCGGTGGACGACGGGGCCCGGCGGGCCGGCCGCGCGGGGCGGGTCATGTCTCGGTCCCACCCCGGCGACGACGACGGCCAGCATGCCGCCGAGCCACACCGGCCGCCGCAGCAGGTCGAGGAGGAGACCCGGACGGAACCCCCGGGTCTGCGGCACGCTCAGTGCTGCCCGCCGCTGCAACACGGTGGCCAGCGCGTTGCTGAACGCGGCGACGAGAGCGAAGAGCACCGGCAGGACAACACCCATCCACCGATCCTCACCCCGTTTCGCCCCGGCCGCGCGCGGTGCCGAGCGGGGAGCCGGGTCAGTCGTCGCTCCGGTCGGAGGCCGGCTCCGTCGCCGCGACGGCCTGCTTCGGCTCCGGCGCGTCGGAGGCGGTGTAGTACACGGAGGTGCCCTGCTTGGTGCGCTGGGCCTGGTTCTTGGCGACGAGTCCCTCAAGCGTGGTGCGCACGACCGTGGTCTTGATGGTGCGGTCGGAGTGAGCCTGGCCGAGCGCCGTGGTCACCTCGGCGGCGGAGCGCGGCTCCTTCTGCTCGCTCAGGTGCTTGCGGACCAGTTCGACCAGGGTGGGCTGGGCCGGCTTCGCGGCCGACGAGGGCGACGCGGACGAGACGGCGGTCGCGGAGGAGGCGGGCTTGGCCGGTGACTTCTTCGCCGCCGGCTTTCCGGCCGCCTTCGCGGACGACTTGCCGCCCGGCTTCGCCGACGACTTCGAGGCGGGCCTGGCGCCGGACTTGGTGGCGGGCTTGCCGGCCGACCTGGTGGCGGGCTTCGTGACCGCGGAGCGCTTGGCCGCGGTACCGGCCTTGCCGCTCCGCGTGCGCCCGCTCGCGGCGGCCGTCTCGGCGGCGGCACTGTCACGGGGGGCGGGCACCGGCGCCGGGTCGGTCGCCGAGGGGACCGGCGGCGTGGTGACGCCGAGCGCCTGCTGCATGTTCACCAGCAGGGCGTGGTCGTGCTGCAGCGCGGCGAGCTGCTGCTGCAGGTCGGTGATCTCCCCGCTGATGCGCTCCTGCTCCTTGGCGTTGCGCTCCAGGTCGCTCGCCACCTGAACGCTGTACTGCGACGCGAGTTCGGTGGCGGTCTGCGGTGTGCTCTCGGACATGGTGTTGACTCTCCTCGATTCGCGGCCGTGAAGGCACGGGAAGGCGGCGGGACATCAGTCGTGGGACATGGGGGTCATGTCCGTTCGGCGGAGTGCTGGGTACCGCTGCCGACTGCGCCGACACCCGAATGGTACGGACGGCGGCGCCTGTTGTTCGCATGTTGGCTGCCGGGCCGGTATACCACGTCAGGACCGCACCGCGGTACGCCTCACCAGTGCATCGACGCCTTCAGTGCCCCTCCGGGGCGGGCCCGAAGCCGGTTTGTCGCGCGGGTGTTCGGAACACAGACATCAGACGCCCCACACCTCAAGAGCAAACGGTCGGACCCTACCGCCGCACGCGGGCGGCCAACCGCTCCATGTGCCGTGCCGCCTCTCGTGCCTCCCGCTCGGCGCCGGACAGTTCCTCACCGGTCACCCGGTTCCGTTCCTCGGCGTCCCGCCGCTCGGCCTCGGCACGCTTCAACTCCTCCCGCGCCTCACGCAGTTGACGCTCGGCGAGCGACACCTGCGCGCGTGCCCGGTCCCGGTCGCCGCGTGCCCGCCGCAGTGTCTCCTCGGCGTCCGTCCGTGCCGCTCGGCGCTCATCGGCACGGCGCTCCGCGGCCTGCGCGGTCTCCTGGGCCCGGGCGAGTTCCTCCTGCCGCTTGCGGCGTCGCTCGGCGAGTTCGTCGCCGCCCCGCTTCCCGGCCGGGGTGTGCTTCGCCGCCGGCCGGGACGGCTGCCGTGCCCGTGCGGTCTCCACCGGTGCGGGGGCGGTGCCGGCGGGGAAGTCGGACGGCGGGGTGAGTGAGCCCTCCAGGCGGCCGTCCGCCCATCGGCCGGCCGCGTCCGGGTCCGCGAGGACCGCGCGCAGCGTCCCCTCGACCTCCCGCAGGGCCGGCTCCGGCAGGTGGTGCCCCGCCTCGGCGGCGAGCTGGGCGGCCTGCCGGGACAGGGCGGTGACGACGCTCCGGCGTTGTGCGGAGAGCTCCTTGAGACCGGCGGCGTCCAGGGTGCGGTGCGCCTCGCGCAGCGCCTGGCCCAGTTCCAGGAACCGCCGGCTCTCCTCGGGCCGGGAGCGCAGCAGCAGGTTCGCCGCCCAGGCCGCGCGGGTGGGCCGGCGTGCGGCACGGATGCGGCGGGCGTCCTGTGCGCGCCCGGCCGTCCTCGCGGCGGCGGCCCTCTCCTCGCGCCGGGAGACGAAGTCGGGGGGCGGCGTGGTGTAGAGCTCGTCGAGAACCGCCTCCACGTCCTGCTCGCCCGCGTCCCGCCGGCGCCCGCCCTTGCGCTGCATGCTCCTCGGCCTCCACTCGGACGTTCCCGCCGACCGTGCCCGTACGTCCTGTCTACGGGTGCACCGGCCGCCCCGCGACCCGGGCGGGGCCCGCACGGGAGTCCCACCCCGTCGGGACGCGCCCGTCACCGTGGCATGCCGAGGTCCGGCACCGGACGCATGACCGCCCGTGGGGGGGGGTCCGCACCCGGACGGAACGCCGCGAGCCCGGCTCCCGCCCGAGGGGTGCGCTCACTCCCCGACGACCGCGGCGAAGCGTCGGGCGACCTCGTGCCAGACCTCGGTGGCCGCCGGATCGTCGTGTTCCGCCCGGCGGGACAGCTCCGCCGGGTCCATGCCCAGGGCCCGGATCCGTTCCGGGTCCCACGACCGCACCCGGTCCGCGTCCGCCTCCGGGTGGAACTGCACACCCCACGCCCGGTCACCGACCCGGAACGCCTGGTACGGGCACCGCTCGCTCTCCATCAGCCAGGACGCCCCCGGCGGCAGGGCGGTGACGGCGTCCACATGGTGCTCGACGGCGCTCACCCGCCCCGGCAGCCCCCGGAACAGGGGATCGGCCGCGGCTTCCGGGCGCAGGCTCAGCGGTGTGCTGCCGATCTCCGGCTCGCCGTACCGCCCCCGGACGGTGCCGCCCGCGACGTGCGCGAGCAACTGGCCGCCGAGACAGATCCCGAACACGGGGGCACCCCGCTCCAGTGCCTCGGCGACCAGCGCGCGCGTGGACGCCAGCCAGGGGGCGCCCAGGTCGTCGTCGGGCAGGTAGCCGCCGCCCAGGACCATGACGCCCGCGTGGTCCAGGCGCCGGGGGAGCGGCGCCCCGGCGTACGCGTGCACCACGTCCAGCGCCAGCCCCTCCGCGGTCAGCCAGCCACCGAACCGGCCCGGCCCGCCGCTTGGGCCGTTCTGCACCACCAGCAGCCGTGACAAACCGCCCACCTCCCGCTCACCGCACCCGGACACCAGCCCCTTGCCCGCACGGCGCCGGTGGCCAACCCTCGGGGGATGTCACAGCCCGGCGGCGCGATGCGTCGGGTCGCCGTCCAGGACGGTCAGCAGCACCGGCACATCGGCCAGTTCGGTGGCCGCGACGGTCAGCGGATCGGCGGCCAGGACGGTCAGGTCGGCGCGGTGACCGACGGCGATCCGGCCGGCCTCGTGTTCCTCACCCGCGGCGTAGGCCGCGTTGGCGGTCATGCCCCGCAGCGCCTCCAGCGCCGTGAGCGCCTGCTCCGGGCCGTGGGGCGCACCCGCGAGGTCGCGGGTGGGCCGGCGGTGGCGGGCGCCCGCCATCACGCCCAGTGGCGGGTAGGGGGCGATGGGCCAGTCGGAGCCGAGGACGACGACGGCACCGGCGTCGTGCAGATCGCGGCAGCGCCACGCACGCGAGGCCCGCTCCTCGCCCAGGCGGCGCGACCAGTTGTCGGTGTGGTCGGCCCGGGTGAAGTCGCAGCAGTGGGTGGGCTGCATCGAGGCGACCACCCCGAGCCCGGCGAACCGGCGCACGGTGTCGTCCGGGACGGTCTCGATGTGCTCGACCCGGTGCCGTACCCCGTGCCCGCCGCCCGCCCGGGCCTTCTCGACGGCGTCGAGGACATGACGTACCGCCGCGTCACCGATGGCGTGGGTGGCCGTGGGCACACCGGCCCGGTGCAGCTCGCCGACGATACGGGTGTACTCCTGCGGGTCCGGCCAGAACGCGTCCCGGGACTCGCCGTGGCAGTCCGGCTGCTCCAGCCAGGCCGTGCCGTTGTCCACGGTCCCGTCCATGAAGATCTTGACGCCCGCGGTCCGCCAGAGCCTGCCGCCCGCCCCCTGCCCCTCGATCAGCGCACGCACGCCCTCGGCGTCCGTGCCGGGCTGGCACCAGGGCGCCACCCGCAGCCGCAGCGGCAGGCGCCCGGCCGCGTCCAGCTCGGAGAAGAGCGCGAGGCTGTCGCCGTTGGCGTCCATGACATGGCCGCCGGTCAGACCGGTGGCGGCCATGGCGCGCAGGGCGGCGGCGAGCCGGTCGCGGCGCTCCTCGCGCGTGGGCCGGGGCAGCAGGCGTTCCACGAGCTCGCAGGCCGCGTCCTCCAGCAGCAGCCCGGTGGGCCTGCCCTCCGCGTCGCACACCACCTCGGCGGTGGCCTGCGCGAAGGTGCGCGGCCCGGCAACCCCGGCGAGTTCCAGCGCGCGCCGGCTGACCAGCGCGGAGTGCGCGTCGAACAGCATCAGGAACGCGGGCACACCGTCGAGTACGGCCTCGAAGGGAGCCGCCCCGACCGGGCGCCCCGCGAAGACGTTGGGGTCGAGGCCCCAGCCCTGGAGCCACGCGCCGGGGGCGAGGTCGCGCACCGCGCCGGCCAGCGCCTCGCGCACCTGCTCCAGGTCGGTACAGCCCGACAGGTCGAGGCCGTGGGTCATGTCGGCGCCGCCGACGGGGTGGATGTGCCCGTCGACCAGACCGGGTGTCACCACGGCGCCCTTGAGGTCGATCACCGTGGTCCGGGCGTCCGCGAGGGCGCGGATCTCTTGATCGTCGCCGAGCGCGGTGATGCGCCCGTCGAAGGCGGCCAGCGCGGTCTGCGGCAGGAACCCGCCGGTGACCGGGTCCAGCAGACGGGCCGAGAGCAGGATGAGAGAGGTGCGCACAAGGGCTCCTTGAGTGCGGGTCAGTTGTCGTCCATGGGTGCGAGCGTGCCGGCGGGCAGGCCGAGTTCGCGTTCCGCGGTGGTGACCGGCAGGCGCCTCACCACGGGCGGGTCGTCGCCGGTGTCGACGCTGTTGACGAGCATGCCGAGGCCGTCGAGGACGACCAGGATCTGGACGGCGGCCACCATCGGATCCCCGGTGCGGAACTCGCCCAGCTCGACGCCGTCGCGGATGAGCGCCTCGAGCCGGTCCCGCCAGGCCGCCTCCTGGACGGCGACCCGGGCACGCAGGACGGGCCGGTAGCGGCTGAGGTGACGGGCGTTGAGCCAGAGCCGGCTGATGTCGTCGAACGCCTCGCCGCTGGTCCGCGTGAAGAAGCGCGTCAGATGCTGTGTCGCCGTGACGCCGGCCCGGTCGACCGGAAGGAGTTCGTCGAGTTCGGCGGCGACGGCGTCGCCGTAGGCCTCGGCCACCAGCTCCTCCACCGCCGGGAAGTAGTGGCTGATCAGTCCCGGGCGCACGTCGAGCTCCTCGGCGATCCGCCGCAGGGTGATGCACTCGAGTCCTTCGGTCAGAGCGACCTGGGAGGCCGCGGCAACGATTTCCGCACGTCTGGCGGCAGGAGTTTTGCGGATTCGCTTGTTCGGAACGGTTGACGGCATGGAATCGATGCTATTGAGTGTGCGACCAACAAGCAAGCAGGTGGGTTACCAGCACCCGGAGGAGCCCTATGGCGTCCACGATTCCCGACCCGCAGACCGGCACCACCGCCCCACGTCGGAAGGAGGGAGCGCCCTCGCCGGAGCGGGCCGGCCGTGTCGAAGCCCACGGCATCGATCACATCCCCGACGGCGAACGTCACGGCCACCCGCGGCAGTTGTTCTCCGTCTGGGCCGCGGCGAACGTCAACTATCTGAGCCTCGTCATCGGCGGAGCCCTGGTCCTCATGGGCCTGACCCTGTGGCAGGCGCTCGCGGTCATCGTGGTGGGCAACCTGTTCTGGCTCCTCACCGGCCTGCTCTCGATATCCGGCCCGGCCGCCGGCGCACCGAGCGAAGTGATCACACGGGCGATGTACGGGGTGCGCGGCAACCGCGTGAACAACGCCGTCGTCGGCTGGCTGATCTCCGTCTGCTACTTCGCCCTGAACCTGGCCGCCGCCGCGACCGCAGCCTTCGCCCTCGTGGAGAAGACCGGCCTCACCGCCGGCACCGGCGTCAAGGTCGCCGTCGTCGTCGTCATCGCCGCGCTCACCCTGGCCATCGGCGTCTACGGCCATGCCATGATCATGAAGCTGTACCTCCCGATCACCCTGGCGCTCACCGCCGCGTTCGCCGTCGTCGCGTTCCACGTCTTCGGGGACACCGACTTCTCCTACGTACCGGCCGAGCCGCTCACCGGCCTCGACCTGTGGTCGGTGCTCGTCGCCGGGGTCACCCTCGTCGGTTCCGGCCCGCTCTCCTACACCACCAGCGCCGACTTCTCCCGCTACCTGCCCCGTACGACGTCCGCCGGGTCGATCATCGGCTGGACCGCGCTCGGCGGCATCCTGCCCAGCGTCGTCGTCTGCTCCCTCGGCGCCTTCGCCGCGACCGCCGTCGACATGACCGACCCGCAGGCCGGGCTCGGCACCATCCTGCCCGGCTGGTTCGAACCGGTCTTCCTGCTCGCCCTCGTCCTCGGCACCATCGCCATCAACGCCCTGACCGCCTACAGCGCGGGCCTCGCCCTCCAGGCCGTCGGCCTGCGCATCCCGCGCGCCCGCAGCGTCCTCGCGGACGGCACGGCCGCCGTCGCCCTCACCCTGTACGGCCTCCTCGCCTCGGACTTCCTCGACACCGTCAGCAACGTCCTCCAGCTCACCGTCGTCCTCCTCGGCCCCGCCATGGCCGTCTACGCCACCGACATCCTGCTGCGCCGCAACCGCTACGACGGCCCTGCCCTGATGGACGAGTCGGCCGGCGGCCCCTTCTGGTACACCGCCGGCGTCAACCCGGCCGGCGCCCTGGCGCTCGCGGGAGGCGTCGCCGTCGCCGCCCTGTGCGTCAACACCCTCTACACCGGCCCGATCGCCCGGGCCCTCGGCGGCATCGACCTCGCCCTCCCCGTCGGCATGGTCGTCGCCGCACTGCTGTACGCCGCCCTGACCCGCGGCGGAAAATCACAGGCACCCACGGCCTGACCGGAGGTACGGTCCCGGCATGCCGGACGAGGACGGGTACTTCGGGGAAAGCGTCGCCGCGCGATACGACGAGTCGTCGGCGGACATGTTCGGGCCCGACGCGGTGGATCCCGCGGTCGGCCTGCTGGCCGGGCTGGCCGGGACGGGACGGGCCCTCGAACTGGGCATCGGCACCGGCAGGATCGCCCTGCCGCTGGCCCGCCGGGGCGTCCCCGTGCACGGCATCGACATGTCCCGCGCCATGACCGCCCGGCTGCACGCCAAGCCGGGCGGCGACACCGTCGGGGCCACCATCGGGGACTTCGCGACGACCCGCGTGCCGGGCACGTTCACGCTGGTCTACCTCGTCTACAACACCATCAACAACCTGACCACGCAGGACGCCCAGGTCGCCTGCTTCCGCAACGCCGCCGACCACCTCGGACCCGGCGGCTGCTTCGTCGTCGAGGTGGGCGTGCCGGAGCTGCGCCTGCTGCCGCCGGGGCAGACGGCCGTGCCGTTCCGCATCGGCCCCACGGGGTGGGCGTTCGACACGTACGACACGGTGACCCAGGCGATGAGCTCGAACTACGTCACCCTCGTCGACGGCAGCGCCGAGTACACGTCCGTCCCGTTCCGTTACGTGTGGCCCTCGGAGCTCGACCTGATGGCCAGGCTCGCCGGGCTGCGCCTGCGCGACCGGTGGGAGGACTGGGACCGGTCCCCCTTCACCCATGAGAGCCGCCGGCACGTGTCGGTCTGGGAGAAGCCGGCCGGCTGACCGGGCCCGGCCGTCAGCGCCGGGACATGTACAGCCGGAACGCCCGGTGGAGCACCTTGCCGAGGGGGTGGTCCCACTCGCCGAGGTACTCGACGGCCTCGCCGCCCGCACCCACCTTGAACCGGAGCAGACCCAGCAGGTGGTCGTGCTCGTCCAGGGTGTCGGTGATGCCGCGGAAGTCGTACACCCGCGCGCCGCGCTCATGGGCGTCGCACATCATGCGCCACTGCAGGGCGGTGCTGGGCTGGACCTCGCGCCGGCGGGCGGTGGAGGCGCCGTAGGAGTACCAGACGTGGTCGCCGACGGTCACCATCGTGGCCGCGGCGAGCACCTCACCGTCGTGATGGGCGAGGTAGAGACGCATGCGGTCCGGGTCCTCGGCCGTCAGCGCGGTCCACATCCGCTCGAAGTAGGCGAGCGGGCGCGGGACGAACCCGTCCCGCTCGGCGGTCTCGACGTAGAGCTCGTGGAAGGCGCGCAGCTCCTCCTGGCCGCCCTGGACGACTTTCACGCCGGCCTTCTCCGCCTTCCTGATGTTGCGGCGCCACTGCTGGTTGAGACCGTTCCGGATCTGCTCCAGCGACCGCCCGGCGAGCGGCACCTGACACACGTAACGCGGCTGCCCGGCGGCGAAACCGTCCTCGCCCCCGGATTCCGCCTGCCGCCAGCCCGTCCGGCTCAGCCGTTCGGCGATCTCACGGGCACCGGGCTCCTCCACCGTGGCCTCCACGTCCCGCAGTCGCCGGGCCCGCGGGTCGGCGATCGCCGCCTTGACGGTTTCGGTGCTCCAGCGCCGGGCCACCACGGGCGGGCCCATCCGCACGGAGAAGGCGCCCCGCTTCCTCAGGTGGGCGAGCATCGGCGCGAGCCAGCGGTCCAGCTCCGCCGCGTTCCAGTCGATGACCGGGCCCTCGGGGAGGTAGGCCAGGTAGCGGCGCAGCCCCGGCAGCGGGCGCAGCAGCACCAGCGCCGCCCCCACCAGCTCTCCGGCGTCGTCGAACCACCCAAGGCTCTCCGCCTCCCAGTCCGGCTTCACCTCGCCCCACGAGGGGAGCTGGAGGTGACTCACGGAAGGCCGGGCCGCGACGAAGCGCAGATGCTCCTCGCGGGTGATCGCCTTCAGGTGGTGGCTCATGGGCGGTGACCCTTCGTTCGGCTCGTCCGATGGTGTCGGCGGGAGGACCGCCGCGGCGGGCGGACGGTTGTGTCCCCGCACCCCCAGGGAATACCGGCGGCGGAGAATCCGCGCGGGCTACCGGCTGTTCGGGCAACCGGAGCGAGCGGCCCGGCCCCGCCGTTGCCCCGGGTGGCCCGCCCGGCGCGCGGTGCCGCGGGATGGGTGTCAGCGTGGAGGGGCGTGGAGGACAGCGGCGGCGCGGCAGGACGGACGGAGCGGACGGCCATGGCACGGGCGATCTGGACGGGCGTGATCACCTTCGGTCTGGTCACGGTGCCGGTCGGGCTGTTCTCGGCGACCCAGGACCACACGGTGCACTTCCACCAACTGCAACGCGGTACCTCCGACCGGATCCGCAACCGGCGGGTCAACCAGCGCACGGGCGAGGAGGTCGCCGCCGGCGACATCGTCAAGGGCTACGAGGTCGCCGAGGGCGAGTACGTCGTCGTCGAGCCGGACGAGCTGGACGAGATCGCGCCGGGCCGCTCCCGGACCGTCGACATCACCGACTTCGTCGACCTGGACCTGATCGAGCCGGTCTACTTCGACCGCACCTACTACGTCGCCCCGCGCGGCAAGGAGTACCTCAAGGTCTACCAACTGCTCCACAGCGCCCTGGCCGAGGCGAACAAGGCGGGCGTCGCCACCTTCGTCATGCGCAACAAGCAGTACCTGACCGCGCTGCGGGCGGAGAACGACGTGCTGGTGCTCCAGACCCTGCACTGGGCCGACGAGGTCCGCGACCCGGCGAAGGAACTCCCCGAGCTGCCCGAGGGGCGGGCGGGCCGGGGCAAGGAACTGGACATGGCCCTGCAACTGGTCGACGCGCTCAGCGGTCCCTGGGAGCCCGGCCGTTACCACGACACGTACCAGGAGAAGGTGCGCGACCTGGTGCGGGCGAAGGCCGAGGGCAAGGAGGTCGCCCTCGCCGAGGAGCCGCCCACGGCCACCGACGTCGTCGACCTCATGGACGTCCTGCGGGGCAGCCTGGAACGGGCGAGGAGCGGCGGCGGCAAGCGGTCGCCCGCTCCCGCCGAGGACGCCGGCGGCGGGGGAGGGGAGCAGGCACCGGCCGAGCGGAAGAAGGCCCCCGGCCGCTCCGGCAGGGCCGCGCCGAAGCGGGCGGAGCTGCGCGAGCTGAGCAAGGCGGAGCTGTACCGGCGGGCGACCGAGCAGGACGTCCCCGGACGCTCCAGAATGACCCGCAGCGAGCTCGTCGACGCCCTGGCGGGTTCCGGGCGGGCCCGCAAGAAGACCACAGCGGCCTGATGCCCCCGCCTCACGAGGGCCCACCCCGAGCGGCGCGGTGAGCCGCGCGGGCCCGATCGCCCCCGGCCGGCCCGCGGTCACCCTCCGACCGACCCGCGCCGCCCCACGGCCGCCCCGCCCGGCGGGACCGCGGTCGCCCCGGGCGCCGCCGTGCGCTCAGTGGCTGCCGGTGAGCTCGCCGCTGAGCCTGCCGTGCAGACGGGCACTGGACTCGTTCAGCCCGGTGATCTCGACGGTCTTGCCGCGCTGGGCGTACCGGGTGGCGATCGCGTCCAGAGCGGCGACCGAGGAGGCGTCCCAGACGTGCGCGGCGGACAGGTCGACGACGACCCGGTCGGGGTCGCCGGCGTAGTCGAAGCGGTGGACGAGGTCGTTGGAGGACGCGAAGAACAGCTCGCCCGTGACCCGGTAGACCGCCGTGGTGCCGTCGGGGTCCGTCACGGAGGTGACCCCGGCCAGGTGGGCGACCCGCCGGGCGAAGACGACCATGGCGGTGACGGAGCCGGTCACGACACCGATGGCGAGGTTGTGGGTGGCGACCACGACCACGACGGTGACCACCATGACGGCGATCTCACCGGCGGGCATGCGCCGCAGGGTCCTCGGTGCGACGGAGTGCCAGTCGAAGGTCGCGAAGGAGACCATGACCATCACGGCGACCAGCGCCGCCATGGGGATGTCGGAGACCACCGGGCCGAAGACGATGCACAGCACCATCAGGAACGCGCCGGCGAGGAACGTGGACAGCCGGGTCCGCGCGCCGGACACCTTCACGTTGATCATGGTCTGGCCGATCATGGCGCAGCCGCCCATGCCTCCGAAGAACCCGGTGACGATGTTGGCGACGCCCTGCCCGACCGACTCCCGCGTCTTGGAGGAGCGGGTGTCGGTGATGTCGTCGACCAGCTGGGCCGTCATCAGCGACTCCATCAGGCCGACCAGCGCCATGGCGAAGGCGTAGGGCGCGATCGTCGTCAGGGTGTCGAGGGTGAAGGGCACGTCGGGCAGACCGGGCACCGGCAGGGCGGACGGCAGCTCGCCCTTGTCGCCGACGGTCGGCACCGCGATGCCGGCCGCGACCGTGACGACCGTGAGGACGACGATGGAGACCAGCGGCGCCGGGACCACCCTGGTGATCCTGGGGAAGAGGACCATCAGCGTCAGCCCGGCCGCGATCAGCGGATACACCGGCCACGGCACACCGGTCATCTCGGGGACCTGCGCCATGAAGATCAGGATCGCGAGGGAGTTGACGAAGCCGACCATCACGGAGCGGGGCACGAAGCGCATCAGCTTCGCCACCCCGAGCACGCCCAGCACCACCTGGAAGACACCGGCCAGGATCACCGCGGCGACGAGGTACCCGAGGCCGTGCTCCCGGTTCAGCGGAGCGATGACGAGCGCCACGGCACCGGTGGCGGCGGAGATCATCGCCCGCCGGCCGCCCACCACGGCGATGGTGACGGCCATGGTGAAGGACGCGAACAGGCCGATCGCGGGGTCGACCCCGGCGATGACCGAGAAGGAGATCGCCTCAGGGATCAGCGCGAGCGCGACCACCAGACCGGCCAGCACCTCGGTGCGCCAGACCTTCGGATCGCGCAGCCAGTCCGGGCGCAGGGCGCGCAGCCGCGCGGCGGGGGACAGTACGGAAGAGGACAAGGAAGCGGCTACCTGTCGTGCTCGGGCACACCCCAGCGGCAGGACGGGGCGCACGGAGATGGCGGGGCGGCGGACCCGCGGGGCCCGGACGTCGTCGCCGGGGGCGGCATCGGCCCCGGCACGGCAGCGGCCGGGCGGACGTACGCACACCCGGACGGGGGACGCCCTCGGCCGGCCCTCACCGCCTCGGCAACTCTACCCCAACGTTAGAGTAGGGACCGGCGGGCCGCCGGGAACGCGGTGGCAGCGGCAACGAGCAGCGTCAGGAGCGCCGGCGTGAACGGCAAGCACATGCAGATCGGCGAGGTGGCCACCCGCACCGAACTCTCCCTGCGCACCATCCGGCACTACGAGGAGACCGGCCTCGTGGTCCCCTCGGCCCGTTCCCGGGGCGGATTCCGCCTCTACACCGAGTCGGACGTCTCCCGCCTGATGGTGATCCGCCGGATGAAGCCGCTCGGCTTCACCCTGGACGAGATGCGCGAGCTGCTGGCGGCCACCGACCGGCTCGACGCCGGCGACGCCCCGGCCGCCGAACGCGAAGAACTCCTCCGCCGGGTGCGCCGCTTCGAGGAGGCGGCCCGGCAGCGAGTGGCGGACCTGAGGACGAAGCTGGCGCGGGCGGAGGAGTTCGCGGCCACGCTGAAGGAGCGGCTGGAGACCTGACGGCCACCGCTCACTGGGTGCTGAGCATGCCCTCCCGCAGGCGGGTCAGCAGGCGCGAGATCAGCCGGGACACGTGCATCTGCGAGACGCCGAGGCGCTCGCCGATCTCCTTCTGGGTGAGCTCCTCCACGAACCGCCAGTGGATGATCTGCCGGTCGCGTTCGTCCAGCTCCGCGATCATCGGGGCCAGGGCGTGGAAGTCGTCGACGAGCGCGAGCGCGGCGTCGTCGGCGCCGATGAAGTCCGCGAGGACCGACTCGCCGTCCTCGCTGCCGCCGATGGCCGCGTCCAGTGACGACGAGTTGTAGCCGTTGGCCGCCAGGCGGGCCTCGACGACCTCGTCCTCCGGCAGGCTCATCAGCTCGGAGAGTTCCTTGGTGGTGGGGTTGCGGCCCAGCCGGCTGCGCAGCTCCTCGGTCGCCCGGGCCAGCTGCACGCGGGCCTCCTGCAGACGCCGCGGCACGTGCACCGCCCAGGACGTGTCGCGGAAGAACCGCTTGATCTCGCCCACGATGTACGGCACCGCGAACGACGTGAACTCGACCTCACGCGTCAGCTCGAACCGGTCGATGGCCTTGATCAGACCGATCATGCCGACCTGGACGATGTCCTCCATCTCCTCCGGGCCCCGGCTGCGGAACCGGCCGGCCGCGAAGCGGACCAGGGACATGTTCATCTCGATCAGCGTGTTGCGCGCGTACTGGTACTCGGGAGTGCCCTCCTCGAGGACCGCCAGCTGGTCGAAGAAGAGCTTCGACAACTCCCGCGCGTCCTTGGGCGCCACCTTGGACGGGTCCGCGATCTCCGGCATGCCGGAGATGTGCTGCACGGTCGTCCGCACGGTCGTCGTCGTCATGATGTCCCTCCCTGTCTGTCGGCCCTGTCGCTGTCCATTATCGGCCGACGAGACTGCGCTTACCCCGGCCCACGACTCGCACACCTACGCGTTTACGCGAGTGGCCCACCGAGATGGAAACGGACCGCCGTGCCGTCCTCCGCCGTGTGCGTCCGCACCAGGTCGGAGACGTAGTGGACGAGCAGCAGGCCGCGGCCGCCGATCTGGCCCCGCTCCGGCGGCCGGCGGCCGGCGAGCGGATCGGTGAGCCGTCCGGCGTCGCGGACCTCGCACACCGTCTGCCCCGCCTCGGCCCAGACGGCGAGCGTCCCGCGGCCGCCGCCGTGCACCACGCTGTTGGTGGTCAGTTCGGCCACGGCCAGCTCCAGATCCGGCAGCCGCCGCTCGGGCAGACCCAGCGACCTGGCACGCGCCACGGCGAAGCGGCGCGCGTCGGGGAGCTCCTCGGCCCCGAACGCGAAGGAGGCGGCGTCCGGCGGGGCCGTCAGCGGCTCGTCGTAGCGGGCGACGACCGCGGGCCAGTCGTAGGACCCGCTGGCCGCCTCACGGCCGTCGGCGATGACCGTCGGATGCGTGCGCCTGGCGTCGGCCAGGACGTCCGCGTGCAGCCGGGACTCGTCGTAGGGGCACAGGATGGTCGCCGGGCGGCCGGTGAAGGCCGCGTTGATCAGCGCCTCGTGCTGGGCGCACGCCGGGTACTCCGCCGCGCTGCGCCCGGCCCAGACCGGCTCGCCGATGATGCGGACCCGCGCCCCGGCGTGCTCGTCGGCGAACGCCCTGAGGACCCCGGGGATGATCCGCCCCGGATTGCGGCCGGCCTCCGTCATGTCCAGGAACACGACGTCCCGCGCCTCCGTGCCCAGGCCCGCCCTGATCAGCTCCAGGTTCGGGGCCGGGACGGCCACCGCCACCGGTTCGCCCGCCTCCAGCCCCTGCCGTACGAACGACACCGAGCAGTCGGTGTACTCCCGCTCCGAGCGGTAGAAGAGCGCCGGGTGCGCGAACACCTCGTCCGAGGCCGGCGTGGTCACCGTGTTCATCGGGCGGCCACCTCGATCCCGGTCAGCGACGGCCAGAACAGCTCCAGCACGCGCGGCAGCTGCGGCGGGGGCTGTTCCACCACGACCCGGCCGCCGGGCAGGTTCATGGCCGTGACGGCGAGCGCCGCGACTCCGGCCACGTCGACGAACCGCACGCCCGAAAGCTCCAGGTAGGACACGTCCGCGTGCCGCCGGGACAGCTCGGCGAGCGCCCTCTCCCAGGACGGGCGGGTGATCACGTCGATCTCCCCGCGGGCACGGATGCCGGGACGTCCGGACAGCGGTCCCACCTCCAGCACGGCACTGTCCCGCGACTCGGCGGGACGGTCCCCGTCGTGTGTGCCCTCCACACTCGATCTCCTTCGGAAAACCGCCGGATCCGTGTCGTCGCTCCCGCTCGGTACGGGCCCGGGACCTCTCTTCGACCAGGCAGCCTAGCGCGACCGCGCACCTTTCCCGGGCCACCGCCCGGCCGGACGCGGCCGGACTCGACCCACCCGCGAGCCGATCGCTACGCCGGAGTGGGGACAAACCATGCGACTCGGGCGGGAAGCGGGGAAGGAGACAGAGGAGCGCGTCCTGGGAAGGGAAGACGAGTCATGTTCGAGGCTGACAACATCCGCGACTGGCGTGGCCGCGACGTCGTCGACACCGACGGCCACCGGATCGGGAGTCTGGAGTCCATCTACGTCGACACCGCCACCGACCGGCCCGCGTTCGCCGCGGTCACCATCGGTCTCCCGACCCGCCGCCGACTGGTGTTCGTCCCGCTGGAGAAGGCCACCGTCGGACCCGACTACCTGAAGGTGATCTACGACAAGGGCCTGGTCAAGGCGGCCCCCGCGATCGATCCGGACGGTGAACTCGTGGCCGAGGCGGAGGGCGCGGTCTTCGCCCACTACGACCTGCCCTACGAGCAGGGCAGCCGCGGCGAACGCCGGCTCGCCCGGCGCTGAGCCGTCCGCACAGCCCGTCGGAGGGGAGACGACCGTGAGCCTGTTCCTGCTGCTGTTGCTGGTGGCGCTCGTCCTGGGAGTGATCGGGGTGGCCGCCCAGGGGCTGTTCTACCTGCTCGTCATCGGCATCGCCGTCCTGATCGCCGACCTGGTCCTGGTCGGGGTGCGTCTCGGACGCCGGGGACGGCCCATGCGCTGAGGCTCCGGGGCCCGGCCGCGTCACCCCGCGGCCGGGCCTCCCGGCACGTCACCGTCAGCTCTGCCCCTGGGTGAGCTGCGAACCCCGCTCGGCGCCCTCCGCCTCGGACTCCGCGCTGCCCGTCGCCAGGGTGCCCCCTGCGGTCTCCAGGTGGGCCCGCACGAACCACTGGAACTGCTCCAGGTCCCGCAGCTGCCCGATCAGCAGGTCCTCCGTGGCGGGGTCGATGTCACCGGCCTCCTTGACCGCGGCGCGCACGCCCTCGATCACGCCGGTGTACACCACGTCGAGCGCGCCCAGATGGGCGATGGCGTCCGCCCGGCCGATGGAGTAGTCGTCCCAGGCCCGCTCTGCCACCAGGGCTCCCGGCGTCCCCTGCGCCACCCCGCCGAGCGCGGCGATGCGCTCCGCGACGTCGTCCGCCATCTCGCGCACCTGGTCGACCTGCGGGTCGATCATCTCGTGCACGGCGATGAAGTGCGGGCCCACGACGTTCCAGTGGACGTGCTTGAGCGTGAGATGCAGGTCGTTGAGAGCGTGCAGGCGCAGGCGCAGCACGCCGATGAGCCGTCCGGCGGCCTCACGCTCGATGCCGGGGACCGTGTACTTCGGGGTCAGGTCGTGCGTCATGGCGGGCTTCAACTCCTGATCTGTCGTGTACGGCGTTGCACCTGCACGAATGCCCCGCTTCGGCGTCGGCAGACATAACCGGACGTCTCCCTTCCCGGACCGCGGGGCAGCCGGTCAGGACGGTGGTGCCGGCAGGGGCGTCGCGGCGAGCGCACGGGCGGCGTGGACGAGGTTGGACGCCATGGCGCGGCCCGTGGAGGTCGACCAGTCGTGACCGCGTTCGTCGTCCAGGTAGTCGGGCCCGGGCCCGGGTCCGAGGTGCCAGTAGGTCCAGGCCTGGCCGGGGACGGTGTAGCCGATGTCGCAGAGCGCGCCGCCGATCTCGCTGATGACGTGGTGGGCGCCGTCCTCGTTGCCGGTGACGAGGACTCCGGCGACACGGTTGTAGGCGACGGGGCGCTCCTCGTCGTCGGTCTCGCCGAGCATCGCGTCCATGCGTTCGAGGACGCGCTGGGCGACCGAGGACGGACGGCCGAGCCACGTCGGCGACGCGATGATCAGGATCTGCGACGCCAGCAGCTTCTCGTGCACCTTCGGCCAGTCGTCGCCGTCGCCCATGTCGGTGAGCACGCCCGGCTTCAGCCTCAGGTCCACGGCCCGTACGACGTCCACCTCGACGCCGTGTCCCTTCAGGGACGCGATGACCGTGGCGGCCAGCGCCTCGGTGTTGGACGGCTGTGGCGACGGCTTGAGGGTGCAGTTGACGACGAGTGCGCGCATGTGTCCCACCCTTCCCCCGGAGGCGGGGCAGGCCGACGGATCGGGCCCGCCTTCACCCGCCTGCCCCAGCCCGCGGGCAGCGCCGCGCCGCCCGCCTCAGCTGCCGCCGCCCGGTGGCTGGGGGCGGACGGTGAGTATCTGCTGGGCGTGTCCGACCGGCCCGGTCAGGTCGTGCAGGACGGTGCTGGTGATGCCCTGGCCGGTGGGGCCGAACACGACCGTGGTGTCCAGCCCCGTCCAGCGGCCCTCGGGCCGGCGGTGGAGGTGGAGGGTGAGGTCGACGTTGGGGAACATCCAGGCGGCCGGTGACTCCCGCGCGGCGATGCCGTTGGCCGTGTCGACGAGCGCGACGTAGGACGCGAGCGGGCTCACGGTCCGCCCGGCGACCAGGTCGAGGCCGGTGGAGATCCAGGCCGTCGCGCGGCCCGGCCGCGGGGGCCCCTGCGGCCGGACGTCCAGCGAGGCGACGTACCCGCCGGGCCACGCGGAGCTCATCGGCCAGGACTCGAGCGTGTGCGGCGGGGCGAGCGGCGCGGCGCCGCCGCCGGCCACCGCGGTGGTGTCCCCGGCGCCGAGGAGCCAGGCGCGGGCCCGCACGACGGGGCGTCCGGCGATGCGGACGACGGCCTCGACGAGTTCGATGGTGCGGCCGGGGCGCAGCGTCTCCACCCGGATCTCGCACTCGTCGAGGGCGAGCCGGCCCAGGATGTCGAAACTGATCCGGGACAGGAGCGCACCGGTGGCGGGCCGCGCGGCCAGATGGCGCTCGACGGCGTGCACGACGAGACCGCCGAGCGGGCTGAAGTGCTGTTCGTCGGGGTCCCACGCGCCGCCCGCGTGACCGGTGGGCTTGTAGCGGTGCTCGTCGATGGGCTCGAAGTAACTGCCGGTGCTCAAGAGGGCTCACCTTCCGGGCTGACGGTGCGGCGGGTCGGCGCGGACGGGCCGCCCGCGTGGCCGGCGACGCCCGCGGCCGGATCCCCTCCCACCGGGCCACGACGGTACTTGCCGGGGCCACGCACCTGTCCGGGGGGTGTCGCACCGGAGCGCGCGACGGGGCGGGACGACCGGTGAGCGGGTCGTCGCGCCGGTGCCGTTCCCGCGCGTGCCGGCCCGGCCGGCCGCGCTCGACGGCCCGCGAGCGCTTCGGCGCGCGAAGGGCGCACGTCCACCGCGCATGAGCCCTGTACGCGCCCCTGTGGTGCTGCGGAGAATACGGCAGGACCGTGCTCACGCGGCGGGGGTGCCCGCCGTCCGACCGCCGACTTCCCGGGAAAGCAGGTCGATCGCCGTGCTGTTGCGTCTGCCCACGTCCGTGACCGAGGCACAGGAGTGCATGGCCGACGGGGCGGTGCCCGTCGGCGGGGCGACGCTCGTGTGGGCCACGTGGCAGCGGGACGGCTTCCCGGACCGGGCCGTGTCGCTGCGCCACGTCCCGGAGGCGACCGTGGTCCGGCCCGGGACGCTGGGCGGTGCCGTGGTGCTGAACCGTATCGACGACCGCGTGCCGGAGGTGCTGCGCCGGGCGGCCGGCTCCATCGGCACCGGGGCCGTGCGCCGGACGGCCACGGTCGGGGGCAACCTCGTGGGGAGCAGCCTGCGCTGTCTGCTGCCGGCGGCCCTCGTCCTGGACGCGGACGCCACCGTACTGGGCCCGGACGGTGTCTACGGGACCGACCTGAACGAGGTGCTGGCCAAGCGTCACTTGCTGCTGGCCCTGCACTGGCGCACCCCCGCGGCCAGCGGCTACCACAAGGAGTCCGCCGAAGCCGGCGGTCCGCCGCCCCTGGTCGTCGCCACCGCCGTGCACGCCGGCGCCGACGGGCTCCGGCTGCGGGTGGCGGTTCGCGACGGTTACGAGGTGCTCAGCGAGACGGCCCCGTGCGACGAGGGGGCCGACCAGGTACTCGGCGCCCTGGAGCGGACGGACGTCGCCGCGCTTCCCGCGCGTGCGCGCGAGGTGGTGCGCCGGCAGGTGGCCGGCGTGCTGG
>NZ_JBHXFL010000036.1:0-35431 GCF_042724095.1 Streptomyces sp. NPDC127100
CTCCCCGACCCCGATTTCCGGGGGCTGCGTGGGCGCCCCCTCCCCGCCGCCCACGCCTCCGCGAGGGAGATCTTCACCAGACAGCCGACGATCGCGGCCCACAGCAGCGTGTAGCCGAAGTTGCTGCCCGCGATGAGGGTGGCCACGAGGTCGCCGGCGCCGACACCGGTCGCGGCGACGACGATGCCGGGCCCGATGTGGCGCCAGCCGGCCCTGCGCGGAGCCGGTCCGGCCCCCGACTCAAGTGGTGCACCGGTGTCCCGAGTGTTGCCCGTGGTGTCCGCCATGCGAGTCAAGGAAGCGGAAAGCGGACGGTGGGGCAAGAGGGCGTGCGGGGATCTTCACGCGATGCGCTTACTCGGCGGAGGCCCCGGCCCTGCGCCCCTCGCCGTCCGCGTCGCTCTCCGAGTCGCTCTCCGGTCCGTTCTCCGGCTCGTCCTCGGGGCCGTTCTCAGGGCCGTTCTCCGGCTCGCCGCCCTTCGCCGCGGGCTCCGGCTCGCCGTCCTCGAAGTACGCGTCGAGGACCTCGTCCAGCGCCGACTCCCACTCCTTGAAGCGACCGCGGGACGTGGCCTCGATCTCGATCGGGTACCAACGGCGGTCCGGCGTGTGCACCGTGACGGTGAACCGCTTGCCGAAGCGGCCGGTCTCCGTCTCCACGGCGCCGATCTCGTCCCAGCGGAACTCGCACGCCTGGTCGTCCAGGGCCAGGCGTACGCCCTTGTGGTCGGCGACGATGCGGGCGCGGCGGTCGGACGCCTCGAAGACCGGGCCGTCGGGGGCCTCATCGGCGCCGGCCGCCGCCGCGTCGCCGGTGCCGGACTCCTCGGCGGTGGCCGGGTCGTCGGCGGGCTCCGCGGACGCGGGTGGCTTCTCCTCCACCTCCTCCGGCTGCGCTTCCTCCGGCTCACCGGACACGGGCGAGGTGAGCCCGGGGATGAAGGCCGGGTCGAAACCGGCGCCTTCCAGGGGCTTGCTGCTCGAACCTATGCGCTGCTCCACGGCGGAAGTATGGACGACATTCCTGTGCCGGGAACAGCCGGTCCACCGGTCACCCGCGTTCCCGCACGTCACAGTTGTGCGTCGGCCGGCCCCGCACCCGTCACTCGTCCATGAAGACGATCCGCCGCGTCCGCGCGCCGTCGCCCGGCACCGGAGTCACCGCGCCGCGGCCGGCCGGCACCGCCCGCTCGCGGCCCCAGGCGCGGATCTCCTCGATCTGCTCGGGGTTGCTCACGCTCAGCGGCCGTACGTCGGCGAACGTGTCGAGGACGAAGGAGTCCTTGAGGTTGGCGACGCCGCCGCGGCACAGGGCCTCCTCGCCGACGCTGTGCAGCGCGGCCTCTATGTCGGAGCCCGCGAAGCCCTCGGAGAGGTCCACGAGGCGGCCGAGCAGCTCCGGTTCCGGCTCCGCCTGGAGGTAGCGGCGGTAGTAGATGCCGAGGATCTCCCGGCGGTCCTCCGCGTCGGGCAGGTCGACGAAGAACAGCTCGTCGAAGCGGCCCTTGCGCAGCAGTTCGGGCGGCAGGCTGCGGATGTCGTTGGCGGTGGCGACGACGAAGGCGCGGGACTGGGACTCCTGGAGCCAGTACAGGAACTGGCCGATGATGCGCTGCGGCACGCCCGACATGTCGTCGCGGCCGGCGAGGCCCTTCTCGATCTCGTCGATCCACAGGATGCAGGGCGCCACCCGGTCGGCCATGGCGAGCGCCTCACGGAAGCGGCCCTCGGACTCGCCGAGGTACTTGCCGTGGATGCTGGCCATGTCGAGGCGGTACAGCGGCAGCCGCCACTCGTGGGCGATGGCCTTGGCGGAGAGGGACTTGCCGCAGCCCGGGACGCCGACCAGCAGGACGCCGCGGGGCGGGCGGAGCGCGGTCTGCCGCAGGTCGCGGGAGATCATGTCGTTCTTGCGGCGCAGCCAGGTGCGCAGGCCGACGAGGCCGCCGACGGCGTAGTCGCTGTCGCGGAGCTGGACGCGTTCGAGGCCGGTCAGGTCGCTGAAGATGCGGTCCTTGGCCTGGGCGAGGCCGAGGACGTCCTCCTTGAGGATGGCGCCCTTGGCGGCGATGGTCGCCATCAGGTTGACGCACTCCGCCTCGGTGACGCCACTGAGGAACTCGGCGGCGCGGCGGGCGTCCTCCTCGGTCCACTCGATCGGGATGTGCCCGTGGTGGTCGCCGAGGAAGCCGCTGAGGATGGCGTACATCTCCTCGGAGTCCGGCAGGTCGAGCCTGAGGCTCATGCCGAGCCGCTGGAGGCCGCTCCAGACGGGCGTGTCGGTGATGATCACGATGCTGCCCATGTTGCTGTCGGCGAGGCGGGCCAGCTCGGCGAAGTGCCGGGTGACCGGGGTGTCGGACTCGAGCTCGTCCGGGTCGACGAAGACGACGGTGGCGTTGGCGCGGCTGCCGAACTGGGTGGCGGCGAAGTCCATGGCGCCGGTGAGCGAACGGTCGTCCTGGACCGAGGCGTTGGTCCGCAGGTCGCGCAGGCCGGTGGCGCGGGTGTAGATCCAGAACGGCATGTTGCTGCGCCGGGACTGCGTGGCCGCCTCCCTCAGCAGCCGCAGGGCGCGCTGCTGCTCGATGGTCCGCATGGCGATGACCGGGACGCGGGCGGAGATGTAGCTGTCGAGGTGGGTGAGGCTTTCGGCGTAGTTCGACATACGGGGTACGGCCTTCGGGGCGAGGGTGGGCGGGGTGCGCGTTCCGGAGCGGGCGGGGCTCGTGCGTGCGGGCGGGCCCCGGGGGCTCAGCCGGGCACGATCCGGCGCCGGGGCGGGCTGCCGGGGACGTCGGCGGCCCACGGGTCGGGCACGGTCGGCGTGGCCGGCGGCGGCGCGGCGAGGACACCGGTGAGGGCGTTGTCGCGCAGGGTGCGGCGGCGGCGTTCCAGCAGGCGCCGGTCGGCACCGCGGCGCTCCTCCTCGGCGAGCTGGTGCTCCAGCTGCTCCTGCACGTGCGGGATCTGCTGGTCGACGAGCCGGAGCAGCTCGGTGCGCAGGGACTCGGGCAGCCCGGGGTGGGCGGCCAGGGCGCGCACCTCGCGCAGTCCGGCGCGGGCCTGGGTGAGCTCGCGGCCGTAGCTGAACTCGTCGCGTGCCTGATCCAGGGCCCGCACCAGCGCGTCGGCCCAGGAGCCGAGGCGGGTGTTGATCGAGCTGGTGAGGTGGGTGCCGAGCCGTACCCAGGTGGCCGCGTCGTAGTGCTCGTCGGTGAGGGCGGGCAGGGCGGCCGGGTCGACGGGCTCGCGGGCCGCCCAGCGGCGCAGGAAGTCGGCCCAGGCCTGGTAGGCGCCGCCGTCGCCCCACAGGCCGCTCACGGGGCGTTGCTCCCGGGGCGGCGCACGAGGGTCTCGCCGGGCGGCAGCGGTTCCCAGTCGGGCAGGCCCTCGACGAGCTTGCGGAGCCTGCTGGTGACGCGCTCCTGCCGCGGCCGGCGCACGGCGCCCCACGGGGAGGACTGGGTCCGCCCGGCGTCGGCGGAGCCCGCCCACGGGGACGCGTCCGGGGACGTGCGGGGCGGGGGCGGGGCCGGGGAGCCGGCCGGCGGGGTGCTGGGGGTGCTCGGGGTGCTCATCGGGTCTCGTCCTCCTGGCGTACGGTGCGGCCCTCGAACGGTGAGGCCGGTCCGTCCGTGGTCCGCAGGGACGCGATCAGTTCGCGGACCCTGGCCTCCACCTGGTCGGCGGCGCGGAACTTCTCGTACCAGTCGGTGAGTTCGGCGGAGGCGCCGCGCAGGGCGTGCAGGGACTCGGTCCTGGCCGCTTCGAGGGCCTGGCGGGCGGTGTCCTGGTTGCGCCGGGCGGCCTGGGCGCCGTTGTACAGGACCAGGCCCCACACGGCGCCGACGACCGCGGCGGCGCCCAGCCCGAAGCCGACGCTCGCCTGGGTGACGATCAGCAGGATGCCGATCACCACCGCGGCCAGGGGCGCGGCCTTCTTCACCCACGGGTAGCCGAGCGCGTCGATGAAGGGGGTCATGTGCCGGTCCCAGTGGTCGGCGAGGGACTTCTCCAGGACGGCCAGGGGCTGTGTGAAGGAGCCGGTCCAGGGCGGCAGCCGGAAGGACTGGGCGGCGACGGTGTACGCGGTGTCGAAGTGCGCCTGGACGTCCTGCGGCATGGCCGCCCGGTAGTCGCGGGTGTGCCCGGCGTGGGCATGCTGGAACCACTCGTGGCAGGCGGCGACCGCCAGGCGCTGTGTGGCCGGCGAGGTGCCGATGGCCTCCGGGTTGAGGGCGGCCGTGGTCTGCACGGTCAGGTAGTCGAGGGTCTCCTCGTACGAGGCGGCGTCCGCGTCGGCGGTCCGGCGGGCGGAGTCGAGGTCGCCGTCGTGGTCGACGACCGCCTGGTTGAAGGCGAGGTCGCGGCGCAGCGGCAGCTCCTCGTTGTCGTACTCGGAGACCAGGCGGTCGAGGATGTCGTCGACGGCGTCCTCGATGCGGTCGGAGGGCGCGAACTCCCGGTCGAGGACGGCCCGGTACTTGTCCAGCAGGAGCTGCTGGCCGCGGGCGCCGGAGAGCACCCCGTCGAGCTGTCCCCACTGGGGCGAGACGGCCGCGAGCCGCGGGAACTCCTGCTGAGCGGACGGGCCGCGCAGGGCCGCGATCTCGTCGCGCCAGCGCTTGACCTGCCGGGCCTGCGCGTCGGCGCTGCCCGCCAGGTGGGCGCGCCATTCGGCGAGGGTGCGGTCCAGCAGGTCGCGGCCGACGACGCCGAAGGCGCCCTGGGCGATGGCCTCCAGGATGACGGCGAACTCGCGGCCGAGCGACGTCGGGTCCTGGGCCAGCAGGTAGTGCCGCAGCCAGCGCACCGCGCCCTCGCGGCGTCCCTGGCGGCGCAGGACGAGGGCGAAGAACAGCGCGGTGCGGTCGGGTGAGCGGCGGAACGCCTCGTCGACGGCGCGCTCGCACAGCCCCGGGTCGTCGGCCGACCAGGAGGCGAGGGCGACGAGGGCGGGCGCCAGCCAGTAGCGGGGCGTCTGGATCATCAGCTGGTCGCTGACCATGCGGACGTTGTCCTCGGAGACGAGGCCCACGTCGAAGGCCTGGAGCATGCCGACGGCGGTGCGCCGGACCGTCTTATGGTGGCCGAACTGGTGGTCGATCTTGTCCTCGATGACGCCGATGCGGGTCTCGGCGCGCTGCACGTTGGCCGTCGTCTCGGCCTGCCGCACGAACGCGAGGAACTCGTCCCGCAGTTCCTGGAGTTCGGTGCGGGCCTGCTGCTGGGCGGCCTCGACCGTGGAGACCTGGCCGGACACCGAGCCGACCTGTTCGGTGAGTCTGACGACGAGGTTGCTGACCTCCTGCACCTTGCGGTGCAGTGCGTAGTCGACCTCGGACATGCGCGAACTCCGTTCACGTGCGGGGCTTTCGGGGACCGGCGTTCTTCTCGGGGCGGGTCAGGGCCGTACGACCGTGCCGTCCTCGAGGACCGGCAGGATCAGCCCGTCGCTGTAGACCTCGACGTACGCGTAGCCGCCGGAGCGGGCCAGCATCCGGGCCGAGGAGTACGGGGCGGGCATGGGCTCGGCGGGGGCGAAGTGCCGCACGATGACGCCGAAGAGGTTGAGCTGGTGGTCCACGTAGGGCGGGCCGAGGTAGCAGCGGGCGACGAAGCCGAGCGGGACCGCGCCGTACGTGGTCGTGTACTCCTCGCGGATCCACTCGGCCAGTGAACGGCAGGCCTGTTCGTCCAGTCCCGCGTCCAGCCGGTGCAGGGCGTCGCGCAGTTCCCGCGGGCGCGGCCGGTACAGCTCGAGGCGGGTCACGTCCGGGCCGGGCGTGCCGGATGCCTGGCGCCGGGGCGTGCCCAGGTCGCCGACGAGGCGGCGGCCCGCGCCCGGTGACGACAGGGGCCGGGCGGACTGTCCCTGCGGCCCCTGCTGTCCGGGCCGGACGATGCGACGTGGGTGTTCTGCGTACCCCATGGTGTCCCCCGAGAGTCATGGGTGGCGCGCACCGGAGGACCGGTTGCGTGATGCACGGGAAGTGAAGCGTAATGACGTTCCGTCAAGAGCGCGACTCCAATCACCGAATGACCTGACGGTGACCGGAACACGCCCGGAATGGACCCGGTTCGGTCATCGCGTTCGCGCGGCGCGGGGCGGGGCGCACTGACAGACTCTCCGGCATGGGGAAGATCCATGCGCTCCTGGTGGGAGTCGACGCCTATCCGGCGGAGGTGGCGCCGGCGCTGACCGGCTGCGGCAACGACATCGCCGAGGCACGCCGGCTGGTCGCGGACCTCGCGGGCGGCCGGGCCGAGGTCACCGTGCTGCTGGACGGTGCGGCGACCGTGGCCGCGGTGGAGGACGCGGTGTCACGCCGGCTGGGGGAGGCGGGTCCCGGGGACACGGCGCTGCTGTGGTTCTCCGGGCACGGCACGCAGGTGCCCGCCACGGGGGCGGACCTGCTCGTCGAGGCGACCGGCCTGAACCAGGCGGTGCTGTGCGTGGACGGCCCGCTGCTCGACAAGCGGCTCGGTGCCCTGCTGAACCGCGTCGCGGCGGGCGGCGCCCAGGTCACGGCGGTGCTGGACTGCTGCCACTCGGGCGGCGCCACCCGGCGGGCGGGACTGCGCTACGCCCCGCCGAGCCCCGCGTGGAAGCTTCCGGCGGAGGGTGCCGCCGCGCGCCAGGCGGTGGCGGAGGCGCCCGGGGGGCATCTGCTGATGGCGGCGAGCCGGCTGAACCAGCCGTCGTACGAGGACTGGTTCGACGGGCGGCAGCACGGTGTCTTCACCCACGCCCTGATCGGCGCGGCGCGTGCCGCGGGTCCGGACGCCACCTGCCGGCACCTGCTGGCGGCCGCCGCCGCGCGGGTCGCGCGCGCCGGGCGGGAGCAGCAGCCGGTGCTCCTGCCGGACGCGCCGGGCGGCCCGGCGGACCAGCCGTTCCTGGGCCCGGTCGGCCCCCGTCCGGCGCCGGCGGCGGCGCACCTGCTGCGGTACGGCCCGGACGGCTGGGAGGTCGACTGCGGCACGGCCCACGGACTGCGGGAGGGAACCGACGGGACGGAGTTCGCGGTGCCGGCCCCGACGGCGGAGGACACCGGGCCGGGCGGGGCCGGGACGGACGTGACGCCCGGGCCGGGCGGGGGCGGGCTCGTCGTGCGGGCCCGGGACGTGCGGACGGAGCGGACGCTCGTCGATCCGGTGGGCTGGGTGCCCGATCGGAGCCAGGTCTACCCCGTCGCGGTCTCGGCGCTCGCGCTGGCGCCGGGCGGTGTGCGGCTGGAGGGGCCCGCCGGGGCGGTGCGGGAGCTGGCCGAGGCGGTGGCGCCGTCGCCGTTGCTGCGGGTGCTCGACGGGCCCGGGCAGGCGGCCGTCGTGGATCTCCGGGTGCGGGTGGCGGAGGGGGCCGCGCACGTGGAGCGGCGGGACGGGACGCCGTTCACCGCGCCGCTGCCGTACGAGGACCGCGGCGACGCCACGCGGGTGGCCCGCTGCCTGGAACACCTGGCGCGCTGGCACGAGATCCGGGACCTCACCCCCCGGCCCTCTCCGCTGGACGGCCTGGTCCGCGTGGAGATCGCACCGTGGAACGCGGCGCCGGGCGAGGTGCTGCTGCCGGACGGCAGTGGGGAGATCGTCTGCCGGTACACGTCCGGTCCGGACGGGCCTCAGGAGCCCCGGGTGTCCATCCGGCTGCACAACCGCTCGCCCGACCGCACCCTGTGGTGCCTGCTGCTGGACCTGACGGACAGCTACGCCTGCCACTCCCTGCTGTACCCGGGGCACTTCATCGGCCCCGGCCGCACGGGTCACGCCCTGGACGGCAAGCCCGTGCACCTCACCCTGCCGCGCCACATGCCGGTGACGCCGGGCGCCCACGTCCGGGACTGGCTCAAGCTGATCGTCGCCGAACGGGAGTTGAACACCCTGCCCTTCCAACTGCCCGCGTGGGGCCCGCACACCGGCCCGACCCCGCGCGACCTGGGACCGGCGCCCGGGACGGCCCCAGGACGGTGGACGACGCTCACCGTGCCGCTGCGCACACTCGTCCCGGACGGGGCGGCCGAGCCGGTCACCGGCCCAGGTGGGTGAAGCCGGCCCAGGCGGTCAGGTCGTGCGAGTCGATGCGGCGGGAGCGGGCCGCCAGGGCCGGGGGGAGGTCGTCTGGGAGCTCCCGGCCGGGGTCCAGCATCCACAGCTGGGCGCGGCGCAGCGCCTTCGCCGGGGGCTCGCCGTGGGTGCGCAGGAAGTGGTGGGTGAGGAACATCAACACCGAGGTCGCCTCGTCCGGGACCGGCCACAGCGAGCCGACGACCGAGTCCGCGCCGGCCACGAGGAACGCGGTGGAGAGACTGAACGCCTCGTTGAGGCCACGCCCCGACACGTGGCTGCTGCAGGCCGCGAGCAGCACCAGTGACAGCCGGCGGTTCCGCCCGCCGGCCGTGTCGGTCAGCTCCTCCGCCGCCAGCCTGCCGCCGTTCAGGGCGAGATAGGCACTGCGGCGGGCGTTGGCGGCGACGGCGGCGTGGCAGGCGAGGTGCAGCACGCCGCCCCCGTCGGCCGCGGCACCGCGCAGCCAGTCCAGTACCTCCCGCGGCGTGCCCGCGCCGTCCGTCGGGCTCGCGGCAGCGGTGGACCGGCGGCCGAGGAAGCGGCCGTGCGGGTAGAAGACGCGCTGCACGGCGTCGGCCTCCTCACCCGCGTAGAGCAGGTCCCCGGTGGGGTTGCCGACGACGAGCGCGGGGCCGGTGCGCGGTACGGCGGGACGGGCCGCGACCTGGCACAGCAGGCGGGCCGAGGCGGCGTAGGAGATCTCGGCGGCCTGGAGGGCGTAGCGGCGGCCGCGGGGCCCGCCGGGCTCCCAGGCGGCGTGCCACGGTACGAGCCCGAGCGTGCCCATCGGCACCAGCACCAGGCGCGGCGGCCGTCCGCCCGGCATCTGGAACGCCTCCAGCAGCGGCCGCATCGCGGCGTGCCAGGCCCAGCCGCACAGCCGGTCGAGCTGCTCCCGCAGCCGGGCCTGCGCGTCCCCGGGCCGGCCACCGGCACCGGGGGTGTGATCCGGCGCGGGACCCATGTCGCGGCCGAGGACGCGGTCGGGCCCGGCCTCCTCGGCGCGGGCCGGGCCCTGGGACGCCGGGGTGTACGCCGTGAGCGGGGCCGCCTCCTGGCTGAGCGTGGGGAGCGGTACTGCGTGCACCTGTCCTGAGGAGGTGACGACCAGGGCGGTGCCGGGGACGTCGTCGCCGGCCGGGACCAGGTAGACCAGGGCGTCCTTGTCCACGGCGCGCAGGGCCCGGCCGATCTCCTCCGGTGCGGGCGGGTCGAGGAGCTGGGCCGCGCTCGGGGCGTCGCCGGCGGTGAGCGCGGCGAACACCCGCCGCCGCAGGGAACTGGGCACGCTGGGCGGCGGCTGGGCGGCCGCGAGGGGGTCCTCGGGGTGCTCGGCGGCACCGGCGCCGCTGGAGTGCCACTCGTCGGCGAGGTCGTCCCGGCCGGCCGCGGTCAGCAGGGCGGGCACGGTCGTCGAGGTGACGGCCGCGTGCAGGACGAGGCCGCGGCAGGCGTCGAGCGCCTGGAGGGCCTCCTCGGGTCGGTTGTCCCGCAGGCACCAGCCGGCGACCTCCAGCGCCGCCCCGGTCGCCTGCGCCGCGGCCAGCGCGGCGTGGTCGGTGCCGGACTGGAGCAGCGCCGCCCAGGCGTGGCCGCGCAGGCAGGACAGGCCGACGCGCCGGGCGGTGGCGCGGTCGCGCCGGTGGAGGGCGTCGCGGGTGCGGTAGGCCCGGGCCAGGGCGAGGCCGATCTCGGCGTACAGGCGGTGTTCCGGTCCGCCCGCCTCCTCCAGGGTGCCCTCCAGGAACGTGATGCCCTTGGCCAGCCGCTCGCGGCTGTGCAGCCGGTCGAACTGGAGCGTGGACAGGGCGCAGTGGGCGACGCCGAGGGCGTAGGCGTAGCGCAGGCGGTCGTCGCCGCCCTCCGTGGACAGGTCGTGGGCCTCCTGGAGCAGGCCGATGGCTTCCAGCAGGCCCGGTCCGTCGTGCACCCGCGTGGCCCGGATGAAGCGCCGCATGCCGTTGTCGCCGAGCACCCAGGCACGGTGGTCGCGCGGCAGGCGCTTGGCCTCGCGCCGCAGTTCGGCCGCGCCGGGACGGCCGGCGAGCGGGGGCAGCGGCGCGGCGCCCAGGTTGTCCGCGAGGACGTCGCGGGCGTCGCGCACGTTCTCCAGGGCGGTGAGGACCTCGATCCGGGAGGGGTCCTCGGCCGACATCGCGGCGTGCCCCTCGGTCAGGGCCGCGATGTGCCGGTCCGCCGCGGCCAGGTCCCCGCGCCGGACGGCGGTGTGCGCGTCGAAGCCCGCCTGCTGGAGGTCCAGAGTGCGGCGCACGTGCGCGGGCAGGCCGGGGTCGTCCCGCAGCCGCCGCCACACGGCCGCCCCCTCCTCCATGTCGTCCGCTCCGCCGCGGGTCTGGCCCCGCTGGGTCCGCGCCATGAACCGGGCCAGGGCCAGCCCGTAGTCGTCGCGCCCGCCGGCCTCCTCGGCCCGGTCGAAGTGGGCGAGGACCTCGTCCAGCCCGGCGCCGGTGCCGGAGCTGGTCTCCTCGTGGAGGCGCGCCATGCCGACGACGGCGTGCGCCCGGCCGGCCCAGGCCGGGTCGGTCTCGGCGCGCCGGAGCACGGCCTCGGTCAGCTCGCGCCGGACGTCGGGGCCGAGCAGGTCGCCCTCGGGGTCGATCACGGGGAGGTTGCTCAGGAGCATCGCGGCGGCCTGGGCGCGGGCCTCGCCGCCCGGCTCGGCGGAGCGGAACTGCTCCAGCTGCCAGGCGACGCGTTCGGCGCGGACGCGCGGCGACGTCATGTCCCGGCCGATGCCGCGCAGGAACTCGTCCTCGCCGAAGTCGACGAAGGACCGGCCCTCCTGGAAGTCGTCGAGCATGCCGTCGGTGGCCTGCCTGAGGGCCGCCGGATCCAGGCCCTCGGGGTGTCCGTCGGTCTCCGGCAGCATCCCGCGGTCGGCGAGCATGTACCGGGCCCAGCCGTCCAGCAGGCGCGCCATCCGGCCGATGTCCGAGTCGGTGGACGGCCGCTCCAGCAGCCGCCCGGTCGCCTCCAGCACGTCGTGGAGGCGCCGCGGGTCGGGGTCGAGGGAGTAGCGGGACTGCTGGAACGCGGCGAGGAAGAACGCGGTCGCGGTGATGTCGCCGTCGCGGGCCGGTTCCCACCGGGTCAGGGCCTGCCTCACGAGGGCGATGCCCCGCTCCCGGCCGGCGTCGTCGTCGCGGTCGGCCGCCCGCTCGTACAGGAGCCGGCCGAACACGTCGAGGTACTGGGGCGACAGTTGCTCCTCGGCGTCCGGCCGGGCCAGCAGGTCGCGCAGCTCGACCTCGGCGGCGGCCAGCTGGCCGTTGTCCCGCCACGAACTCCAGAACAGCGCGCGGACGAAGACGGCGTCGGCCTCGGAGCGGAACGCCCAGTCGGGTTCCTCCGCGCCGGTCCGGCCGGCCCGGCGCAGCTCCGCGAGGGCCGTGGTGAAGGCGTCCCGTGCGGCCTCCAGCACGGCCCGGTCGGCGGTCGCCCGGCCGCGCAGCAGCAGGGCCAGGCCCAGGCTGTGCCGGACGTGAGGCAGATCGACGCCCGGCGGGCCGGCGTCGAGGACCGCCGCGTAGTGGCGTGCCGACTCGGCGGCGGCGCCGGGGTCGGCGCGCAGCTCGGCGCACTGGAGGTGCAGGAAGCCGAGGGAGACGTGCAGCTCGGTCTCGTCCTCGTCGCCGGGTGTCGCGTCGTCCAGGGCGTCGGCGTGGCGGAGCACCGCGTCGTCGAGCAGCGCCCCCGGGTCGTCGTCCTCGCCGCGCCGCACGTAGCGCTCCTTGGCGCAGTTGGCGAGGAGGCGGCGGCCTAGGAGGCGGACGTCCTCGTGGTCCGGGGCGTCCGGGGCGTCCGGGTCGAGGCCGTCCACGCCGGTCCGCAGCAGTTCCCGTGCCCGGTGCAGGAGTTCGAGGTCCTGGGACTCGTCGTACGCGACGGCCAGCAGGTGCCCGTACAGGATCCGCCAGGCGTGCCAGACGGGCTCCGTGCCGGGCCTGCGGAAGGCGCGTTCGAAGCCCTCCAGGGCCAGGTCGAGGTCCTCGCCCTCCGGGTCGGCGGCGTCCAGGTGGTGCAGCCGGTAGCTGAGTTCGCCGACGTACGCGCACATGCCGGGCACGTCGGGGTCGTCGGCGGGCAGCCGGCCGAGCGCGTCGAGGGTCCGCTCGCGTTCGGCGGCGAGTTCCTCGGGGGAGACGGGGGTGTCGGGCACGGTGCGGGCCTTCTACTGGGGGGCGAGCTGCGCGTGGTAGGGCTGGAGCACGGAGTCGAGGTGGCGCCGCCCGTCGGACGTGGCGAAGTCGACGGTGTGGCCGGGCAGCGCCTCTAGGGCGCCGGGCGGGCAGCGGTCGCCGAAGAGGACCACCGTCCGGTCGCCGGGCTCGCGCTTGGACGCCCAGACGAAGCCCTGCGCCCAGGGGTCGGTGTGGCGGCGGATCCAGTGCGCCCAGTCCCGGGTGTAGGCGTAGTCCTGTGCCTCGGTCTGCGTCAGCCAGCCGTCCTGCCGTACTCCGGCGAGGTCCTGCGCGGTCATCAGGGACACGACGGTGAGGTCGGTGGCCAGCCGCAGGGTGCTCAGGCCGCGCCGGGCGACGGCGACGCCGGGCACCAGGCGCGGGCCGCCCGCCGGGTCGAAGGGCAGGGAGCGCAGCAGCGTCTCGCACACGGCGGCGGCCGGGGTGGTGCCGGCGTAGAGGTAGCCGTAGCGGTCGCAGGGCGTGGCGTCGAAGCGCCCGCCGCCGTAGAGGCAGTGCGCCGGCTGCGGGTTGAAGGCGGTGGCGTTGCGGTGCAGGGCGTGGACGCGGTGCAGCAGGGTGCCCTGCGCGAGCGTCGCCTTGGCCGGGGTGCCCGTCAGGTGCTCGGGCGGCCGGTAGTTGGGCACGGCGGGTCTGCCTCCTCGTGCTGCGCGGTCGGTACGGTCACACGTCCTCCATCAGCAGGCGCGCGGTGTCGGCGAGCCGGCGCTCCTGTCCGGTGCCGAGGAGGGCGGCGGGGGCGGTGCCGAGCCAGGCGTTGCCGGCCAGCCACCAATCGGCGGCGCCCCAGGGGTCGCGGGCGGCGTCGAGGAGGGCGTTGACCTCCAGGACCACCAGCCAGGGCAGGCAGCCCTCGGAGAACTGGAAGCGGGGCAGCCGGGCCAGTCCGCCGGGTCCGGGCAGCCGGATCAGGTCGCGGGCGTAGGGGTCGCCGCCGTCGCGCAGCACGGTGGCCGGGTCCAGGGCCGGTTCGGCGAGCAGCCGGTCGCGCACGGGGCCGAGCACGGGGCCCACCATGCGGTGCCCGTCGAGGAGCAGCACGGCGAGGTCGTCGGCGCGGAAGCCCAGGTAGGACGGGTCGGTGCCGGTGGAGCTGTCCGTGCCGGTGGCGAGCCGGGCCTGTCCGGCGGTGCCGAACTCGTCGGGCAGGGCCCGGCGGAGCAGCCCGACGGCCTCCTCGGCGGCACCGCGGCGGGCGGGTTCGCCGACCTCGCGGTGGCGTACGACGGTCAGCAGGGCGGCGAGGCGCTCGCGGGTGGGTCCGGTCAGGCGGTCGGCCAGCCGGTGCCATTCGGCTGCCGCCGCGGCCAGCACGGCGTACGGATTCACTGCTCCCCCTTGTCGTCGTCTGCCGGTCGCCGGGTCGGGCGCCGCTCCCGGCCTGTTCGGTGGGCTACGGGCGGCGCCCGGTGAGTAGCCGTTCCACCAGGTCGGCGCGGGCCTGGCGGCGCATCACCAGGTGGATGTCCCACCGGGCGCCGCGGGCCAGTTCGGCCTCCACCGCCGTCCACAGCGCGCCGAAGCTCTCCAGGGCGGGCAGGCCGCCGCGGCCGGCGCCGAGCAGGGGCAGGCAGACGGAGGTGAGCGGCGGGTCGTGGCGTGCGGACTCGGCGGCGAGCAGCGTGAAGGCCCGGTCGACGGCGCGCGTGATGTCGGCGGGCTGCACGTCGTAGTCGTTGGTGCCGGGGCGGGGCACGGCCACGGCGAGGTGGTAGATGCGGCGGACGCCCTGGGCGGCGAGGGCGCCGGCGGAGGTGGCGGCCACCGTGCCGGGCAGGGCCGCGCGGCCGGGGATGCCGTGGCGCGCGGCCCAGTCGCGCAGTTCGTCGTGGACGAGGTCCTCGACGACTCCCCCGGTGGCGTCGGTGCGGGCGGCGGCCCGGCGCAGGTTCGCGGCGACCGAGGCCTTGTAGGGCGCGGGGAGCGCGAAGTAGGTGTTGGACGGGGAGACGACGACGTCGACTCCGCGCAGGAGGTCCACGGAGTGGACGTGCAGGGTGACGGGGACGACGCGGTCGTGGACGCGTGGCTTGATCACGCGGTGGACGGGGGCGAGCAGGTGCCGCCCGGGGTCCGCCGTCTCCCGGTCGCCGGCCGGGTCGGGGGCCGGGTCGGCGTCCCCGTCGGCGGTGGCGGTGCCGGTCGTGGCGGTGAGGCCGAGGATCTGCTCGGTGATCTGCCCGAGCACCATCAACTCGTGGTGTTTGCGGAACCGTTCGACGCTGACGCCGTAGACCTCGGCGGCCCGGCGGCGCCGGTCGGCCGGCGGCCAGTCGCGGGTGCCCTGGGCGAGGCCGAGGGTGTACTCGGCGGCGGTCTGGAGGGTGCCGCCGCCGATGCCGGCGACGGCGTCCCGGAGCAGCCGCTCGACCGCGAGGCCGGGTAACTCCCCCGGTGCTCCCAGCCGTTCGCGGGCGATGCGGGAGAGCTCCGGGATGTCCAGCCCGCGGAGCCTGACGACTCCGGCCCGCCGCACCGCTCTCACCTCGGCGAGCACCGCGGCGTGATCGAGCCTGTGAGGGGGATGCGGCATGGCATCAAGACTCCCATTGCCGCCTCCGCCCTCACAAGCCCGATCCGGTGCTCCCCCCGTGCATCCATTGCACCGCACGGGCCGGTCGGGCCCGGGGCTCTTTCCGGGCGGATCCGGGTCGGGCGGGCGGGAGTCGCCGGGTCCCGGGCGCGCCGGGCGGGCCCTAGACGAACAGGCTGAGCACCGCGGCCGTCACGAAGCCGCCCAGCGACAGCACGCTCTCCAGCACGGTCCACGTCCTCAGGGTGTCCCGTTCGGTGATGCCGAAGTACTTGGCCACCATCCAGAAGCCGCCGTCGTTGACGTGCGAGGCGAAGATGGAGCCCGCCGAGATGGCCATGATGACCAGCGCGACGAACGCCTGGGAGTGGTCTCCCCCGGCGAGCAGGGGCGCCACGATACCCGCGGTCGTCACGATGGCGACCGTCGCCGAGCCCTGGGCGACCCTCAGCACGAGGGAGATCAGGTAGGACAGGACGATCACCGGCAGGCCGACGCCGTTGAAGGTGTCGGAGAGGGCCTGGGCGACGCCGCTGGCCTTGAGGACCGCGCCGAACACCCCGCCCGCGCCGACCACCAGCAGGATGTTGCCGACCGGCTTGAGCGAGGACGTCGAGACGGTCTCCAGCGACTTGCGGGACCAGCCGCGCCGGATGCCGAGCAGGTAGTAGGCGAGGAACAGGGCGATGGTCAGGGCCACGAAGGGGTTGCCGAAGAACTCGATCACCGAGCGGGTGGTGGAGGGGTCCAGGGCGATGGAGGAGAAGGTCGCGGCGAGGATGAGGACCAGCGGGGTGCCGATGATGCCGAGGACCGTGCCGAGCGGCACCGGCGTCTCGCGCGGCGCGACGCCGGCCTTGCGCTGCTCGTCGATGACGGCCTGCCGGGCCTCCTCGGCGGCCTCGACCATGTCCTGCGGCACGGGGACGAAGATGCGGCGGCCGATCCAGGCGGAGTAGGCCCAGGCGGCGAGCACGGCCGGGATGCCGCAGACGACGCCCATGAGGATCACCCAGCCGAGGTCCACGTGCAGCAGTCCGGCGGCGGCCACCGGGCCGGGGTGCGGCGGCAGGAAGGCGTGGGTCATCGACAGGCCGGCGAGCAGGGGGAGGCAGTAGAGCAGGATCGACTTGCCGGAGCGCTTGGCGGCGGCGTAGACGATGGGCGCGAGGACGAAGATGCCCACGTCGAAGAAGACGGGGATGCCGAAGATCAGGCCGGTCAGGCCCATGGCGAGCGGGGCGCGCTTCTCGCCGAACAGGCCGAGGAGGCGGGAGGCCAGGACCTCCGCTCCGCCGCTGACCTCGAGGATCGCGCCGAGCATGGTGCCCAGGCCGATGATGATGGCGACGTGGCCGAGGATGCCGCCCATGCCGGACTCGATGGTGGAGACGGCGTCGGACCTCTGGACGGTGCCGAAGAGTTCGGTGACCGACAGGCCGGCGAGCAGGCCGACGGCTATGGAGACGGCGAGCAGTGCGACGAACGGCTGGAGCCGCACCTTGATGATGAGGAGGAGCAGCAGCGCGATGCCGATCGCGGCGACGGTCAGCAGGCCCGCCGTGCCGTCGATCAGGGTGAGCAGGCCACCGGTGTGCGGTGGGGTCTCGGAGGCGGCGAGCTGGAGGGAGAAGTGGGACATTCGGGGGTCCTCTGCGTAAACACATGTGACTTTCGGGCAGGGAGGAGCGCGGCACGGCGCCCCGTGGGTGGGGGGCGCCGTGCCGTTCACAGACAGGCGGGGGTGGAGCGGGTCAGCCGAGGACGGCGAGCGCGTCGATCTCGATGAGGAGTCCGGCGGGCAGACCGACGTAGACCGTCGTGCGCGCGGCGGGCGGCTGGGTGAGGCCCTGCTCCGCGAAGTACGCGTTGTAGATCTCGTTCATCTCGGCGAAGTGGTCGACGTCCGTGAGGTAGACGCGGATCATCATCGCGTCGTCCCAGCTCGCGCCGCCCTCCTCGAGGATGGCCTTGACGTTGGCGAGGGTCTGGAGGGTCTGCTCGCGCAGGGTGGGGCCGGCCGGGGTGGGGGCCTTGCCCTCCTCGTGGGGCAGGAAGCCGACCTGGCCGGCGACCTGGAGGATGTTGCCCTTGCGGACGCCGTGCGAGAACTTCGCCGGCGGGACGGTGTGGGTCGCGGGCGTGAGGGCGGTCTTGTCGGTCATACGGTGTCCTTCTCGGGGTGGTGCTCGGGGTGCTGCACGGGGGTCCTGCCGGAGTACTCGCCGCTGATGGCGTCCGCCGTACGGCGCACCAGCGGGAGCAGGGTGAGGAGTTCGTCGGCGGTGACGACGACGTTCGGCGCGGAGACCGACATCGCGGCGGCCACCCGGCCGTCGGCGCCCCGGATGGGCGCGGCGACGCAGTTGATGGACTCCTCGTGGCCGCCGAGGTCGGTGGCCCAGCCCTGTTCGCGCACCGTGGCCAGCTCCGTGAGGAAGGCGTCGGCGTTCGGCGTCGAACGGGCCGTGTAGAGGGGGTAGTCGAGCTTCTCCGCGACGGCGCGGCGCTCGCTCTCGGGGAGGTCGGCGAGCAGCAGCTTGGCCACGGCCGCGACGGTGATGGCGACGGGCTTGCCGATCCGGGAGTACATCCGGACCGGGTAGCGGCTCTCGACCTTGTCGATGTAGAGGACCTCGTTCTCCTCGTAGACGGCGAGGTGGACGGTGTGTCCGCACTGCTCGTTGAGGCGTACGAGGTGGCTGTGGGCGATCTCTCGGACGTCCAGGTTCTCCATCGCCTCCTGGGCCAGGGCGATGAGCCGGGCGCCGAGGCGGTAGCGCTGGTCGGACTGGCGGTAGACGAAGCCGTGCTCGTGCAGGGTGCGCAGCAGGCGCAGCGCCGTGGACTTGTGCACGCCGAGCCGGTCGGCGACCCGGCCCAGGTCGGCGGGGCCCTCGGCGAGCAGCGGCAGGATGCTGAGCGCGCGGTCGACGGTCTGGCTCATGGTGTGCGTACCTCCTCGTCGGCCCCTTCGCCGGCCTGTGTCCAGCCGGGGCCGAGTCGCAGTCTCCCCCACGCGGCGTCGCCGAGGGCGGCCAGGCGGTCGGCGTGGTGGCGGGCGGGGGGCGCGGCGAGGTCGCCGGGGACGGTGAGCGCGGCGGCGGCCATCAGGTGGCCGTGGCGCAGGCGCTCGCGCACGGGCAGTCCGCGCAGGGTGGCGGAGAGGAACCCGGCGGCGAAGGCGTCGCCCGCGCCGACGGCGGCGACGACGTCGACGTGCAGGGCGGGGACGGAGGTCACGTGGGGCCCGTGGAAGGCGGTGGCGCCGGTGGCGCCCTGCTTGACGACGAGCAGCTCCGGCTCGGGCAGCGCGGCGCGCACGGCTTCGGGGGAGCCGAGTCCCCAGGCCTCGTCCTCGCCGACGAAGACGAGGTCGGCGCCGCGGGCCAGCTCCAGCAGCACCGCCGGGCCGTCGTCGTCGCGCCACAGCCCGGGGCGGTGGTTGACGTCGAAGGAGACCAGGGGCCGGCCGGGGCGGCGGGCGGTCAGTTCGCGCATCAGGTCCAGGCAGTCGGCGGAGAGCGCGGCGGTGATGCCGGACAGGTGCAGGACGCGTCCGGAGCGGACGGCGTCGAGGTCCAGGGTGGCGGCCGACATCGCGGAGGCCGCCGAGCCGGCCCGGTAGTACGCCACCTCGTGCGCGTCGGTGGCCCGGTCCCCGGCGGTGCGGAAGTAGATGCCGGTCGGCCGGTCCGGGTCGCGGCGGACGGCGGAGACGTCGACGCCGTACGCGCCGATCGCCTCGACCAGGTGGTCGCCGAAGCCGTCGGCGCCGACCCCGCTGACCCAGCGGACGGTGTGCCCGGCCGCGGCCAGCACACAGGCCACGTTGGACTCGGCACCGCCGATGGCGCGGTCGAAGGAGGGGACGTCGGCGAGGCGCCCGGGACGGGAGGGCAGGAAGGTGACCATGGACTCGCCGAGCGCGACGACGTCCACGACGTCGGGGGTGGTGCTGGTGGGTCCGTCGGCGGTCACGATGGTGGGGCTCCTTGTCCTGTCGCGGGCGGAGGCTCCGTTGACCCCGCGTTGGCCGAGATGTTAGACAGCACTGAGCGATATACGCAACGGTCGTTGCACAGAACGCAACGACCCACTTCAGGGAGGCTCCATGGCCCTCGACACCGGCACCGAAGCCCTCGCCCGTCTGGCCGGCGAGCCCGTCGACCACCGCTTCAAGGGCCTCCCGCCGGACGCCGCCGGCCTGACCGTCGCCGAGCTGGCCGCCCAGCGCCGCAACCTCTTCACCGGCGGCTTCACCACCCCCGTGCTGGCCCTCTCCGCCGAACGCCTGGAGCACAACCTGGAGCTCATGGAGACGTACGCGGTCCGGCACGGCCTCGCGTTCGCCCCGCACGGCAAGACCTCCATGGCCCCCCAGCTCTTCCACCGGCAGATCGAGCACGGCGCCTGGGGCATCACCCTCGCGGTGCCGCACCAGGTGTGGGTGGCCCGGGCCTTCGGCATCGGGCGGATCTTCCTGGCCAACGAGCTGGTCGACGCGTCCGCCCTGCGCCGGATCGCCGCGGAGCTGGACGCCGACCCGGACTTCCGCTTCGTCTGCTACGCCGACTCCGTCCGCGGCGTCGCACTGATGGACGCTGCGCTGAGCGCCGCCGGAGCCTCCCGCCCGGTGGACGTCGTGGTGGAACTGGCCGCCGGTGAGGGCGCCCGGACCGGGGTGCGCACGGAGGCGGAGTGCGCGGAGGTCGCCGACGCGGTGGCCGCCGCGCCGACGCTGCGGCTGGCCGGTCTCGCCGGGTACGAGGGCGAGGTGCCGGACGCCGACCCGGAGCGGGTGCGCGCGTGGCTGCGGCGGCTGGTCGCCCTGGCCGTGGACTTCGACGGGGCCGGGCGGTTCGCCGGGCTGGACGAGATCGTGCTCAGCGCGGGCGGCAGCGCCTGGTTCGACGCGGTGGCCGAGGTGTTCGCCGAGGTCCCGGAGCTGTCCCTGCCCGTGCTGAAGCTGCTGCGCTCGGGCGCGTACGTCTCGCACGACGACGGGCACTACCGCGAGCTGACCCCCTTCAACCGCGTCCCCGCCGAGGGCGCCCTGGAGCCCGCGTTCCGCCTGTGGAGCCAGGTCGTCTCCCGCCCCGCTCCCGGACAGGCCTTCACCAACGCCGGCAAGCGCGACGCGGCCTACGACCTCCACCTGCCCTTCGCCCAGGCGGTCCGCCCGGCGTCCGGCGGCCCGGAGCGTCCGGCGGACGGCATCACGGTGACGGGCCTGTCCGACCAGCACGCCTGGCTGCGCACCGCCCCGGAGGCGGAGCTGGAGGTCGGCGACTGGGTCGGCATGGGCCTGTCCCACCCGTGCACGTCCTTCGACAAGTGGCAGCTCATCCCGGTCGCGGAGGCGGACGGGACGGTCGTCGACTACATCCGCACGTTCTTCTAGAGGAGGCCCTGGTGGAAGAGCTGGTCATCCGGGACGCCGACGTCGTCGACGGCACCGGCGAGCCCTCGTACCGCGCCGACGTGGTCGTCGACGGCGGGCGCGTCGTGTCGATCGTCAAGGAGGCGGCGGCCGCCGGCTGCCAGCGCCCCCGGGCCCGGCGCGAGCTGGACGCCGAGGGCCTGGTGCTGGCCCCCGGCTTCATCGACATGCACGCGCACAGCGACCTGGCCCTGCTGCGCGACCCGGACCACAGCGCGAAGGCGGCCCAGGGCGTCACCCTGGAGGTCCTCGGGCAGGACGGGCTCTCCTACGCACCGGTCGACGACCGCACCCTCGGCGAGGTGCGCCGCGCCATCGCCGGGTGGAACGGCCCCGGGGACGACATCGACTTCGACTGGCGGTCGGTCGGCGAGTACCTGGACCGCCTGGACCGGGGCATCGCCGTCAACGCCGCCTATCTCATCCCCCAGGGCACGGTCCGCGCCCTCGCGGTCGGCTGGGAGGACCGGGAGGCGACCCCGGCCGAACTGGAGCGGATGCGCCGGCTGGTCGCCGAGGGCATGGAACAGGGCGCGGTCGGCCTGTCGTCCGGGCTGACCTACACGCCCGGCATGTACGCCCAGGACGCCGAGCTGACCGAGCTGTGCCGCGTGGTGGCGTCGTACGGCGGCTACTACTGCCCGCACCACCGCTCCTACGGGGCGGGCGCCCTCGAGGCGTACGCGGAGATGGTGGAGCTGACCCGGGAGGCGGGCTGCCCGCTGCACCTGGCGCACGCCACCATGAACTTCGGCGTGAACGAGGGCCGGGCCCCCGAGCTGCTGACGCTGCTGGACGGCGCGCTGGCGGCCGGCGCCGACATCACCCTCGACACCTACCCGTACACCCCCGGCTGCACGACGCTGGTGGCGCTGCTGCCGAGCTGGGCGGGCGAGGGCGGCCCGGAGCAGATCCTGAAGCGGCTGTCCGACGACGGCACGGCCGAGCGCATCCGCCACCACCTGGAGGTGACCGGCTCCGACGGCTGCCACGGCGTGCCCGTGGAGTGGGAGACCATCGAGATCTCCGGCGTGACCGACCCGGCCCTGGCGGAGTACGTCGGCCGCACGGTGCTGGAGTCGGCCGGACTGCGCGGCGAGACGCCGTGGACGGTCGCCCGGCGCCTGCTGCTGGCCGACCGGCTGGCCCCGACGATCCTCCAGCACGTCGGACACGAGGAGAACGTCCGGGCGATCATGCGGCACCGCGTCCACACCGGCGGCTCGGACGGCATCCTCCAGGGCAGCAAGCCGCACCCGCGGGCCTACGGCACCTTCCCGCACTACCTCGGCCACTACGTGCGGGAGCTGGGCGTGCTGTCGCTGGAGGAGTGCGTGGCCCACCTCGCCGCCCGCCCGGCGGCCCGGCTCCGGCTGCCCGACCGGGGCAGGATCCGCGAGGGGTACCGGGCCGACCTGGTCCTCTTCGACCCGGCGACCGTCGCGGCCGGCAGCACGTACGAGGAGCCGCGCCGGCTTCCGACGGGCATCCCGTACGTGCTGGTCGACGGGCGGTTCGTGATGGAGGACGGGCGCCGGACGGACGTCCTGGCCGGGCGGTCGGTCCGCCGGAGCCCGCGCTGACCGACCGCCGACGGCTACGGCTTGGGCAGCACGCAGCCGCTGCGGGCGAGGTCGAGCTTGTTGTCGGCGCCGAAGCAGGCGGGGATCTGGTAGGTCTGCTGGGCGTAGTTGATGCCCTTGCGGACCGTCACCGTGCCGTTCTCGGAGACCTCGCAGGGGTTGTTGTCGGTGCAGCGCCCGCCGTCCTCGTTGCCCGTGTTGTTGACGGCCACGACCTTGCCCGTGGCGTTGTCCACGACGGGCGAGCCGGAGGTGCCGCCGATGGTCTGGCAGGCGGAGGTGTAGCGGACCGAGTCCTTCCAGGTCCACTCCCCCTCCTTGAGGCGGTAGGCGAACCCGTCGATGTTGCAGGCGTAGGTCCGCTTCCAGTAGCCGGAGACCACGGTGATCGCGCTGCCGGCCGTGGGGCGGGTGTTGTTGAGCGTGAGCGGGCTGATCCCGTAGCTGCTGCGGATCTGGGCGTACGTGCTGGTGAGCTGGTACAGCGAGACGTCGGTGTCGGTCATCGTCGCGTAGGCGATCTTGCTGGCGCGCAGGGTGCCGACGCGGGTGCCGGAGGCGTTGAGCAGCCCGAAGGACCGGCTGGAGGGCTGGTTCACGACGACCTCGCCGGCCGCCGGGAAGCCGGTCTCCAGGCAGTGGCCGTTGGACATGACCAGCGCCGGGTCGTCGTCCTCGGAGGCGGGCAGGCGGACGACGGAGCCGGAGCAGTTGCTGAGCGAGACGGCGCCGGCGAAGGTGACGGCGCGGACGGCGGGAGCCGCGGGTGACGCGGGTGACGCGACCGCCGGTGCCACGCCCACCCCGGTGACGGCCAGGGTGGCGAACGCGGCAAGGAGAGGCTTGTACATGTGGGGTCCCCTCTTCGGAGGGTGCCGGGCGGAGATCTTCCGGACGGCACCTGAATTGTCATGCGCATTGTTAGCGCCGAGAGGGGCGGGGACAAGGAGCGCTATCCGGCCGGTCGTTGGCGCGATCCGGTCCCCCGGGCACGGCCGCAGGGGACGGCGGCGGCCGGAACCGGCACGTCTCACGTGGTGGAAAACACGGCCCAAGGGTCGTAACCGGGTCGTAAGCTCACGGACATGCAGGTGATCCAGTCGACCAAGCTCGCCAACGTCTGTTACGAGATCCGGGGCCCGGTGCTCGAGGAGGCGATGCGGCTGGAGGCGGCCGGCCACCGCATCCTGAAGCTGAACACGGGCAACCCGGCGGCCTTCGGGTTCGAATGCCCGCCGGAGATCCTGGAGGACATCCTCCGCAACGTCTCGACGGCACACGGCTACGGCGACGCGAAGGGCCTGCTGGCCGCGCGCCGGGCGGTCGTCATGCACAACCAGACCCTCGGCATCGAGACGGACGTCGAGCACGTCTTCATCGGCAACGGCGTCTCCGAGCTGATCGTGATGGCCATGCAGGGCCTGCTGGACGACGGCGACGAGGTCCTCGTCCCGGCGCCGGACTACCCCCTGTGGACGGCCGCCGTGTCCCTGTCCGGCGGTACGGCGGTGCACTACCGGTGCGACGAGCAGTCCGACTGGATGCCGGACCTCGCGGACGTGGAGCGCAAGGTCACCGACCGCACCAAGGCGATCGTCATCATCAACCCGAACAACCCGACGGGCGCCGTGTACGACCGGGAGGTGCTGCGCGGGCTCACCGACATCGCGCGCCGGCACAACCTGCTGGTCTGCTCGGACGAGATCTACGACAAGATCCTCTACGACGACGCGGTGCACGTCCCGACGGCCGCGGTCGCCCCCGACCTGCTCACCCTCACCTTCAACGGCATGTCCAAGGCGTACCGGGTGGCCGGCTACCGGGTCGGCTGGATGTCGGTCTCGGGCCCGCGGGCGCACGCCGAGTCCTACATCGAGGGCCTGACGGTCCTGGCGAACATGCGGCTGTGCGCCAACATGCCGGGCCAGCACGGCGTGGTCGCGGCGCTCAGCGGGCGGCAGACCATCAAGGACCTGGTGCTGCCGGGCGGGCGGCTGCGCGAGCAGCGGGACGCCGCACACGAGGCGCTGACCAGCATCCCGGGCGTGACCTGCGTGAAGCCCAAGGGGGCGCTGTACCTCTTCCCCCGCCTCGACCCCAAGGTCTTCAAGATCAAGGACGACCGGCGGATGGTCCTGGACCTGCTGCGCCAGGAGAAGATCATGGTCGTCCAGGGCACCGGCTTCAACTGGCCCGAGCCGGACCACTTCCGCGTGGTGACCCTGCCGACGGCCGGCGACCTGCGCGAGGCGGTGGGCCGGATCGGTAACTTCCTGGACGGCTACGGCCAGCCCTGACCCTCACCCTCCGTATGCACGGGGTCCGATGTTGCGATCGGCTCAACTTTAGAATGAATCCAATGTAGGATGGCATCCTGTAAGCGTTCAGGAGGCCGTCCCATGTACGAACCGATCCGCAGCAAGTCGGTCCACAGCACGGTGGCCGACGGCATCTCGGACTTCCCCCACCGGTCCCGTGAGGACGAGCTGGACATCCAGCTCGCGGGTCACCTCTCCGCCCTGCTCGCCGCCACGGACGAGCTGCGCGCGCTGGCGCCCTCCCAGGACCTGGACACCGCGGCCGACCGGCTCGCCGGGCAGGTCGCCCGGTTGCGGGGAGGTCACGTACCGGCCCGCGTGCCGCTGACGGCCGTGCCGTCCGCGGCGCACCCGGCGGCACTGCACCGGCGCGCGCACACCCTGGCGAGCCGCGCCCTGGTGGTGGCCGCGTCCCGTGCCGACACGGCGGTCGCGATCCTGACCGCCGAGCGCATGGACGCCCACTCCGCGGCCCTGGAGCCGCGCGAGCTGGCATCCCGCTGAGCCCTCACCGGGCTCTCCCCGACGGCCCCGGTCCGCGCGCACCCGCAGCGACGCGCGGACCGGGCGCCCTTCACCGCGTGGCCCGGGCCGTTTCGCGACGGCGCCGCGGGGCCGTCCGCCGCTTCGGCGACTTCCGGTCGTGTGTGGTTGCCCGCGCGGTTCCCCGCGCCCCTTCGGGGCGCACCCCCTCGGCGGCGTGGACATGTCGAAGGGCCGGGTCCGTCGCACGCCGTTGTGCGGGGACCCGGCCCGAGCGGGGCCTCCTCGTACTCCGGGACATCGAGCTACTGGAGCGTGAAGAGGACCCTCGCGGCCGGCCTTCGTGACGACTTCGCGGGTCAGGGCTAGCCGGACCGGCCGCGGAACCAGGGGGGATCAGCCCAGGCGCTGCACCAGCGCCCGGTACTGGTCCCACAGCTCGGTGGGCGTGTGGTCGCCGAAGGTGTTCAGGTGCTCGGGGACGAGCGCCGCCTCCTCGCGCCACACCTCCTTGTCGACGCCGAGCAGGAAGTCGAGGTCGGCGTCGGGCAGGTCGAGGCCGTCGGTGTCGAGGGACTCCCTGGTCGGCAGGACGCCGATCGGGGTCTCCACGCCGTCCGCCCTGCCCTCGAGGCGCTCCACGATCCACTTCAGGACGCGGCCGTTCTCGCCGAAGCCGGGCCAGACGAACCGGCCGTCGTCGTCCTTGCGGAACCAGTTGACGTAGTAGATCTTGGGCAGCTTGGACTGGTCCTTGTCCTTGGCCACATTGATCCAGTGCCCCATGTAGTCGCCCATGTTGTAGCCGCAGAAGGGCAGCATGGCGAACGGGTCGCGGCGCAGCTCGCCGACCTTGCCCTCGGCGGCGGCGGTCTTCTCGGAGGCCACGTTGGCGCCGAGGAAGACGCCGTGGTTCCAGTCGAAGGACTCCGTCACCAGCGGGACCGCGGTGGCGCGGCGCCCGCCGAAGAGGATCGCCGAGATCGGCACGCCCTTCGGGTCCTCCCACTCCGGCGCGATGATCGGGCACTGTGCGGCGGGGGTGGTGAAGCGGGCGTTGGGGTGCGCGGCCGGGGTGCCCGACTCGGGCGTCCAGTCGTTGCCCTTCCAGTCCGTCAGGTGGGCGGGCGTCTCCTCGGTCATGCCCTCCCACCACACGTCGCCGTCGTCGGTGAGGGCGACGTTGGTGAAGACGGAGTTGCCCCACAGGGTCTTCATCGCGTTGGCGTTGGTGTGCTCACCGGTGCCGGGCGCGACGCCGAAGAAGCCGGCCTCGGGGTTGATGGCGTACAGGCGGCCGTCCTCGCCGAAGCGCATCCAGGCGATGTCGTCGCCGATGGTCTCCACGGTCCAGCCGGAGATCGTGGGCTCGAGCATGGCGAGGTTGGTCTTGCCGCAGGCCGACGGGAAGGCGGCGGCGACGTACTTGGGCTCGCCGGTGGGCGGGGTCAGCTTCAGCACGAGCATGTGCTCGGCGAGCCAGCCCTCGTCGCGGGCCATGACGGAGGCGATGCGCAGGGCGTAGCACTTCTTGCCCAGCAGGGCGTTGCCGCCGTAGCCGGAGCCGTAGGACCAGATCTCGCGGTCCTCGGGGAAGTGCGAGATGTACTTGGTGCTGTTGCACGGCCAGGGGACGTCCTCCTGGCCCTCGGCCAGCGGGGCGCCGAGGGTGTGCACGGCCTTGACGAAGAAGCCGTCGTCACCGAGCTCGTCCAGGACCGGCTGTCCCATGCGGGTCATGGTCCGCATGGAGACGGCGACGTAGGCGGAGTCGGTGATCTCCACGCCGAGCGCGGACAGCGGCGAGCCGAGCGGGCCCATGCAGAAGGGCACGACGTACATGGTCCGGCCGCGCATGGAACCGCGGAACAGGCCCCCCTCGCCGCCGGTGCCCCGGAAGATCTCCCGCATCTCGGCGGGGTCCTTCCAGTGGTTGGTCGGGCCGGCGTCCTCCTCCTTGGCGGAGCAGATGAAGGTCCGGTCCTCGACGCGGGCGACGTCGGACGGGTCGGAGGCCGCGTAGTAGGAGTTGGGGCGCTTGATCGGGTCGAGCTTGCGGAAGGTGCCCTTGGCCACGAGCTCCTCGCACAGTCGCTCGTACTCGGCCTCGGATCCGTCACACCAGACCACGTTGTCCGGCTGCGTCAGTTCGGCGATCTCGTTCACCCACGAGATCAGCTCCTGGTGCTGGGTGGGGACGACGGGGGGAGCCGCGATGTCGCGCGCCACGATTGCTCCTAAATGAGGGTTTTTGTGTTGGAGGCCCCGTGGGGGCTGCGACCCGGATGCGTCACGCGAGGAGCTCACGCTGCTCATCCGGTGCCGACCGCACTCATTTGATCATCCGACGAGAGTGCCCATATGTCCAGAGGGCCTCACACCTGAGCGGGGTGAGGATCGCCACGTACCAGTGGTTGTCTCCGGGATTCTTTGCGTGCGCCTGGAGTTCGCCTGGAACTCCTTTTACTTCGCCGGGACGGACGCCCGTGAGAGGATGGTCACGCGCCGTCCGCCTCAGGCGTGTTACTGATGCGTAACTTACGGTGCCGTAGGTACGATGCGTCTCATGACTGCGTCCGCCTCCGACGCGCCCAGGGACACGCAGGCCGCCGGCCGCGGTCCCGTGGCGCTCTCCCTGCCGCATCCGGTCAAGCCCAAGCTGCGCGGCTGGCTGCACCTCGGAATGTTCCCGGCCGTCCTCGTCGCGGGTCTGACACTCACCGCTCTCGCCGACACGTCCAGAGGGCGCATCGCCTGCGGGATCTACGCCGTCACGGCCTGCCTGCTGTTCGGTGTCAGCGCGCTGTACCACCGGGGCAACTGGAGCCCCCGCATGGACGGCGTGCTGCGACGGCTCGACCACGCCAACATCTTCCTGATCATCGCGGGCACCTACACCCCGCTCACGATGCTCCTGCTGCCGGGCGCCCAGGGGCAGTGGCTGCTGTGGGGCATCTGGGCCGCCGCGGCGGCCGGCATAGTCTTCCGGGTGTTCTGGGTCGGTGCCCCGCGCTGGCTCTACACCCCCTGCTACCTCGCCATGGGCTGGGCGGCCGTCTTCTACCTCCCGGAGTTCATGCGGGCCGGCGGCATCGCCGTACTGGTCCTGGTGATCGCGGGCGGCCTGCTCTACAGCGCGGGCGGCGTGATCTACGGCCTCAAGCGCCCCAACCCTTCACCGCGCTGGTTCGGTTTCCACGAGGTCTTCCACGCCTTCACCCTGGCGGCCTTCATCGCGCACTACGTGGGCATCTCGCTGGTGGCGTACCAGCAGGCGTAGCCCCTCACCGGCGGGCCGCGGGCCCGGAAAAGCCCGCGGCCGCGGGGCTCCCGCGTGGCATCCTGACCAGGTGAACGGTCCCGAGATCCACGTCGAATTCGCCCCCGCGCTGCGCCTGTTCGTCCCCCGGGCCCGCCCCACCGGCACCGCCCGCGCCGTCACCGACGGCGTCTCCTCCCTCGGCCACGTCGTCGAGTCCCTCGGCGTCCCGCTGACCGAGGTCGGCGCGCTCCTCGTGGACGGCCGCGAGGTGCCGCCCGGGCACGTCCCCGCCGGCGGCGAGTCGGTGACCGTGCGCGCCGTCGCGCACCCCCAGCGGGTCCCGGGCGCTCCCCTGCGCTTCCTCCTCGACGTGCACCTCGGCACCCTCGCCCGCCGCCTGCGCCTGCTCGGCGTGGACACGGCGTACGAGTCGACGGACCTCGGCGACCCGGCGCTCGCCGCGCTGTCGGCGTCCGAGAGACGGGTCATGCTCAGCCGCGACCGGGGCCTGCTGCGCCGCCGCGAGCTGTGGGCCGGCGCCTACGTCTACAGCACCCGCCCCGAGGAGCAGCTGAGGGACGTCCTGGACCGCTTCCGGCCCGAGCTGCGGCCCTGGACCCGGTGCACCGCGTGCAACGGGCTGCTGCGCCGGGCCACCAAGGACGAGGTGGCGGACCAGCTCAAGGGCGGCACGGAGCGGTCGTACGACGTGTTCGCGCAGTGCACGGCGTGCGGGAGGGCGTACTGGAAGGGCGCGCACCACGAACAGCTCGTGGCCATCGTGGAGCGCGCCCTCGCCGAGTCCGGGCAGGACCGCTAGCGCCGCTGCCGCACGTTCCCCTTCCCACAGGCCACGCCGTCGCGGTCGGGGTCCAGGCGCAACGGGTCGTCCGCGCCGTTGAGCTCCAGGCGGCCGTAGTCGTTGCGCGCCAGCCAGGTGCAGCGGGCTGCCGTCGTCCTCTTCACCTCGGCCGGGAAGACGGTCGGCACGCAGACGTTGGCGGAGCCGTAGTGCCGGTCGCAGCCGGAGACGGTGGGGGCGACCGGCTGGGAGGCGCGCTTCCCGCCGGGGCCCGTGACCTTGCCCCGGGGGGCGTCGGCGAAGGAGTGCACGTGCGCCGAGGCGTCCTTCGCGGCGAGGGCCGCCGGACCCCGGAGGTGCACCCACTTCGCCACCGAGGGCACGCCGTTCGCGTCGACCGCGAAGAGCATGTACCAGCCGGGAGGGGCGAGATCGGGATTGCTCGTCACGTTCAGGTCGATGTTGTTCCCGTCCACGGACAGCGGCAGGTCCACGAACCGCTGGTTCGGGTCGGAGGAGTGGGTGACGGCGGCCGGGCGGATCAGCTCGGCCTTGGCGACGGGCCGGTCGACGGTGATCCGCTGGGTGTCGCCGTAGGTCCACTCGGTGTCGATCACCGAGGTGATCACGGGCCGCTCGCCCTTGAACAGGTACGGGGGCGTGTAGACCGACACGTCGTGGTTCCAGGAGCCGTTGCCCGGGTTGTCGCCGGTGGACATCACCCGGCCGTCGGGCAGCAGGAACGACGACGAGTGGTAGCCGCGGGCCTCCGGGTCGGCGGCCACCGGATCGAAGGTCTCCGTGGCCGGGTCGAAGATCGAGGACTCGAAGACCGGGTTCGCCCGGTTGTGCAGCGCGCCGCCGGTCTCGAGCACCTTGCCGTCGGGCAGCAGCACGGCGGAGACGTACATCTTGCCCTGGTTCCCGGTCTGCGGCACCGGCCCGGCCCCGAGGTCGACCGTGCCCTGCGGCAGCGGGGGCCCGGCGACGTAGGCGGGGTTCGGCTGCTTGAGGTCGATGATGTCGGTCAGGCGGTTCGCGTCCGGGTTGGAGTCGATGTTGCCGCCGCCGATGGTCAGCACCCGCTGGTCCTGCGCCGGCGGCAGCAGCACGCTGGCCGACTGGTCGCGCACGTCCTTGGACTGGAGGCCCGGCACCTGGGTGACGGTGTTGGCGTCGTAGTCGTAGATCGCCGAACCGGTGCCGGGGATGTTGTCGCCGAAGACGTGGCTGCCGGAGTAGAAGAGCCGCCCGTCCTGCATGAGGATCATCGACGGGTACAGACCCCAGTACGACCAGGTCTGGTTGACCTGCCAGGTGGGCAGCCACTTCTGCTGCGCGTCCGACCACCGCTCGGTCGTGACGGACCCGGTGGAGTCCTCGCGCAGCCCGCCGAAGGAGATGACGTCGCCGTTGCCGAGGACCGTCGCCGACGGGTACCAGTGGCCGTCGTTCATGTCGTTGGTCCTGGTGTACGTCTCGGTCTCCGGGTCGAAGACGTACGAGTCCCTGAAGCCCTGGTAGCCGACCGTGCCGTCCGCCGAGGGGTAGCCGGCGTTGCCGCTCATGACGAGGACGCGGCCGTCCTGGAGCTGGACGTGCCCGGCGCAGAACATGTCCTTGGGCGTCGGGATCGTCCGGTACTCGCCGGTCGCCGGGTCGTACACGGCCGAGGTGAAGGTGCCGGCCTCGAACATCTCCGGGTCGTTGCCGGAGCCGGCGATCAGCAGCACCTTGCCGTTGTGCAGGACGACGGAGTGCATCGAGCGGACCGGGTTCCCGGTGGGCAGCACGTCCCAGCGGCCGTCGGCGCACTCCTTCGCGGTGCCGGTGCACTCCGGGTCCGGGACCGGGACGGCGACCTGCTCCATCGTGTAGTCGTCGGTGGTCGCGGAGCCGGTGCCGTAGACGGACACGCCCCAGCTGATGCGGTCGGTGCCGGCCGGGACCTCGGGCGTGCGGACGCCCGCCTCGGTCCAGTCGGCGGCCATGCCCAGGGTCTTGAGGTCGGTCCAGTACTGCCAGCCCGCGGTGGCGTCGTGCCGGAAGAGGGTGAGCGCGGCGTCCGGGGTGGTGGTCTTGTACCAGAGGGACAGGTCGTACTGCCGGCCCGCCGTCACCACGGGCGCGCACTCGGCGGACTCGGTGATCAGCGCCTTGCGGTCGCCGTCCACCCGGCGGGTCAGCTCGACCTTCATGGCCTTCGCGCCGGTGTGCGCGTCGGCGGTGGTGGTGAAGGCGAAGTCGTTGTCGCCCCACCCGGACTTCTCCCAGCAGTACGGCATGTCGCCGGTGCCGGCGGTCTCGAAGCCGGGGTTCCGGATCAGGTTGGCGGCCGAGGCGGGCTGGGGGGAGGTGAGCAGCAGGCCACCGGTGAGGGCGGACACCGCCAGGAGGGCGGAGGTTCTCCTCCGGGGTCTTCTCATGCGTCGCTCCTTGCTGTGCGGGCGGTACGGCCGGCCTTCCGCTCCGGCGCGCTCCCGCGGCGCGGGCGCGGGAGGTACACGAGCGCCTCGGTCCCGGCGAAGCGCAGGACGAAGGTGATGACCAGGGCCAGCGCGGTGGCGGGCAGCACGGCCAGCCCGGCCTGCCCGACGAGCAGGGCGATCAGCGGGATGCGCAGCACCAGGTCGGCGTTGGCGATCAGCGCGAACCGCACCGTCCGGTCGGCCCAGTGCCGGTGCCGGCGCCGGTCGCGGAAGAGCAGCCGGTCCAGGAGGAGGAGGTTCCAGGCCACCCCGAACTGGTTGGCGAGGATCTCGGCGGGCAGGTAGTGCAGCCCCGCCGCGGTCAGCGCCCACAGGGCGGCCAGGTTGGGCACGAAGCCGCTCAGCCCGATCAGCCCGAAGGCGATCATGCGGGCCGGTGCCGATGCGGTGCGCAGCCCGGCCAGGTGGCGCAGGAAGCGCATCCCCTCCCGCGCGGTGGACTTGGACTCGCCCGCGAACCGCTCCTCGAACACGAACGGCACCTCGGTGACGGCGTGCGGGCGGCCGCGGACGGCGAGTTCGAGGAGGATCTTGTAGCCGAGCGGCTTGAGCACGTCCGCGGTGACCTCGCTGCGGCGGATGGCGAAGAAGCCGCTCATCGGGTCGCTGATGCCGCGCAGCCGGCGCGGGAAGAGGGCCTTGGTCAGCCAGGTCGCCGCGCGCGAGACGGCCACCCGGTAGCCGCCCGCGAGTCCGGCGCGGCTGCCGCCCTCGACGTACCGGGAGGCGACGACGAGCCCGGCGCCCGCCCGTTCGCCGGTGGCGACCAGTTCGGGGACCAGGGACGGCGGATGCTGGCAGTCGCCGTCCATGACGACGATCCAGTCCGACGCGGCCGCCTTCAGGCCCTCGACGACCGCGCCGCCGAGCCCGCCGGCCGGTTCGTCCCGGTGCAGGACGGTGACCGGGAACGGGCAGTCCAGGGCCGCCTCCCGGACGACGTCCGGGGTGTCGTCGGTGGAGTCGTCCACGAAGACGACCTCGCAGGGCAGCCGGGCCGGCACGGACTCGGTGATCCGCCGCAGCAACTGCCGCACGTTGCCGGACTCGTTGAAGGTCGGTACGACGATGGTGACGGCGCCCGGCTCGGGCACCTCCGTGGCCGCGGGGCGCACGGCCGGACGGCCGAGCTCGCCGGGGACGGTGGACTCGTGGCTCATCGGGCGGCTCCGGAGGGCTGGATACGGCGGATCTCGATGCGGTCCGCACCGGTGCCGAAGACGGCGACCGGGGTGGAGTGGTTCATGGCGGCCAGGACATTGGGCAGGTCGGCCGCGTCGCGCCGTACCGTCGGGGAGGCGACCACGTAGTCGATGTCGCGCCAGCCGCCCGGCATCGTCTTCGTCACCGCCGGGTCGAGGTCGGCCTTGTAGAACCAGATGACCCCGAGCCCGGGCCGGTACCCCGCGTGCACCAGGTCCAGCCACAGCGCGTCGTCGACGAGCACCCGGGTGCCGGCGGGGTCCGCCACCTCGTCGGCCAGCCAGTCGGCGGCGGCCTCGTAGGGGGCGTTGGCGTCGGCGGTGACGGCGGTGCGGTCGCCGTCGTACCAGCGCGGCACGACGTAGGCGCCGGCGGCGAGGACCAGGACGGCGGCGAGCGCGTACCGGCCGCCGCTCAGGGCCCGGCTCTCGGCCTCGGCCCGCCCTCTGCGCAGCACGGCGTGGGCGGTGCTCGCCGCGCCGCCGGCCAGGACCAGGGCCAGGAAGGGCAGGGCCTGGATGACGTACATGGCGGGCAGGTAGCCGTTCGGGCGCAGGGCGAGGGCGGCGAGGATCGCCACCGTCAGGGCCGGTCCGGCCAGGGCCCGCGCGGTGACCGACCAGCGCCAGGTGGCCAGCAGGAGCAGTGCCCCGGCGAGGCCGCCGAGGGGCAGCACGCGGTCGTAGTACAGCCAGGACTGCAGGACGCCCCAGGAGCCGGAGCCCTGGTCGAGGATGAAGCCCGAACCGGGCCGGGTCATCTGGTAGACGACGCCGTCCCACAGGGAGACGTGGCCGCCGCCCGGCAGCAGCTCGCCCTTCAGCAGGGCGAACAGGGGGTAGGCGAACCCGATGAGCGCACAGGCCGTGATCCCGCCGGTCAGGGCGAACTTGCGGGTGTCCCGGTGGCTGTGGCGCCACATGGTGACCAGCAGGGCGGGCAGGACGACGAGCATCGTCTCCTTGGTGAGCACCGCGGTGGCGGCGGCGACGCCGGCGCCGAAGTGGTGCCACAGGTGGCGGCTCGGGGAGGCGGCCAGCGCGAACGCCAGCAGGGTCCACATCACCGCGAGGTTGTCGAGGAAGATCTCCCGCTGGAGCACGACCGACAGCGGCGAGAGCCCGAACAGGGCCATGGCGAGTCCGGCGGCCCAGCGGGGCAGGGAGAGCCGGCGGGCGATGAGGTAGACGAGGACCGCGGAGACGGCCGCGACCAGCAGCATCACCGCGCGCATGGTGCCGACGGTCATCGACTCGGGGCTGATCAGCGCGGGGATCCAGGTCAGCACGGCCAGCTGGATCCAGCCGAGCGGCGGGTGGTCGTACCAGTAGGTGTAGTGGGCGAGGCCCTCGCCCTGCTGGACGGACCAGGCCTGGGCGAGGTAGGTGCCCTCGTCGTCGCTGAGGGCCGGGTAGTCCGAGATGTTCCAGCCCTGCACGACCATGATCGCCAGGAGCAGCGTGCCGCACAGCAGCAGGTCGGGCCGGGAGGAGCGCAGGCGGCCCGGCGGAGCCGCGCGGTGCGGGGCCGTGCCGGTGTCGTGGGCAGGCCGGCGTTGCGCGGGGACCGAGGTGCCGGCCGCCGCGGGAAGGATGGAGGTCACGCGGGGACGTCCTCTCGGTCCACGGGCGCGAGGTGGGCTCCGACATGGCTGGTCAGCTCCCAGTCGTTGCGGCCGCGTTGCTCGCGCCACACGGCGCGTACGGCGGCCCCGGCGAGGAGGACCTGGTAGAAGGGGCCGCCGGCGATCAGCTTCAGGTAGTGGCCGAGGCGGACGCGGAGCCCGTACTGCTTGCCGAAGTCGTGCAGGCCGACGACCTCGAAGACGAACGTGACCAGGGCCGTCACGGCCGGCAGGAAGGTGATGAAGGCGATGCCGACGGGCACGTCCAGGAAGAGCGCGACGGCCACGTTCAGCGGGATGATCACACCCGTGAAGGCCTGGAGGAACGGCGTCATCAGGGTGTAGCGGGCCAGCAGCCGCTGGGTGAAGGTGGGCAGCTGCTTCCAGTCCTTCTTCCGGTACACCTGGAGGAACCCCTGGTTCCAGCGGGTGCGCTGCTTGAGCAGCGACATCAGCGTGCCCGGGGTCTCCTCGCGGGTGACCATGTCGGAGTCGTAGGCGACGACGACCTTCTTGCCGGTGCTGGAGAGCCGGACGCCGAGGTCGCAGTCCTCGGCCAGGCACTCCGGGTCCCAGCCGCCCGCCCCGCGCAGCACGTCCGTGCGCACGAAGACGGTGTTGCCGCCGAGCGGGATGAAGCCCTTCTGCGCGTGCAGGTGCAGCCGGGAGCGGAACCAGAAGAAGTACTCCAGGCAGTTGCGCAGGCTGTACCAGCTGGAGTGGAAGTTGATCAGCTGGACGCCGCCCTGGACGACGTCGGCGCCGGTGGTGCGGAAGGCGTGGTCGACGTGGGCGAGCAGCTCCGGATGGACCTGGTCCTCGGCGTCGAAGACCCCGACGACGTCGCCGCGGCAGTGCGGCAGCGCCGTGTTCATGGCCTTCGGCTTGTTCTTCTTCTCGTGGGTGTCCACGACGACGCGGACGCGCGGGTCGCGGGCGGCGGCCCGCTCGGCGACCGCGGTGGTCTCCGGGTCGTCGTGGCCGACGATCACAATGATCTCGAAGTCGGCGTGCGTCGAGGTCAGCAGCCGCTGGACGGTGTGGTCGAGCACGGCCTGTTCGTGCCGTGCGGGCAGCAGCAGCGAGAACGACACGTGCTCGTCGCCGTCGGGTCTGCTGAAGCGGGTGGACGCGAGCACCTCGGGCGTGCGCCAGGCGTGCATCTGCCACCACAGGGTGAAGGCCGCCATCCAGAAGAGCGCGAGCGAGACGGCGGCTACCAAGACGGACGTCAGCAAGAAAGATCCCCCCAGATCTCCGTAAATCCCCCTGACGCGGCGGCCCCCCGGGCGGGGGGCGGGGGGGGACCGGGCTGAGGGGGTGGGGGGTTTGGGTTAAAAAAAGGGGGTGTTGGGGGGTTGAGTGGTTGGGGACAAAAAGGCCCCGGGTTGGAAA
>NZ_JBHXFL010000036.1:35441-72519 GCF_042724095.1 Streptomyces sp. NPDC127100
CAACCCCGCCCCAAACAAAAAAACACCCCCCCACATCCCGAAAACCCCCCGGCCCCCCCCCCCCCCCGGTCCGGGCGGCGTCGCGTCACGGTGAAGAGGCTAGGGGTCTTCTGTGAAACACATCGGGTGTTTCGGTGAAGAGCGTGTTTCCTCACAACAGGAACCGGTTGTGAACAATTCGTCCACCGGTCCCGTCACGGTTGGTTCCGTGTCTGTCGTTTCAGCTGTTCAGTGCGGTTCGCAGGCGTTCCGGGTCGGTCGTCGGCGCGTCGCAGGTGAAGTCGCGGCAGACGTACGCGGCCGGCGCGCCGCCCACCAGCGGGCGGCCGGCGAGCAGCGGGAACTCGTCGCTGCCCTCGGTGCCGACGGCGACCACCGCGCCCGGCGCCGTCCCGAGGAGCGCCGTGCGGTGCAGACCCTGGGTGGCGCCGTCGCCCGGGTCCGGCCCGACGACGGCGACCTCGCGCGGCCCGTCGAGCAGGGCCTCGGCGGCGGCGAGGCCCCAGCCGACGAAGCGCGGGACGCGCGGGCCGAGCGCCTTCACCACCCCGAGGGCGTGCTCGGCCGCGGTGCGGTGGGGTTCGGAGCCGGTGTGGGCGGCGTAGGACAGCAGGGCGGCCGCGGCGGCGGTCCAGCCGGACGGCGTGGCGTTGTCGGTGGGGTCCTGCGGGCGGCGGATCAGCCGCTCGGCGTCGGCGGCGGTGTCGTAGAGGGAGCCGGAGTCGTCGGTGAAGCGGGTGAGGACGTGGTCGAGCAGCAGCCCGGCGAAGTCCAGCCAGACGCCCTCGCCGGTGACGGAGGCCAGCGCGAGGAAGCCCTCCGCGACGTCGGCGTAGTCCTCCAGCACCCCGGCGTTGGCGCCCGCCCGGCCGTCCTTGCTGGTGCGGAAGAGACGGGCGTGCTCGTCGAGGTGCAGCCGCACCAGCAGGTCGGCGGCGGCCACGGCGGCCTCGACCAGGTCCGGGCGCTCGAAGTAGGCCCCGGTCTCGGCGAGCGCGGCGATCGCCAGGCCGTTCCAGGCGGCGACCACCTTGTCGTCGCGGCCGGGGGCGGGACGCTCGGCGCGGGCGGCCAGCAGCCGTTCCCGCACGGAGGCGATCCGCTCCGCGTCGAACACGCCCTCCTGCTGGGGAAGTTGCAGCACGGAGGCGCCGTGCTCGAAGGTGCCCTCCTCGGTGACGCCGAAGTACTGGGCGGCGAGCGCGGCGTCGTCGGGCCCGAGGACCTCGGCGAGCTGTGCGGGCGTCCACACGTAGTACGCGCCCTCGACGTGCCGGCCCATCCCGTCGTCGCTGTCCGCGTCCAGCGCGGAGGCGAACCCGCCCTCGGCCGTGCGCAGTTCGCGGACCATGAAGTCGGCGGTCTCCAGCGCGACCCGCCGGGCGAGCGCCGACCCCGTGGTCCGCCACAGGTGGGCGTAGGCCCGGCAGAGCAGGGCGTTGTCGTACAGCATCTTCTCGAAGTGCGGCACCACCCAGTCCCGGTCCACGGAGTACCGGGCGAAACCGCCGCCGAGCTGGTCGTAGATCCCGCCGCGTGCCATGCGCTCACAGGTGTCCTGCGCCATCTGCAGCGCGCCCTCGGCGCCGGTGCGGGCGTGGTGCCTCAGCAGGAACTCGATCACCATGGACGGCGGGAACTTCGGCGCCCCGCCGAATCCGCCGCGCTGCGCGTCGTACTCGCGGGTCAGCCCGAGCAGCGCCTGGCCGAGCTCGGCGTCGCCGGGCGCCTGCGCGTCGCCGTAGGAGATCTCCCGCCCGGCGAGGTCGCGCACGATCTTGCCGGCGACCTCGGTGACCTCGCCGCGCCGGTCCGTCCAGGCCTGCTGGACGCCCTGGAGCACCTGCCGGAAGGACGGCATGCCGTGGCGGGGCTCGGGCGGGTAGTACGTGCCGAAGTAGAAGGGCTCGGCGTCCGGGGTGAGGAAGACGGTCATGGGCCAGCCGCCGTGCCCGGTCGCCGCCTGCACCGCCTCCATGTAGACGGCGTCGACGTCGGGGCGCTCCTCGCGGTCGACCTTGACGCTGACGAAGTGCGAGTTGAGGAACTCGGCGGTGGGCCCGTCCTCGAACGACTCGTGCGCCATCACGTGGCACCAGTGGCAGCTGCTGTACCCGACGCTCAGCAGCACCGGCACGTCACGCCTCCGCGCCTCGGCGAAAGCCTCGTCCGACCAGGGCCACCAGTCGACGGGGTTGTCGGCGTGCTGAAGCAGGTAGGGGGACGTCTCGTGCGCCAGTCGGTTCGGCATGGTGTCCATCCTGCCCCAGTACCCGCGTCCCGCCGGGCAGCACACCGCCGCGCCCGGCCGGTCCCTCCCCGGCATCCCCGCACCGCGGCACATTTGACCGGCGGGCAACCGGGGAAGGACCCGGGGACGGGCCGGGAGGGTCCCGGCGATGCCTGGGGACACCAGCGGGACGCCATTGCCGCCGGAGGGGGACGGGATGCGGGACGGTCATCGGGTGGAGGCCGAGCGGCTGCTGACGCGGGCCGTGGAGGAGGAGGTGCGGCGCTCGGGCGGGCGCACCGACGGGAACGTGCTGCTGTCGCGGGCCCGCGGGGCCCTGGACGCGATGGCGGAGAAGGCCGCCGAGGAGTACGGGGCCTACACCCGCGCCCTGGACGAGGCGTCGGCCGGGCAGCTCACCTTCCGGCAGCGCTACGCCCGGGACGGCGGCGGCACTCCGCTGCTGGTGGCCGCCGTGGCGGCGGTCGCCGCGGTCGTCGCCGACGTGGCGCTCGGCACCGGCACGGGCACCGCGGTCGGCGCGGGCGTGACCGTGGGCGTCGTCGGCGCGGCGGCGACCGTGGTCAAGGTGGCCGGGTCCCATGTGCCGGCCGCCCATCACCGCGCCGGTGCGGTGAGCCAGCCGGGCGGGCCCGAGCAGCTCCGGCTCCAGTGGCTCACCGCGCTGGAGGTGCGCGGCATCCGTCCCTTCCTGGACCAGCAGCGGGTGATCTCCGCGTCCACCGGCCCGAAGAAGGCGGGGCCGAAGCTGCGGGGCGCCGACAAGAGCGCGGCGGCCCGGGGACGCAGTGTGCTGGAGCAGTCGTTCGCCCAGCTGCCGCAGCCCGAGGGCGCGTTCGCCGGGCGGCGGGAGGAGATGGCGCGGCTGCGGCAGTGGGTGCGGGCGGCCCGCGCCGGCACGGAGACGATGCCGACGGTCGTGGTGCTGCACGGGGCGCCCGGCAGCGGCCGTACGACGCTCGCGGTGCGGGCCGCGCACGAGCTGCGGGACCATTTCCGCGGGGCGTGCGTGGTCGACCTGCGCGGGGACAGCACCTCGCCGGGAGGTGAGTCGCCGCTGACAACCCGGGACGCCCTGCTGCATCTGCTGAACCGGCTCGGGGCGCCCCGCGAGCAACTGCTCTTCCGGGAACGGTCCTCGGCCGACCAGCAGGTCAAGCGGCTGAGCGAGCTGTACCACCAGCATCTGGCGGGCGTGCCGGTCACCGTCGTCCTGGACGACGCCTCGGACCCCGAGCAGGTGCGCGCGCTGGTGCCCGAGCGGTCGGACAGCCTGGTGCTGGTCACCGCGCGCGAGGCGTTGACGTTGCCGTCCGACCTGCCCGCGCGGGTGCTCGACCTGCCGGTGGAACCGCTGGACGCGGCCGGCGCGGAGGAGCTGCTCGGCGCCGTCGCCGAGGACGCGTCGGGGCCGTACGACGCCGAGTCCGCCGAGCGGATCCGGCAGCTGTGCGGCGGGCTGCCGCTGGCGCTGCGCGTCGCGGGCTCGTCGCTGGGCCCGCGCTCGCCGCGCCGACTGGCCGCCGACCTGGGCGCGTACGGCCCGGTCGAGCCGGTCGAGCGGGCCCTGTGGCTGCGCTACACCGACCAGCCGGAGCCGGCCCGGCGGCTGCTGCGGCGGCTGGCGCTGGCCGGGCGGACCTCGCTGGGTACCGCCGCTGCCGCCGCGCTGCTGGCCACCGACGAGACGGAGGCGGCGCGGCAGCTGGCGGCCCTGTCGGACGCGGGGCTGCTCGACCACGTCCGGGGCAGCCGCTACCGGCTGCACGACGTGGTGCGGGCCTTCGCCGGGGCCCGCCTGCGCGACGAGGAGGAGCCGGCGGAGATCGCGGCCGCTCAGGAACGGCTGATCGCCAACTACGCCGAGCTGGCCGACTCGGTGCTGCGCCTGGTGGACGGCAACATGTCGACCCGCTCGGACCGGTTCGGGCAGCACGGCTTCACGTCCCTGGACGAGGCGCTGCGCTGGCTGGACGACGAGTCGAGCTTCATCACGGCGGCCCTGCGGCACGCGGAGGGCGTCGACCAGGGCACGGTGCTGAACCTGCTGGGCGCGCTGTGCGACTACTGCCTGCTGCGCGGCGACCTGTACCGGCTGGGCGAGATCAGCGAGCTGGCGCAGTCCGTGGACCAGGGGCTGCTGGTGCGCTCGGTGCAGTGGCGCACCGGTATCGCGGCCCGGCAGCTCGGCGAGCTGGACAAGGCGCGGACCACGCTCACCTCGGTCGTCGACCTGTACCTGGAGGCCCACCACGACGCGGGGGCGGCGCGCGCCCTGTGCTCGCTCGGGATCACGCTGCACCACCAGGGCGGTCTGACCGAGGCGGCGGCGAAGCTGCGGGAGGCGCTCGACCTCCAGGCCTCACCGGAGCTGGCCACGGACCGGGCGTGGACCCTGCACGCGCTGGCGGCCGTGCAGCGGGACCGGGCGCGGCTGGCGGAGGCCATGGACCTGCTCACCGAGTCGCTGGCGCTGCACCGTGCGGGCGAGTCGGTGCACGGCCAGGCGTGGGCCCACTTCCAGCTCGGCCAGCTGCGGCTGCGGATGGGCGATCCGGTGCGGGCGGAGTCGGAGCTGCGGGCGGCCCTGGGGCTGTACGGCCGCACCCAGGACGCCCGCGGCGAGGCCTGGGCACTGACCCAGCTCGCGCGGACCCGGCTGATGGACGGCGACGCCTCGGAGGCGGCCGAGGAGCTGCGGCGGGCGGCGGCCCGCCACCGCGAGAACGAGGACGCGCGCGGCGAGGCCTGGAGCGTCTACTACCTGGGGCAGGCCCTCGAGGAGACGGGCGCCCTCGACCGGGCGGTCCGTGAGCTGGAGCGCTCCCGCACGATGTTCTCGCGGATGCGGGACGTGTACGGCCTGGCCTGCGCCCGGCACCATTCGGCGCGGGTGACCCGCGACCAGCGGGCCGCCCAGACCGGCTCGCTGCGCAACTCCGGCTTCGCCCGGCAGCTCCTGGTCGACGCGCGCGCCGACTTCCAGCGCATCGGGGTCGGCCACGGGGAGGCGTGGACGTGCCTGGAGCTGGCCGTCGTGGACGCCGGCAACGCCCGTACGCCGCAGGCGCTGGCCCTGTGCGACGAGGCGGCGGTGCTGTTCGCGGCGTACGGCGACCGGCGCGGGGAGGACTGGGCCCGCTTCCTGCGCTGCACGCTGCTGCCGTACGCCGCCCCCGGCGGGGTGGAGGTCGGTACGGCGGTGGCGCAGGAGGAGCTGGCGCAGCTGTCCCGCGCCCGGCATCCGGCACGCGACCCGAAGCTGGACGACTACGTGGAGGCGTACCAGCTGCTGCTGGAGCGGGGGGTGCGGCTGGAGGCGGGCTGGCAGGCCTGGCGCCTCGGCATGGTCCCGGACCGGCACGCACGCGAGGTGATGGGCGTGGCGGTGACCGCGGGCAACTGACCCGTGGGGCACCGGCCCCCGCAGGTCACCCGGGCGGGGCGGCAGGGCTGCCGCCCCGCCCGGCGCGCGGAGGCGCGGGGCCGGTCCGTTTCCGGGTCAGCCCTGCTGCGGCTCGGTCCGGCCGGAGGACGTGCCCGTCCCGCCGCCGGAGGCGCCGGCCTCCGGGTCCTGGGACTCCTTGAAGTCGACCCTGCCCATGTGCCGGTTCATGGACTTCATCAGACCCCACACCGCCAGGGCCATCACCGCGAAGACGATGAAGCCGAGGACGCCGGGGGTGACCTTGTCCTCGTCGATCTCGGCGAGAGTGACGAGGTGCGTCATTGCCAGGCTTGCGCTTGCGCTCATGTCAGGCATTGTCCCGGATGCCCGCGAAGAGGTCGTCCTCGGGGAGGGAAGTGTCCACGAGGGACTTCGCGAGCTCGTACTCCTCGGTGGGCCAGACCTCCTTCTGGATCTCCATCGGCACCCGGAACCAGCCGCCGTCCGGGTCGATCTGCGTGGCGTGGGCGATCAGCGCCCGGTCGCGGATCTCGAAGAAGTCGGCGCAGGGCACGTGCGTGGTGAGCGTGCGCTCCTTGCGCTCGAACTCCGACCAGCGCTTGAGCCAGTCCCCGTACGGCGATTCCAGGCCGCGCTCCAGCAGCGCGTTGTGCAGCGCCTCGGTGCGGGGGCGGTTGAAGCCCTGGTTGTAGTACACCTTCAGCGGCCGGTACGCCGTCCCGTACTCGCTCTCCGGGTACTTCTCGGTGTCGGCCGCGCCCTCGAAGGCCACCATCGTGATCTTGTGGGTCATGATGTGGTCGGGGTGCGGGTAGCCGCCGTTCTCGTCGTAGGTGGTGATCACCTGGGGACGGAAGGAGCGGATCTTCCGCACCAGCTCGCCGGCCGCCTTGTCGACGTCCTCCAGGGCGAAGCAGCCCTCCGGCAGCGGCGGCAGCGGGTCGCCCTCGGGCAGGCCGGAGTCGACGAAGCCGAGCCACTCCTGCTTGACGCCCAGGATCTCCCGCGCCCGGTCCATCTCCTTCCTGCGCACCTCGTGGATGTTCTCCTCGATGTACGGATCGCCCTGCAGCTTGGGGTTGAGGATGGAGCCGCGCTCTCCGCCCGTGCAGGTCACCACCAGCACGTCCACCCCTTCGGACACGTACTTCGCCATGGTGGCCGCGCCCTTGCTCGACTCGTCGTCGGGGTGGGCGTGGACGGCCATCAGTCGCAGCTGGTCAGTCAAGACTCGTTCCTCGGTCAGTCGGCGCCCGGTGTGCGGTGGCGCGATCCAATGGGTGCCGCCCCGTAGGGGCGTCGTCGTTCAGGGGCGGCGGTCGGGTGGCGGGTGGAAGGCTTCTATAGTGACCGAATCGGGGGGCGAATAATTCCGTGGCCCGGGAACAACGCGGTCCGGGGCCCCTTTCGGGACCACATTCTCCCGCTCCTGCCGAGAGGACGATCATGAGCACGGCGACCACGAGAGCGCCCGAGGGCCGTTACGGCCGCTCCTCGGACGAACGGTCCGACCGCACCCTCAGGATCGTCGGTGCCGTGCTCGGCGGCGTGCTGCTCGTGGTGATCGGCTGGTTCGGCTACCACTACGTCGGCCAGAACAAGATCAGCGCCGAGGTGATCAGCTTCGACATCACCGACAAGGCCGTGCAGGTGCACCTCGAGGTGCGCAAGGACGCCGGGGCCGCGGGCTACTGCACGCTGCGTTCGCAGGCGGAGAACGGCGACGAGGTCGGCCGGGCCGACTTCCGCTTCGACGGGGACGCCACGCGCATCGACAAGGTCGTCACGCTGCGTACGAAGGCCCGCGGTACGTCGGCCGAGCTCCTCGGCTGCCACGCGGAGTGACCCCGCTGGGATTCCCTCCGCGCTGACCTGCGCCGACGGGAATCTGGTGGCTTATGTCCTCCCCCTTTGCCCGCTGAATTGTTAGGCTCGTGGTTTCGCCCTTCCGTGGAGGAACATCCTTCTGGGTAGGGCGGTTCTTTGTATTTCCCAGTACCGACGAGGAGCACCTGTGACCCAGACCAGCGAGAACGTCACCTGGCTGACCCAGGAGGCGTACAACAAGCTCAAGGAGGAGCTTGCGTACCTTACTGGTCCCGCGCGCACCGAGATCTCTGCCAAGATCGCCGCGGCGCGCGAGGAGGGGGACCTGCGCGAGAACGGCGGGTACCACGCGGCCAAGGAGGAGCAGGGCAAGCAGGAGCTCCGCGTGCGCCAGCTGACCCAGCTCCTCGAGAGCGCCAAGGTGGGCGAGGCCCCCGCCGCGGACGGCGTGGTGGCCCCCGGCATGGTCGTCACGATCGCCTTCGACGGCGACGAGGACGACACGCTGACCTTCCTGCTCGCCTCGCGCGAGTACGCGAGCTCGGACATCGAGACCTATTCGCCGCAGTCCCCCCTGGGCTCCGGCGTCAACGGCCACAAGGTCGGCGAGGACGCGGAGTACGAACTGCCCAACGGCAAGTCGGCCTCCGTGAAGATCCTCAAGGCCGAGCCCTACAACGGCTGACCCCGGCGGCAGGCCGGTGCCTCCGGCCCGCCGTCCCCGTCCTGACGAGCCCCCGGCGTCCTCGTGACGCCGGGGGCCGCGTCGTCCCGGGGGTCAGCCGTCGGCCGAACGGTACTTGCGCACCGCCAGCGACCGGAAGACCGCGACGATCAGGACCGACCAGATGACCGAGGCCCAGACGGGATGCTGCATGGGCCAGGCGTCGGACTGCACGACGCCCGGATTGCCGAACAGCTCCCGGCAGGCCTGCACCGTGGCGCTGAAGGGGTTCCATTCGGCGATGTGCCGCAGCCAGGGGGTCATCTGACCGGAGTCCACGAAGGCGTTCGACACGAACGTCACGGGGAACAGCCAGATGATCCCTCCGGAGGTCGCCGCCTCCGGGGTCCGCACGGACAGGCCGATCAGCGCTCCGATCCAGGTGAAGGCGTATCCGAGGAGAAGCAGCAGGCCGAAGCCGGCCAGGATCTCCCCGGCGCTGGTCGGCGCCGCGGAGCCGGTGCGCCACCCCACGATCAGCGCGACGATCGCGAGGACGAGCAGCGTGATCGCCGTCTGCACCAGGTCGGCGACCGTGCGGCCGGTCAGCACCGCGCCCCGGGCCATCGGCAGGGAGCGGAAGCGGTCGACCAGCCCCTTCTGCATGTCGTCGGCGATGCCCGCGGCCGAGCCGGCGGTGGCGAAGGTGACGGTCTGCGCGAAGATGCCCGCCATCAGGAAGTCCTTGTAGACATCCGGGTCGGTGGTGTTCCCGATCTGCATCGAACCGCCGAAGACGTACGTGAAGAGGATCACGAACATCACCGGCTGAATGACCCCGAACAGGACCATCTCGGGGATCCGGGTCATCCGGATCAGGTTTCTGCGGGCAATGACCAGGGAGTCGGCCATCATGCTCACTTGGTGACCTCCTTCTCCTGCGGGTGACCGGTGTCCTCCGGCGGGCGACCGGCCCCCTCCGCCGGGTCGTCCGTCTCGTCGTCCGCCTCGGCCGCGTGGCCGGTGAGGGAGAGGAAGACGTCGTCGAGGGTGGGGCGGCGCAGGCCGATGTCGTCGATCTCGATGCCGCGGGAGTCGAGTTCGCGGATGACCTCGGCGAGCAGCTTGGCGCCGCCGGTCACGGGGACGGTGAGCTTGCGCATGTGCTCCTCGACCGTGGTGTCGCCCTTGCCGAAGCCGCGCAGCACCTCCGACGCGACCGGGATGTGCTCGCGCTCGTGCACGACCAGTTCGACGCGCTCGCCGCCGGTGCGGGCCTTGAGCTGGTCGGAGGTGCCCTTGGCGATGACCCGGCCGCGGTCGACCACCGCGATCTCGTGCGCGAGGTGGTCGGCCTCCTCCAGGTACTGGGTGGTCAGGAGCAGGGTGGTGCCGCCGGAGACGAGCTGCTTGATGACGTCCCAGAGCTGCTGGCGGTTGCGCGGGTCCAGGCCCGTCGTCGGCTCGTCCATGAACATCACGGGCGGCGAGACGACGAGGGCCGCCGCGAGGTCGAGGCGGCGGCGCATGCCTCCCGAGTAGGTCTTCGTGGGCCGGTCGGCGGCGTCCGCGAGGTGGAACTGCTCCAGCAGCTCGGTCGCCCGGCGCTTCGCCTCCCTGGACCGCATCTGGTAGAGCTGGCCGACCATCTGCAGGTTCTCCCGGCCGGTCAGGTATTCGTCGACCGCGGCGAACTGGCCGGAGAGGCCGATCGAGCGGCGTACCGCGTCGGGCTGCCTGAGCACGTCGAGGCCGGCGACCACGGCCTTGCCGCTGTCGGGCCGCAGCAGGGTGGTCAGGCAGCGGACGGTGGTGGTCTTGCCCGCGCCGTTCGGCCCGAGCAGGCCCAGGACCGTGCCCTCGGGGACCTCGAGGTCGACGCCGTCCAGAGCCCTTACGTCACCGAAGGTCTTCACCAGGCCTTCGGCATGGATGGCGCCTGGCATATGAGTCTCCACGTCGTCGGGGATTCTTCGGAAAGCCTAGGATCGTGCGATTTCCTCTGCTTGTTCTTCTGCTTCTTCCGCTCGTTCTCCGCCGGCGGTTTTCCGGTTCCTCGGCAGGCGTGGTCGAGCGGCACGGACACACACTAACGCGATGTATCGCGTCGCACCACGGGATTCCCCGAACGAGTGACCGGGGCCGGCCGGAACGCAGGCCGGAACCCGGTCAGCCGATGACCGGGTAACCCGCGTCCCGGAGCGCCCGGCCGACCTCGGCGCAGTGCTCGGGGCCCTTGGTCTCCAGGTGCAGCTCGACCTCCGCCTCCGTCAGCCCGAGCCGCGGGTCGGTCCGGACGTGGCTCACGTCCAGCACGTTGGCGTCCGCCGCCGACAGCACCCCGAGGAGCGTCGCGAGGGCACCCGGCCGGTCCGTCAGCCGCAGCCGGACCGCCAGGTAGCGGCCCTGCGCGGCCATGCCGTGCCGCAGCACGCCCTGCATCAGCACCGGGTCCACGTTGCCCCCGGACAGCACCGCCACCACCGGCCCCTCGAAGGCGCCGGGGTCGCTCATCAGGGCCGCCACCGGGCTCGCCCCGGCCGGCTCCACGACCAGCTTGGCCCGCTCCAGGCACAGCAGCAGCGCGGCCGACAGCTCGTCCTCGGAGACCGTGCGGACCTCGTCCACCAGGTCGCCGACGATCCCGAACGGCACGTCACCCGGCCGCCCCACCTTGATGCCGTCGGCCATCGTCACCGGGTTCTCGACGGCCACCGGCCGCCCCGCGGCCAGCGACGGCGGATACGCCGCCGCGCCCTCCGCCTGCACGCCCACGATCCGCACGTCCGGCCGGATCCCCTTCACCGCGACCGCCGTCCCCGCCACCAGCCCGCCCCCGCCGATGCCGACCACCACGGTCCGCACCTCCGGGCACTGCTCCAGGATCTCCAGCCCGACCGTCCCCTGACCCGCGATGACGTCGGGGTGGTCGAAGGGGTGGATGAACACCGCGCCGGTGCGCTCCGCGTACTCCTGGGCGGCGGCCAGCGTCTCGTCGACCACCTGCCCGTGCAGGCGCACCTCGGCGCCGTAGTCGCGAGTGGCGCTGATCTTCGGCAGCGGGGCGCCCCTGGGCATGAACACCGTCGACCGCACGCCGAGCAGCGCCGACGCCAGGGCGACGCCCTGCGCGTGGTTGCCCGCGCTGGCCGCGACGACTCCGGCGGCCCGCTCCTCGGGCAGCAGCCCGGCGATCCTGACGTAGGCGCCGCGCAGCTTGAACGACCCCGTCCGCTGGAGGTTCTCGCACTTGAGGTGCACCGGCGCCCCGACCAGCTGCGACAGGTACCGGCTGCCCTCCATCGCCGTCACCCGTGCCACGCCCGAGAGCATCTTCTGGGCTCCGCGCACGTCGTCGAGGGTGACGGAGCGGACAGCGGCGGCCGTGCGGTAGCTCATGCCCCCAGCATCGCAGTTCGCCGGCCGGGGCGACCGTTGTGACCAACCTCCGAGACCCGCTTTGCGCAGCGCCGGTACGTCTCGCCCCCCGGCCGCGTACCCTGTCCCCCAATTAGCAGCCCTCCACGAAGTGAGCCCCCGGCCATGCCCACAACACCTGAAATGTCGATGGACATGACGACCGCCGGTGACACCGGTCTTCTCGAGACGCTCCAGCACGAGGTGGCGCTCTTCGCCCGCCGCGCGGAACAGACCCGGCTCGGCGGGGTCGGACAGATCCGCAATTCGATGGACCGCGCCGCCTACCTGCTCCTCAACCGCCTCGACAAAGAGGGCCCGATGGGGGTCAAGGCCCTCGCCGCGAGCATGGGGATCGACTCCTCGACGGTCACCCGGCAGGTGGCCCCGCTCGTCGACAACGGACTCGTCAAGCGGACCTCGCATCCCGAGGACGGACGCGCGGTGGTGCTCCAGCTCTCCCCGCGCGGCGTCGCGCGGCTGGAGGAGGTGCGGACCTCGCGGCGTCAGCTGATGGCCGAGCTGACCCACGACTGGGCGCCGGGGGAGCGCGAGGCGTTCTGCACGCTCCTCACCCGTTTCAACACCGCCCTGTCCGCCCGTACGTCGCCGCAGGGCGCCGGGGGCCAGGAGTCGTCGCCGGCCTCCTGAGCCGCCCGTCCCGGCTCGCCGGGATCCCTGGGAGCTCCCCCGGGCTTCACCCGGCTTTCCCGGCCCGAGAGTGCCGCACTCTTGACCGCCGGGCCGGCCCTGGCCTGATATGAGACCGGGCCCTCGGCGTGCGCGGCGGGGTCCCCCTCCTCACGGAGGCCACGGGGTGTCGCCCATCGGTCGGGAGGCGCGGTGCGGGGACGGCATGCGGTGCGGGACGCCCGGCGGGCCCGGGAGTTCGAGGCGTTCGTCGGAGGCGCGGCGGGCCGGCTGCTGCACGTCGCCACCCTGCTCACGGCGGAGCCGCCGGACGGCAGTCCGCGCGCGCGGCGCCTGCTGACGCTGTCCCTGGCCCACACCTACGCCTGCTGGGACGGGCTGCGTGGCGAGGACCCCTACGACCACGCCCGCCGGCACCTGGCCACGCGGTTCGCCCGCGAGGCCTGGCACCGCCACGGCGGTGTCCTCGGCCCGGTCCGCCGGCGCCCCGCCGGCGCCCTCGGCGGGCTGACCCCGCAGGAGCGCCTGGTGCTGGTGCTCGGGCTGTCCGAGGGGATCGCCGCGGAACAGGTGGCGGCGCTGCTGGCCCTGCCGGTGGAACGGGTGCGGACGGTGCACGACCGGGCGATGGCCGCCCTGCTGCACCCGCGGCCGGAGCCCGCCCGCCGGGTGGCGAGGACGGCGGCGCCGTGAGCGGCACGGGCGCGCGGGGCACCGGGGGGCGGCGGTGAACCGGCTCGAACGGGAGGCCACCGCACGGCGGATCATGGAGCAGTCGCCGCCGCGGGTACCGCCGGAGCTGTACGCGGACGTCGTGCGCCGCGGGAGCCGGATGCTGCGGCGCAGGACCGCCGCCCGCCGGCTGATGTGGCTGGTGCTGTGCGCCGCGGCCGTGGCGTTCACGGTGTGGGCGCTGACCGCCCGGCCGTGGGTGGAGCCGCCGTCGCGGACGACTCCACCGGTGACCGGCTGGGAGGGCTGGTGAGCCCGGCGTTCTAGCCGAGCGCCTGCTGGAGGTCCTCCAGCAGGTCGTCGGCGTTCTCGATGCCGACCGAGAGGCGCACCAGGTCGGCGGGCACCTCGAGGGCCGAACCGGCCGCGGAGGCGTGCGTCATCCGGCCGGGGTGCTCGATCAGCGACTCGACGCCGCCCAGGGACTCGCCCAGCGTGAACACCTGCGCGCGGTTGCAGACCTCGACGGCCGCCTCCTCGCCGCCCTCGACGCGGAAGGAGACCATGCCGCCGAACGCCCTCATCTGCTTGGCGGCGACCTCGTGCCCGGGGTGGTCCGGCAGCCCCGGGTACAGCACGCTCGTCACCCGCGGGTGCCGGGTGAGCATCTCGGCGACCCGGCCGGCGTTCTCGCTGTGCCGGTCCATACGGACCGCGAGCGTCTTGGTGCCGCGCAGCACCAGCCAGGAGTCGAAGGGGCCGGCGACGGCGCCCATCGCGTTCTGGTGGAAGGCCAGCTCCTCGCCGAGCTCCTGGTCGTTGACGATCAGCGCGCCGCCGACGACGTCCGAGTGGCCGCCCATGTACTTGGTCAGGGAGTGCACGACGACGTCCGCGCCGAGCGCCAGCGGCTGCTGGAGGTACGGCGTGGCGAAGGTGTTGTCGACGACGAGCCGGGCCCCGGCCTCCCGGGCGACCTGCGCGACGGCCGCGACGTCGGTGATGCCGAGCAGCGGGTTGGACGGCGTCTCCACCCACACCGCCTTGGTCTTCGGCGTGAGGGCGGCCCGCACGGCGGCGGGGTCGCCGCTGTCGGCCACCGACCACTCCACGCCCCACCGGGTGGCGACCTTGGCGAAGAGCCGGAAGGTGCCGCCGTAGGCGTCGTTGGGGATGACGACGTGGTCGCCGGGGCGCAGCAGCGTACGCAACAGGCAGTCCTCGGCCGCCAGTCCGGACGCGAACGCGAGGCCGCGGCGGCCGCCCTCCAGGGCGGCGAGGTTCTCCTCCAGCGCCGTCCGGGTCGGGTTGGCGCTGCGGCTGTACTCGTAGCCGCCGCGCAGGCCGCCGACGCCGTCCTGCTTGTAGGTCGACACCTGGTAGATCGGCGGGACCACCGCTCCGGTGAGGGGATCGGCGGTGTTGCCCGCGTGAATCGCGAGCGTCTCGAAGTGCTGACTGATGTGCCTGTCGCTCATGGGCACCGAGAGTAGTGCCGCGGACGGCTCCGTGCGCTTCTCATCGGCACCCGGTGCAGGTTGGCCAAGTGCCGGGGGCGTCTGGTTCGCTGGTGGCATGGAGATTCTCTGGGTCCTGATCGCCCTGGTCATGCTGGGCTTCGTGCTGCTTCCCGTGCTGCGGCGCCGGCGGAGCGCGGTCGGGCTGGTCCCGCCCGGCCACCCGGACGCCGCGGACCCCGCGAACTACGGCTTCGCCCGCGAGGAGGAGCTGGACGTCCGCATGCCGGGTCCCGACCAGGACCTGCTGGACGTGCTGGACCTGGTCCAGCGCACCCAGGACTACCGCGCCGCGCAGCAGTTGCTCGCCGGCACGGAGGCCGACGGCGAGCGCCGCTGGCAGCGCGTGCAGGCCTTCGCGGGCGCCGCGTCGCTGGAGCTCCAGCAGCGGCCCGGCGGGGTCGACGCGGTGCCGGGCGGGCAGTGGCTGCGGGTGTGGCGGGCGGAGGCCCCCAAGGACGCGGGCGGTGCGGCCGTGCACGCCGAGTTCCTGGTGCAGCAGGCGTGGCGGACGGCGACGCCTGGCACGGACGAGTTCCGGATCATCATGGAGGAGGCGAAGGCGGCGTGCGGTGAGGCGGCGCTGCTGGCCCCCGGTGACCCGGTTCCGTACATCGTGGAGCTGTCGGTGGCGCGCGGTCTGGCCTGTCCGCGCGAGGAGTTCGAGCAGCTGTGGCTGAAGATCCTGGACCGTGCCCCGGCCCACATGGGGGCGCACCTGGCGGCCCTGCCCTACTGGTGCGAGAAATGGCACGGTTCGCGCGAGCTGGCGTACTCGTTCGCGGAGGCCGCGGCGGCCCGGGCGCCGCAGGGGTCGATGCTGGCCGCGATGCCGCTCTTCGCGGTCTTCGAGCACCTGCCCGAGGTCAATCTGGTCAGCGGCTTCTACCAGAGCGAGGTCGTCACCAGGGCGGTCCACGGCGCCCTGCACGCGGTCCACTCGGCGCGCCCGGACGACCCGACGCAGGCGCACGTCCGCCATCTGCTGGTGTTCTTCCTGGTGCGCGGCGAGCGCTGGGCGGAGGCCATGAACCAGCTGATGGTGATCGACGGCCACGTCGGCGCGCTGCCCTGGACCCTGTCGCCCGACCCGGCGGCGGAGTTCGCGGTCTACCGGGCCCTGGCGGTGGCGGGCTACGAGGCGAACGGCGGCAGCCCGGCGACGCTGCCCCACTGAGGGGTGCCCGTGAGGACGGCCCGGCCGGGTTTCCGGCCGGGCCGTAGCGTGCTCAGCCCTCCGTGCGGGCGGGGAGCCGCCAGCCGGGGCGCGGGAAGTGGCAGGTGTAGCCGTCGGGGTAACGCTGCAGGTAGTCCTGGTGCTCGGGCTCGGCCTCCCAGAAGGGGCCGACCGGCTCCACCTCGGTGACGACCTTGCCGGGCCACAGCCCGGAGGCGTCCACATCGGCGATCGTGTCCTCGGCGATCCGCTTCTGCTCGTCGTCGACGTAGTAGATCGCCGAGCGGTAGCTCATGCCGATGTCGTTGCCCTGGCGGTTCCTGGTGCTCGGGTCGTGGATCTGGAAGAAGAACTCCAGGAGCGCCCGGTAGTCGGTCTGCTCGGGGTCGTAGAGGATCTCGATGGCCTCCGCGTGAGTGCCGTGGTCGCGGTAGGTCGCGTTCGGCACGTCACCCCCGGTGTAGCCGACCCGGGTCGCCGTCACCCCCGGCAGGCGGCGGATCAGCTCCTCCATCCCCCAGAAGCATCCGCCCGCCAGCACGGCCCTCTGCGTCTGCGCAGCCATTGCGGCCCTCCAAAATCGTCAGTCCGGTAGGTCGGGCTGCTCGGCTCGCACACCACCGGCATTTCTTGCCCGCCTCCCTCAACGCGTGAGGGTTCCCGCCGATTCCATGCCCGGCCGGTGGCGCCCGGTCTCCCCCGCCGGACCCGCTCCCCGCCCGCTCACCGGGCCGTCGCCCAGGACGGGCGCCAGGACGGCCCGGTGACCGGGGGCAGCGTGGCGAGGTGGTCGACGACCGCCCGCAGGCCGGGGTGCGGATTCGTCGCGGGGAGCATGAGGGCGAGCGGGTAGACGAGCGCCGGGCCGGCGATCGGGATGCGCCGCAGGTCGTGCTGGGCCGGCCAGAGGTACCGGTCGCGCGCGCCGACGAGGGTGGCGACGTCGGCGGAGTCCGCGAGCGTGTCCAGGAGGACCTCGTTGCCGAAGTTCGGGCCCGCCGCGTCGATGCGGAGGCCGAAGGCCTCGGAGAGCTGGTCGTAGAAGTCCGACCACTCGCTCCGGGGCGCGATCCCGGGCACCCAGATCCGCAGTGAGCGCAGCTGGGACGGGGTGAGGGTGCGCGCGGAGGCGAGCGGGTGCCGGGGGCCGACGAGGAGTTCCAGCGGGGAGTCGAAGGCGTGGATCATCCGCACGTCGGGCGGCAGCGTGGCCGGGTCGGTGACGCTGCGGAAGGCGGCGTCGATCTCGCCCGCCCGGACGGCGGCGGCCGCCACCTGGGGGTCGTTGACCCTGAGGGTCACCACGTCGAGGTCGGTCCCGGGATGCGAACGCCAGTAGTCGTGCAGGACCACGGCCTGTGCGCTGCGCAGGCCGAGCACGTCGATCCGCAGGGCCCGCGAGCCCGGCCGGACCGCGGCGACGGCACGGTCGGCGCCCGCGACGATGCTCCGCGCGTGCGGGAGGAGCGCCTGACCGTCCAGCGTCGGTTCGACCCCGCGGGCGGTCCGGGTGAACAGGCGGGCGCCCAGCTCGCGCTCCAGCGCGGCGATCCGCTTGGAGACGGCCTGCTGGGTCACGCCCAGCTCGTCGGCCGCGTGCTGGAGCTGTCCGAGCTCGGCCGCCCGGACGAACGATCGCACTGCTTCGGTGTCCATGAAGGCAGCCTATGCGCGCACAACCGGCGGTTGTGGCTGCCCGGAGGGCGGTTGTTTGATCCGGCGCTCCGCCGTCCGATGTGATGACCGGGCCCAAACATCGGTTGTTCCGGAGGAGTGAGGAGTAGTGCGCGCGTGAGTACGGAGTCCGATCTCCGCCGGCTGTGGTCGGCCTACGCCGTCAGTACGTACGGCTCGTGGACGGCGTTCGGGGCGTTCCAGCTCATCGCGGTGCGCGTGCTGCACGCGTCGCCGTTCGCGGTCTCGCTGCTGGAGGCGGCCGGGCTCGCGGTCGCGGCGGTCGTCGCGTTCCCGCTCGGGCCGTGGGTCGAGCACCGGGCCAAGCGTCCGGTGATGGTCGCGACGGACCTGGTCCGGTTCGCCGCGATGGCGAGCGTCCCGGTCGCGTACTTCCTCGGCCTGCTGTCCTACGTCCAGCTGCTGGTCGTCTCGGTCGTCTCCGGGACCGCGGGCATCGCCTTCACCGCCGCGTCCGGCGCCTACCTGAAACACCTCGTCCGCGGTGACCGCCTCCTCGCCGCCAACGGGAGGTTCGAGGCCACCGCGTGGGCGGCGACCGCGGCCGGCCCGCCCCTCGGCGGCGCGCTCGTCGGGCTGCTCGGCCCGGTCGTCACGGTCCTGGCCGACTCCCTCAGCTATCTGCTGTCCGCGCTCGGCGTCCTGCGCATCCGCGGGGGCGACACCGCCACGCCGCGCGACCCGGCGACCCGGCCGGGCGCGGCCGGCCTCCTCGAAGGCTGGCGGTTCATCCTCCACGACACCGTCCTGCGCCGGCTGTTCCTCAACTCGGTCCTGGTCGGCGGTCTGATCATGGCCACCACCCCGCTCCTGGCCGTCCTCCTGCTGGGCCGGTACCACTTCCAGGCCTGGCAGTACGGACTCGCCTTCGGCGTCCCGGCGCTCGGCGGCTTCGTGGGCGCCCGCCTCTCGGCCCGGCTGGTGAAGCGTCACGGCCGGTACCGGGTGATGGCCGTCTTCGGATGGCTGCGGTCCCTCTTCCCCCTCGGCCTCGCGTTCGTGGGGCCGGGCGTCCCCGGACTCCTCACCGTGATCGCCGTCGAGGGCCTGCTGATCACCTGCATGGGCGTCTTCAACCCGATCAACGCCACCGAACGCCTCCAGCGGATCCCCCTGGAGCGGGCCGCCCGGGTCCTCGGCACGTGGACCGTCGGCAGCAGGCTCGTACAGGCCGCCCTGATGCTGCTCTGGGGCGTCCTCGCCGGCCTCGTCGGCCCCCTCGCCGCGATCACGGTCGCCGGCGTCCTGCTGCTCGCCACCCCGTTGCTGCTGCCCCGGCGCGCGCACCTGTCCGGCCCGGCCCCGGCCACGCGGACCGGGGGCGTCCCGGCGGCCTGAGCCACCGGAACGCCCCCGGGACCGGGCGGTACGCGCCCCGCGTCAGATGGTGGCCGTGTCGATCACGAAGCGGTAGCGGACGTCGCTGGCCAGCACGCGCTCGTAGGCGTCGTTGATCTCGGCGGCGGCGATCAGCTCGATCTCGGCGCCGATGCCGTGCTCGGCGCAGAAGTCCAGCATCTCCTGGGTCTCGGCGATGCCGCCGATCATCGAGCCGGCGAGGGTCTTGTTGCCGCCGATGAGGGAGAAGAGGTTCAGCGAGATCGGCTCCTCGGGGGCGCCGACGTTCACGAGAGCGCCGCCCGTCTTCAGCAGGCCCAGGTACGCGCCGAAGTCCAGGGGCGCGGAGACCGTGGACAGGATGACGTCGAAGGTGCCCGCCAGGTCCTGGAAGGTCTTCTCGTCACTGGTCGCGTAGTAGTGGTCCGCGCCCAGCTTCAGGCCGTCGTCCTTCTTGCGCAGGGACTGCGAGAGGACGGTGACCTCGGCGCCCATCGCGTGGGCGATCTTGACGCCCATGTGCCCGAGGCCGCCCAGGCCGACCACGGCGACCTTCTTGCCGGGGGCGGCGCCCCAGTGCTTGAGCGGGGAGTAGGTGGTGATGCCCGCGCACAGCAGCGGCGCGGCCACGTCGAGCGGCAGCGCGTCGGGGATGCGGACGGTGAACGCCTCGGCGACGACGACCTTCTGCGCGTAGCCGCCGTAGGTCGGCTCACCGTCGTAGCCGACGGCGTTGTAGGTGCCGACGCTGCCCTTGAGGCAGTGCTGCTCCATTCCGGCCTTGCAGTTCTCGCACTCGCGGCAGGAGTCGACGAGGCAGCCGACACCGACGCGGTCGCCGACCTCGAACTTGGTGACGCCGGAGCCGACCGCCTCGACGACGCCCGCGATCTCGTGGCCGGGGACCATCGGGAAGATGGCCTCGCCCCAGCCCTCGCGGGCCTGGTGGATGTCGGAGTGGCAGATGCCGGCGAACTTGATGTCGATCAGGACGTCGTGCTCGCCCACCTCGCGCCGCTCGATGGTGGTGCGCTCCAACGGAGCCTTGGCGGCGGGGGCTGCGTATGCGGCGACAGTGGTCATGCCGGTGTCTCCGGGATTCTCGTGGAGGGGTGTTCGTTCTTCCACCCTGCCGTGCCCGCCGGACGCCACCCAGACCACGGTTCTGCCTACGTCCAGTGTTCCTACCACCAGCGGGGACAGCCTCCTGTGCGTACGACCGGGAATACTGGAGAGCATGGATGGACAGCTGGACCGGCGTGCCGAACTGAGCGAGTTCCTGCGGACCCGGCGGGCCAGGCTGAAGCCGGAGGACGTGGGACTGCCGGAGTTCGGGCGGCACCGCCGGGTGCCCGGACTGCGCCGGGAGGAGCTGGCGCAGCTCGCCGGGGTGTCCGTGGCGTACTACACCCGGCTGGAGCAGGGCAACGGGCAGAACGTGTCCGCCGAGGTCCTGGACTCGATCGCCCGCGCGCTCCGGCTGACCGACGCCGAGCACGCCCACCTGACGCACCTCGCCAAGCCGAAGCAGCAGCGCAGGCGGAGCCCGGCGCGGGCGCAGCAGCCGGTGCGGGTGGCGCTGCTCCAGCTCCTGGAGCAGATCGACACGGTGCCCGCCTACGTGACGGGGCGCCGGTCGGACATCCTGGCCTGGAACCGCATGGCCGCCGCCCTCTTCGGCGACTGGGGCGAACTGCCGGCCCAGGAGCGGAACTGGGCGCGGCTGGTCTTCCTGAACCCGGAGTACCGGGAGCTCTTCGTCGACTGGGACCAGAAGGCGTACGACATGGTCAGCTTCCTGCGCATGGACGCGGGCCGGCACCCGGACGACCCGCGGCTGTCCGCCCTGGTCGGCGAGCTGTCCGTGAAGAGCGAGGAGTTCCGGCGGCTGTGGGCCACGCACGACGTCAAGGAGAAGAGCTACGGCGTCAAGCGGATGCGGCACCCGCTGGTCGGCGACCTGACCCTGTCCTTCGAGACGTTCCGCATGGTCGACGACGCCGAGCAGGCGTTCGTCACGTACCACGCCGAGCCGGGCTCGCCGTCGGCGGAGGCGCTGCGGCTGCTGGCGAGCTGGGGGACGGACGCGGCGGCCTCGCTGACGGCCTGACCCGGCGGCCGGTGTCACGGGGCCGCGGCCTCCAGTTCGTCGACGGTGCCGGACATGACCGTCCGGATGTGCTCGGTGAGGTGCTCGACGGGCCAGTCCCACCAGGCCACGGCCAGCAGCCGGGCGGTGTCGGCCGCGTCGTAGCGGGTGCGGATCAGCCGGGCCGGGTTGCCGCCGACGATGCCGTAGTCGGGCACGTCCGAGGTGACCACCGCGCCGGCGGCGACGATCGCGCCGTGGCCGATCCGCACCCCGGGCAGCACGGTCGCGCCGTGACCGAACCAGACGTCGTGTCCGACGACGGTGTCCCCGCGGTTCGGCAGGCCGGTGAGCAGGTCGAAGTGGTCGGCCCAGGAGCCGCCCAGGGTGGGGAAGGGGAAGGTGGAGGGGCCGTCCATGCGGTGGTTGGCGCCGTTCATGAGGAAGCGCACGCCGGTGCCCAGGGCGCAGAACCTGCCGATGACCAGCTTCTCCGGGCCGTAGTGGTAGAGCACGTTGCGGGTCTCGAAGGCGGTGGGGTCGTCCGGGTCGTCGTAGTAGGAGTACTCCCCCACCTCGATGAGCGGCGACTTCACCAGCGGCTTGAGCTGTACGACGCGCGGCTGCCCGGGCATCGGGTGGAGCACGGTCGGATCGGCGGGGGCGAGTGGCATCGCGGTTTCGGCTCCCTTAATGCGACGACTGATGCATTAGGATGCTTGCACGCCTCCCCGTCCCCGAGCAATCGGAATCTCCCATGATCGACGCGCCGGACGACCCGCCGGGCCACGGCCGCACGACCGGTGACCGCTCCACCGGCGACCGCCCCACCGCCGACGCGCCTTCCGCGCCGGGCGCGCGGCGGCCCGGGGGCCGTACCGCCCGGGTCCGGGCCCAGGTGATCGCCGCGGTGTGCGACGAGCTCGCCGACCACGGCTTCGAGGGCCTGACGCCGGAGGGCGTGGCGGCCCGGGCCGGCGTGCACCGCACCACGGTCTACCGGCGCTGGCGGGACGTCGGCGGCCTGCTCGCCGACGTCCTGGACGCCGCGGGCGAGGACGGCTGGCAGCCCCCGGACACCGGCTCCCTGCGCGGTGACCTGGCGGCGCTGAACGCCGAGATCCAGGAGTCCCTGGTCGCGCGGCCGTCGGTCGCCTCGGCGCTGATCGCCGCCTCGTTCCGCTCCGAGCAGGCCGCCCGCGCCCAGGAGCGGCTGTGGGAGGACCGGTACACCCGGTGCGAGGCCGTCGTGGAGCGCGCCGTGCGGCGCGGCGAACTGCCGCCGGGCACCGACGCCCGCCGGCTGCTGATCGCCGCGACCGCACCGCTCTACCACCAGCTCGTACTGCTGCGGAGCGCCCCCGATCCCCAGCTGCCCGACCAGGCCGCCGCCACGGCCGTGCTGGCCGCGGCGGCGGGGGCCTTCGACGGCGCGGCAGGCGGGTCCGCGACCGGGGCCTGAGCCGGCGCGTTCTCCCGGACGGTGATCCGGCCCTTGCGGATCGTCGCCAGGCGCGGGGGAACGGCGGACGCCCGCCGCCCCCGGTGCGGGGCGACGGGCGTCCGTCGTGAAGTCGCCGTGCTCGAGCGGCTGTTCGGCGTCAGGCGGCCGAACCCGCCTTCCACTGGGCCCAGTCCATGTTCCAGCCGTTGAGGCCGTTGTCCGGGGCGACGGTCTTGTCGCCGGTGTTCTGGACGACGACCACGTCACCGACGATGGAGTTGTTGTAGAACCAGGCACCCGGCGTGTTCGGGTCGTCGGCGCCCTTGGCGTCCTCCAGGCCCACGCAGCCGTGGCTGGTGTTGGCGCTGCCGAAGATGCCCTTGCCCCAGTAGTTGCCGTGGATGAAGGTGCCGGAGGTGCTCAGCCGCATGGCGTGCGGCACGTCCTTGATGTCGTACTCGCCCTTGCCGTCGTCGTCGGTGAAGCCGACGGTCGAGCCGTCCATCCGGGTCTCCTTGTACTTCTCGGAGATCACCATCTGGCCTTCGTAGGTCTTGTTGTCGGGCGAGCCCGCGGAGATCGGGATGGTCCGGACGGTCTTGCCGTCCTGCGTGACCTTCATCTGCTTGGTCTTCGCGTCGACGTACGAGACCTGGTTGCGGCCGATCTTGAAGGTGACCGTCTTCTGCTGGACGCCGTACACGCCGTCGGCGCCCTCGACGCCGTCGAGCGCCAGCTTGAGGGTGACGGTGGAACCCTCCTGCCAGTAGTTCTCGGGGCGGCAGTCCATGCGCTGGGTGCTGAACCAGTGGCAGGCGACTTCCTGGCCGCTGGTGGTGTTGACGGTGATCGCCTTCTGGACGGCGGCCTTGTCGGTGATCTCCTTGTCGAAGTTGATCGACACGGGCATGCCGACACCGACGGTGGTGCCGTCGTCGGGGGTGAAGGTGCCGATGAAGCTGTTGCTCTTGGAGACCGTGGTGAACGAGGAGTTCTCGTGGGCCGCGCGGCCCTCGGAGTCCTGCGCGGTCGCCGTCAGCTTGTAGGTGGTGGCCCTCTCGAGCTGGACGCTGGGCTTCCAGCTCGTCCTGTCGGCGGATATCTCGCCCTTGACCTCGGTGCCGTCCGTCGTGGTCATCTTGACCTCGGTGAGCGTGCCCTTGCTCACGGTGACGGCGGCCGCGTTGTTGATGGAGGCGTTGTCCGAGCCGTTGGCAGGCGTGATCTTGATCTGGGCCTCGGAGGTCTTCTTGGCCGCCGCCTCGTCGACCTGCGCCTGCGAGGTCTTGTCGTCCCCACCTCCGGAGGCGCCGGCGTCATTGCTGGAACATGCCGAGAGCACCAGCACACCGCCGAGCAGTGCGGACGCGGCCGCCAGGCCCTTGCGCCGCTTACCGTCCGTCATCACACGCTTCTCCATCGTCGCCGATTCCCACGAAACCCCGAGATCCCCCGTCAAGGCGTTCAACGCTACGACCGGTTCGTCCCGTTCCACATCGTCAGCAGGTGTGGGACATACCACGTCCGCCGTGGGGCGGGGTGGTGCGGGGGTCGGTCGGTGCGCCCCTTGAGACGGTGAAACACCGGGCGGCGGTTGCTGCCGGGGGGCACGATTTTCCCCACGGTGCGTCAGCCGGCCGCCGGTTCACCGTCTTCCGGATCATCCTCGCCGCCATCATCCTCGTCCAGATCCCAGTCGGGCGAGCCGGGGTCGTGGTCGATCTGCTCACTGCTCCAGGAGGCCTGCTGGAGCTCGACCCCGGGCACCGCACTGACCAGGTCGAACGGGTCGACGAGACAGGCCAGGGCCTCGGCGGTGTCCTCCATCACAGCCTGCTCGGCGTGCGCCCGTTCCGCGTCGGGCAGCGCGGAGTCGGCGGCCAGGGCCTGCAGTGCGGCGCCGGTGACCGCCTCCTCGTCGTCGATCGCCAGGACGAGGTCCACGCGAAGCCGTACAAAACGTGATGTCTCCTGAGCGCTCATGCCCGGAGAGTACGGCCGAACGCTCCCGTGACTTTCCTGTGACCCGCGGCTTTCACTAACATCTGCCCACACGGCCAATTCGCCAGCGCCACAAGGGGATCGATATTCCGTGTCATCCGCTCGCCGTCCGTTGCTGACCGCCGCCGCCGCGGGGGGCCTGCTGTGCGCCCTGTGGTTCGTCCCGTCCGCGAACGCGACACCCGGGACCCCGGCCGCGGGCACCGCCTCCACCAGCCCGTCTCCGCAGGTCACCGAGCAGGCCAGAGTCGTGTCGACCGACACGGCGGCCGCCGGTGGGGAGAGCGTCCGGCTGGCCGACACGGGAAGCTTCGACAGCACCCCGTACGTCATCGGAGGCACCGCCTGCCTCGGCCTCGGTGCCGGGTTCGTCGTGTACTCGGTACGCCGGGAACGCCTCGATTTTTGACATCACTTGACGTTCTTTTGGAAGTTTTGACCCTGCCGGGCACCGCCCCACGGCGGCGGCCCGCGTGCCGGTCGTGCCACGGGGTCCGCCGCGCCACCGCGCAGCGGACTCCGTGAGCCCGGCTAGCGCAGCGGCCCGGTGACCGTCTCCGCCGCGGCGACCAGGCTCCCCGCGCGCACGAAGGCCTCCGCCGCCGCCAGGTCGGGGGCCAGGAACCGGTCCGGCCCGGGGCCCTCGACACCGGCCGCCCGCGCGGCGTCGATGACCGCCCGCGAGGCCGGGGCCGGGGTGAGGCCCTCGCGGAGCTGGATCGCCCGCGTGGCGGCGTACAGCTCGACGGCGATCACCCGGGTGAGGTTGTCGACGGCCGTGCGCAGCTTGCGCGCCGCCGACCAGCCCATGGACACGTGGTCCTCCTGCATGGCGGAGGACGGGATGGAGTCCGCGGAGGCCGGTACGGCGAGCCGCTTCAGCTCGCTGACCAGGGCGGCCTGCGTGTACTGGGCGATCATCAGGCCGGAGTCCACGCCGGCGTCGTCCGCGAGGAACGGCGGCAGGCCGTGGCTGCGGTTCTTGTCGAGCAGCCGGTCGGTGCGCCGCTCGGCGATGGAGCCGAGGTCGGCGACGGCCACGGCGAGGAAGTCCAGGACGTAGGCGACCGGGGCGCCGTGGAAGTTGCCGTTGGACTCCACCCGGCCGTCGGGAAGGACGACGGGGTTGTCCACGGCCGCCGCGAGTTCCCGCTCGGCGACGAGGCGGGCGTGCGCCATGGTGTCGCGCCCGGCGCCGGCGACCTGCGGGGCGCAGCGCACCGAGTAGGCGTCCTGGACGCGGGGGGCGTCGTCCTGGTGGTGACCGGTGAGGCCGGAGCCCTCGAGGACGGCGAGCATGTTGGCGGCGCTGGCGGCCTGCCCGGGGTGCGGGCGGATGGCGTGCAGCTCGGGGGCGAGCACCCGGTCGGTGCCGAGCAGCGCCTCCATGGTCAGCGCGGCCGTGACGTCGGCGGACTTGTACAGGGTGTCGAGGTCGGCGAGGGCCATGACCAGCATGCCGAGCATGCCGTCGGTGCCGTTGAGGAGGGCGAGGCCCTCCTTCTCGCGCAGCTCGACCGGGGCGATCCCGTGCTCCGCGAGCAGCTCACCGGCCGGCCGCACGGTGCCGTCGGGGCCCTCGGCGTCCCCCTCGCCCATGAGCGTGAGGGCGCAGTGGGAGAGCGGCGCGAGGTCGCCGGAGCAGCCCAGGGAGCCGTACTCGTGCACGACCGGGGTGATGCCGGCGTTGAGGACGTCGGCCATGGTCCGCGCGACCTCGGGACGGACGCCGGTGTGCCCGGAGCAGACGGTCTTCAGGCGCAGGAACATCAGGGCGCGCACGACCTCGCGCTCGACGCGTGGCCCCATGCCCGCGGCGTGCGAGCGGACGATGTTGCGCTGCAGCTGGGCGCGCAGGTCCGGGCTGATGTGCCGGGTCGCCAGGGCGCCGAAGCCGGTGCTGACGCCGTAGACGGGGTCCGGCTTGGCGGCCAGCGCGTCCACGATGCCGCGGGCCGCCGCCAGCGCCGCCACCGCTTCCTCGGAGAGCTCGACCCGTGCGCCGGCGCGCGCCACGGCGAGGACGTCGGACGCGGTGACCCCGGACGTCCCCACCACCACAGTGTGCATATTCATATTCAGGAGCGTACGCAGTGAATTCGATGATGTCACCCCCGGTCGCCGAGGGCACCCCTTACCCCTCCGGCGCGGGTGGCCTAGGGCGAATGCCGCCCGCGGAAACGCCGCCGCTCCCCGTCCTCCTCCCGGGACGGCTCGTCCGCCAGCCGGACCACGGGGTCGTCGGGCCCCTCGCGGCCGGCCACCACCGGCCGGCCCGCCCGGCCGGCCTTGGCCCGGTACTGGGCGGCGTCGGCCAGCCGGAACAGCCGGCGGGCGGAGCGGACCGGCCCCACCGGATCCTCCGTGGACGCGACCCCGCAGGCCACGCCGTCGCCGAGGTCCAGCTCGGCCGCCCGGCGGCACAGCTCCTCGGCCGCCTTGACGACCGCGTCGGCGGACGGACCGACGGCCAGCAGGCAGAACTCGTCACCGCCGAGCCGGGCCGCGAGCGCGCCCGGCAGCATGGCCCCGCACAGCGACAGCACCGACCCGAAGCGCTCCAGGAGCCGGTCGCCGGCGGCGTGCCCGTGGGTGTCGTTCACCCGCTTGAGCCCGTTGAGATCGCACACGACGAGGCTGACGGCGACACCCTCGGTACGGTGCCGCTCCACCGCCTCGTCCAGGCGGGAGTCGACCGCCCTGCGGTTGGCCAGGCCGGTCAGCGCGTCGGTGTACGCCAGGCGCCGGACCTCCTCCAGCCTCTCGGTCTGCGCTATCCCGGCGGCCACGACCGAGGCCAGGACGGTGGCGAAGTCGGCGTCGCCCCGCGCGAAGACGGCCTCGCCCACCGGACGGGCCACGTACAGCTCGCCCCAGGCGCGGCCGTGCAGCACGATCGGCGCGACCACGCAGCAGCCGCGCCCGCGGCGGCGCAGGGCCGCGACGCGCTGGTGGACGTACCCGGGGCTGCCCTCGGCGGCCCCCGCGGCCGTCTCGACCCAGGCGTCCGGTTCACCGCCGCCGGCCCAGCGCTCGTGCAGGAACTCGGTGATCTCCGCGAACTGGTGCACCGGGTAGGACTCGTCCTCGGGGAACTCCTCCTCGCCCTCGGCCCGCTCGCCCACGTTCACCAGGACACGGAGCCGGCCGAGGTCGCGCTCCCACACCGACAGGGCCGCGAAGCTGCCGCCCAGCGCCCGGCAGGCGCCGGCGGCCGCCGCCCGCCACGCCTCCCGCGCACTGTGCGCGGCGGCCATGCCCTGCGCCAACGCCACGACGGCCGCGAGCCGCCTGTCCTCGCCCATCACTCCAGGTTAGGGACGTTTTACCCAAAAGTGGACATGGACGACGCGAACGGGGACCGGTCCGCGTCGTCCGCCGTCACTCCCCGGGCCAGCGCGGCGCCCGCTTCTCGTTGAACGCCGCGACACCCTCCGCCCGGTCACCGGAGAACGCCACCGACCGCCACGCCGCGTCCTCGACCTCGAGGCCGGCCCGCAGGTCCAGCCCGTGACCGAGCCGCAGCGCCCGCTTGGCCGCCCGCAGGCCCACGGGCGAGTTGGCGGCCATCCGGGAGGCCAGCTCCAGCGCCTCCTCCCGGTCCCGCCCCTCGTCCACCAGCTGGTCGACGAGGCCCAGCTCGCGCGCCTCCGCCGCCGGCACCCGCCGCGCGGTGAACACCAGCTCGGCGGCGCGGGCCGCCCCCACGCGGCGGGGCAGCAGCTGCGTACCGCCGCCGCCCGGGATCACCCCGACGGACACCTCGGGCAGCCCCACCACGGCCGTGGGGTCGGCCACGATCACGTCGCACGACAGCGCCAGCTCGAAGCCGCCGCCCAGCGCGAATCCGTGCACGGCCGCGACCGTCGGCACCGGCAGTTCCAGCACCGCGGTGTACGCGCCCCGCGCCACCGGCCGCTGGCGCAGCAGGTCGGCGTCGGAGAAGGAGTTGCGCTCCTTGAGGTCGGCGCCGACGCAGAAGGCCCGCTCGTGCGTCGAGGTCAGCACCACCACCCGCACGCTCCGGTCGTCGCCCAGCGCCGCACAGGCCGCCCCGATGGACCGGGCCATCGCGGTGGAAACGGCGTTCATGGCCTTCGGCCGGTCGAGCGCGAGCTCCGCGACATGCCCGTCCCCGTGCCGCCGGACCAGGACGAACTCCCCGAACCGCTCCTCGCTCATGACACCCTCCGGTTAACGCGGGTTAACAACGACCGCCCGATCATCGCAGGCGCGGGGGCGCGGGGAAAGGCCGGGCGCGTGCCGCCGCGGCACCACTCCGCCGTCCACCCGTTCGAGTGACATCCCGGCAATGCCGCCGACCCGGCGTCCGGCAGCGCCTATGGTCGCTCGCCAAGCGCAGCGGCGGGGGGCACCTGCGCACCGGGAGGGGACCATGACGACGACGGACACGCCGACCACACCGCGACCGCGCTTCTCCCGGTTCCGGGGCCGCCACCGCCGCCCGCGTCCCCGCAAGGCCCTCCTCGCGGCCGGCGGCCTGGCCCTGGCGGCCGGCGCCCTGAGCCTGGTCCGCCTGGTGCCCGAGCCCGGCGGCGGACTCGACGGCTTCGGCGCCGAGGCCGCACCCCGCGTGGAGACGGGCGGGACCGGCACGGGCGACGCGGGGACGGGCCGGGAGGCCGGCGCCGCCCCGGGCACCGGCGCCACGCCCGGCGCGAGCCCGTCGGCGACGTCGGTCATGGGCGGCCTGAGCGCGTCCCCCCGGGCGGGCGGCCCGATACCGGGCCCGTCCACGAGCGGCCCCCCGACGCCGGGCCCTTCGGCCCCGCTTCCGTCGTCCGCGCCGGACCCGGCGGCGGGCGCGACGACCCTTCCGAGCCTCCCGAACCAGCCCGGCACGCCGCACTCGCCGGGCACCGGAGCCGGGGACCCGGTACCGCCCGCACCGCGGCCCCCGCAGCCGCCGGGGACGGGCACTTCCGCCCCTCGCCCCGCACCCGCCTCCTCGCCGAGCCGCACCGCACCGCCCGCCGCGGAGCCGGAGCCGCCCGGGGGGCTGTGCGTACCGCTGATCGGGCTGTGCGTGGACCTGCTGGCCGGCGACGGCTGACCCCCGGCCGGGCCGGCCACCGCCGCCTACTCCCCGCCGTCGCCCCGCCGGGTCAGCAGCCACGGCTCGATCACGCCGAGGCCGCGCACCGGCCGCTGCCACATCGGCTGGAGCGCGAAGCGGTAGGCCGGGGGCTCCTCGCCCTCCTTCTCCGCCGCGGCGGCCTCCTCGGCCGCCTCCGCCTCGGAGGCCGGGGCGTCCTGGGTGCGGATCAGCTCCTCGGCGAAGGCGGCGTCGATGAGCACGGCGTCCTTGGGGGCTATGGAGGTGAGCCGGGAGGCCAGGTTCACGGTCGTACCGAAGACGTCGCCCATCCGGGTGGTGACCGTGCCGAAGGCGAGGCCGACGCGCAGCTCCGGCATGGTCTCGTCGTTCGCCATCGTCTCGATGAGGCGCAGCGCGATCTCGGCGGCGGTGCCCGCGTCGTCGGCGGCGTACAGCACCTCGTCGCCGAGGGTCTTGATCAGTCGTCCGCCGCGGGCGGCCACCAGGTCGGCGGCGGTGGTCTCGAAGGCCTCGACGAGCTCGCCGAGCTCCTCCTCCTCCATCCGGCGGGTCAGCCGGGTGAAGCCCACCAGGTCCGCGAAGCCGACCGCGAGCCGCCGGTCCACCATCTCCTCGTCGTCACCGGCCTGCACGACCCGGCCGGTCGCGGCGGCGAGCTGACGGCGCCAGACGTAGACGAGGAACTCCTCCAGCTCCGGCAGCAGCAGCTCGACCAGCGGATACGTGACCTCGGTGCGGGTCATCCCCGGCTCCGGCGGCTCGGTCAGGCCCTCCAGGAAGGAGTCGATCTGCCATTCGGCCAACCGGGCGGTGGTCTGCCCGGTGGACCGGGCCACCTGCACGGCCATCGCCTCGCTGAGCAGCCCCGCCTCCACCAGGCCGGCCAGGCGCCGCAGGGCGAGGACGTCGGCCTCGGTGAGCGCCTTGGCCTGTCCTATGTCGGCGAAGCCCATGGCCCGCCAGAAGCGGGAGGCCAGTTCCATGGAGACGCCCGCGCTGCGCGCGGCCTGGAAGGGCGTGTAGCGGCGCTCGGCGCCCAGGATCAGTCCCTCGAGGCGCAGCGCGAGCGGGTCCTCGCCGGAATCGCCGGAATCCGGGCCCGGCTCGGGGTCCACCCGGCCGTCCCCGTCCGCGCCGGAGCCCGTGTCGTCGACGGTCACGCCTGCTGCCCTTCCGATCTGCCGCGGTCAGGTTCGACCGGCCCCAACTTTACGTCAGGTGTGCCCCAGCTCACTCCCGCACGGCCGACGGTCACCGCCCGCGCGGCCTGCGGGCAGTCGTGCCTCCCCCGGCGCCTGAACTGCCCTGGAGGTATCCGGGGGCGGCACGGGTGGACGCAGGGCGGCACCCCGCACCGCCGGGCAGCGCGACCCACCCACCGAACCCGGCGCCCCCGTGCACCCTGCGGGCGCCACACCCACCCCGGGGCTCCGGCAGGGGCACGTCACGCCGTCGGCGAGCGCACCAGCCGGCCGGTGCCTCCGCCCGCCGTCGGCCGGCGCCTCCTCACGCCAACCGCAGGTGCACGATGTCCCCCGCCCCCACCGGCTCCTGCACCCCCGCCTCCGTCGCCAGCACCAGCCGCCCGTCCCCGTCCACGGCCACCGCCTCCCCCACCAGCGACCGGTCCCCCGGCAGTTCCGCCCGCACCACCCGGCCGAGCGTCGCGCATCCCGCCGCGTACGCCTCCTGCAGCCCGCTCACCGCCGGGTCGCCCCCGGCCGACCGCCACCGCCCGTACCAGTCCTCCAGCGACCGCAGCACCCCCCGCAGCAGCGGGTCCCGGTCCGTGCTCACGGCCCCGGCCAGCGCCAGCGACCCGGCACGCGGCACGGGCAGCTCCTCCGTCCGCAGGGTGACGTTGATCCCGACGCCGACGACCACCCCGTCGTCCCCGGCACGCTCCGCCAGGATCCCGCCGGCCTTGCGCTCCTCGCCGCCCACCGTGACCAGCAGGTCGTTGGGCCACTTCAGGGCCGTGTCCACCCCCGCGGCCCGGGACAGCCCCGTGGCCACCGCGACACCCGTGAGCAGCGGCAGCCAGCCCCAGCGGGCCACCGCCACGTCGGCGGGCCGCAGCAGCACGGAGAAGAAGAGGCCCGAGCGGGCCGGCGCCGTCCACTGCCGGTCGAGACGCCCCCGCGCGGCCGTCTGCTCCTCGGCGACGAGCACGGCGCCCTCCTCCGCCTTCCCCTCGGCCGCACGGGCCACCAGGTCGGAGTTGGTGGAACCGGTGCGCTGCACCACGTCCACCTGACGCCACAGCCCTCCCTCCCGCACCAGCCCCCGGCGCAGTGCCATGACGTTGAGGGGCGGCCGGTCCAGGTCGGACCAGCGGCTGTGGGACGGGTCGGAGGCATCTCGGGGTGTCATGCAACCCACACTAGGTGTGGGAAACACCGCACTGCCGATCGGAGGACCCCCTACTACTCTACGGATGAGTAACCGTCCCCCCTTTTGAGCAGGCAGGGAGCCGCATCCCGATGTCCGAGCCGGAAGAGCAGCAGCCTGACATTCACACGACCGCGGGCAAGCTCGCGGATCTCCAGCGCCGTATCCAGGAGGCTACGCACGCCGGTTCGGAACGCGCCGTCGAGAAGCAGCACGCCAAGGGCAAGCTGACGGCGCGTGAGCGGATCGACCTCCTCCTCGACGAGGGTTCCTTCGTCGAGCTGGACGAGTTCGCGCAGCACCGGTCCACCAACTTCGGCCTGGAGAAGAACCGCCCCTACGGCGACGGCGTCGTCACCGGCTACGGCACGGTCGACGGCCGCCCGGTCGCCGTGTTCTCCCAGGACTTCACCGTCTTCGGCGGAGCACTCGGCGAGGTCTACGGCCAGAAGATCGTCAAGGTCATGGACTTCGCGCTGAAGACCGGCTGCCCGGTCATCGGCATCAACGACTCCGGCGGCGCCCGCATCCAGGAGGGTGTGGCCTCCCTCGGCGCCTACGGCGAGATCTTCCGCCGCAACACCCACGCCTCCGGCGTGATCCCGCAGATCAGCCTGGTCGTCGGGCCGTGCGCGGGCGGCGCGGTCTACTCCCCCGCCATCACCGACTTCACGGTGATGGTCGACCAGACCTCGCACATGTTCATCACCGGCCCCGACGTCATCAAGACCGTCACGGGCGAGGACGTCGGCTTCGAGGAGCTGGGGGGCGCCCGTACCCACAACTCCACCTCCGGCGTCGCCCACCACATGGCCGGGGACGAGAAGGACGCCATCGAGTACGTCAAGCAGCTGCTGTCGTACCTGCCGTCCAACAACCTCTCCGAGCCCCCCGCCTTCCCCGAGGAGGCGGACCTCGCGGTCACCGACGAGGACCGCGAGCTGGACGTGATCGTCCCGGACTCGGCGAACCAGCCCTACGACATGCACACGGTGATCGAGCACGTCCTCGACGACGCCGAGTTCTTCGAGACGCAGCCGCTGTTCGCGCCGAACATCCTCACCGGTTTCGGCCGCGTCGAGGGCCGCCCCGTCGGCATCGTCGCCAACCAGCCGATGCAGTTCGCCGGGTGCCTGGACATCACCGCGTCCGAGAAGGCCGCCCGCTTCGTGCGCACCTGCGACGCCTTCAACGTGCCGGTGCTGACCTTCGTGGACGTCCCCGGCTTCCTGCCCGGCGTGGACCAGGAGCACGACGGCATCATCCGCCGCGGCGCCAAGCTGATCTACGCCTACGCGGAGGCCACGGTCCCGCTGATCACGGTCATCACCCGCAAGGCCTTCGGCGGCGCCTACGACGTCATGGGCTCCAAGCACCTGGGCGCCGACCTCAACCTGGCCTGGCCCACCGCCCAGATCGCCGTCATGGGCGCCCAGGGCGCCGTCAACATCCTGCACCGGCGCACCCTCGCCGAGGCGGAGGCGGCCGGCGAGGACCTCGAGGCGGTCCGGGCCCGGCTGATCCAGGAGTACGAGGACACCCTCCTCAACCCCTACACGGCGGCCGAGCGCGGCTACGTCGACGCGGTGATCATGCCGTCCGACACCCGCCGCCACGTCGTCCGCGGCCTGCGTCAGCTGCGCACCAAGCGGGAATCCCTGCCTCCGAAGAAGCACGGCAACATCCCCCTGTAAGGAGCCGCTGTGACGATCAAGGTCGTACGGGGCAACCCGACCCCCGAGGAGCTGGCCGCCGCCCTGGCGGTGGTCCGCGCCCGCGCCGCGACGGCGGAACCCGAGCCGTCCGGCGCCGACGGCCCGCGCGACGCGTGGGCCGACCCGTCCCGCATCGCGGCCCGCCGCCTCCCCCAGCCGGGCCCGGCGTCCTGGGGCCGCACCTACTGGCCGGGCTGACGGAACCCCCTCAGGGGCGCGGGGACCGTGCCGCTCCGGCGCGCACGGAAGCGGAACCCCGCGCCCCAACTTGAGTACCCGTACTCAGGCACACCGCGACCGCCCGGCCGCACGCTGGTGCCATGCTGTGGTCCGACCCCGAGAACGAGCCGCCCGAAGAGCTGCGCGACATGCAGCACATGCTGCGGCGGCTGAGCGTTCTCCTGGCCATGGCCATGGTGCTGGCGATGATCGTGATCGGTCTGAGGTGAGCCGGCCCCGCCCGGGTGGCTACGCTGACCCCATGACTGCTCAGCGCCGCAGGCGGCTCGTCCTCGCGTCCCAGTCCCCCGCCCGGCTCGGCCTGCTGCGCCAGGCCGGACTCGCCCCCGAGGTGCTCGTGAGCGGCGTCGACGAGGACGCCGTGACCGCTCCCACCCCCGCCGAGCTGGCCCTCGCCCTCGCCGAGGCCAAGGCCTCCGTGGTGGCCGCCCGGCCCGAGGTGCGGGGCGCGCTGGTGATCGGCTGCGACTCGGTGCTGGACCTGGACGGACAGGCCCTCGGCAAGCCCGCCGACGCCGAGGAGGCCACCGCCCGCTGGAAGGCGATGCGCGGACGGGCGGGCACGCTGCAGACCGGCCACTGCGTCTGGGACACGGCCACCGGCCGCCACGTCTCGGCCACCGCCTCCACCGTCGTCCGCTTCGGCGAGCCGACCGACGACGAGATCGCCGCCTACGTCGCCTCGGGCGAGCCGCTGTACGTCGCCGGGGCGTTCACCCTGGACGGCCGCTCGGCGCCGTTCATCGACGGCATCGAGGGCGATCACGGGAACGTGATCGGCATCAGCCTGCCCCTCGTCCGGCGCCTGCTGGCCGATCTCGGGGTCGGCATCACGGAGCTGTGGGCGCCGGCGGAGGACTGACCGGCGAGCCGTCGTCGCCCTTGGTGTCCCCGGCCGGCCCGGCGGCGGCCGGTTCCTCCCGGCCGTCGTAGGTCATCAGCAGCAGCACGATGAGGCCGAGCACGAGGAGCATGAACAGGAAGGCGCTCCAGCCCACCAGACCCCAGGTGAAGGCGCCCAGGAGCCCGTGCACGACGGCCGCGCTGATCAGCAGGACGCGGCCCAGGCCGGCGGGGCGCCGGTCGCGCAGCGCCACGAGCAGGGCCACCAGTCCGCACAGCGCGAAGTAGAGACCGAAGACAACGCCGCCGATCTTCGAGGACACGGACATGGTGTCCGGGTCGAGACCGGCCAGGGACATGTCCTGCCGGTCCACCACGATGCCCAGGAACCAGTTCAGCGCGGCGACGCCGAGCGCCTCCACGAAGAGCACGACCGCCACGATCCACGCCACCGGCCTGCGCACCGCCACCGGCCCCCACCCACTTTCGACCGCTGCCGCACGGACAGCTGTTACCCCAAGTACGTTCGAGACGACCTGAACGCTACTAACGGGTAAACCTCGGGACAAGGGGTCTGCCGCGGGCAAAGAATCATTGGGCCATTCGTAGGGACTCCACAAAGAAACGGAGTGGCCCGCAGCACGCCCTTACAGAGACCTTGACCACACCGGGGAGCTAGGGTTTGCCCGAGGAGTCCTGCGTATCGCGGTACTGCAAGGGATTTCGCGGGTCGAGCGAGCCTCGAATCACGCTCCGTGTGGGCAAGCTCACCATTGGGGACGGGTCGAAGTGCCGTGTCGGCAGTCCCTAAACTCGGCTTGTTTCAAGGAGGGAGCCTCAATCGTGCGCAAGGTGCTCATCGCCAACCGTGGCGAAATCGCTGTCCGCGTGGCCCGGGCCTGCCGGGACGCCGGGATCGCGAGCGTGGCCGTCTACGCGGACCCGGACCGGGACGCTCTGCATGTCCGCGCCGCTGATGAGGCGTTCGCCCTGGGTGGTGACACCCCCGCCACCAGCTACCTGGACATCGCCAAGGTACTGAAGGCCGCGAGCGAGTCCGGCGCGGACGCCATCCATCCCGGCTACGGCTTCCTCTCGGAGAACGCCGAGTTCGCGCAGGCGGTCCTGGACGCGGGTCTCATCTGGATCGGCCCGCCGCCGCAGGCCATCCGCGACCTGGGCGACAAGGTCGCCGCCCGGCACATCGCGCAGCGCGCCGGCGCCCCGCTGGTCGCCGGTACCCCGGACCCCGTGTCCGGCGCTGAGGAGGTCGTGGCCTTCGCCGAGGAGCACGGCCTGCCGATCGCCATCAAGGCGGCCTTCGGCGGCGGCGGACGCGGCCTGAAGGTCGCCCGCACCCTCGAGGAGGTGCCGGAGCTCTACGACTCCGCCGTCCGCGAGGCGGTGGCCGCGTTCGGCCGCGGCGAGTGCTTCGTCGAGCGCTACCTGGACAAGCCCCGGCACGTGGAGACCCAGTGCCTGGCCGACCAGCACGGCAACGTGGTCGTCGTGTCCACCCGTGACTGCTCACTGCAGCGCCGCCACCAGAAGCTGGTGGAGGAGGCTCCCGCGCCCTTCCTGTCGGACGCCCAGATGGAGGAGCTGTACTCCTCCTCCAAGGCGATCCTGAAGGAGGCCGGCTACGTCGGCGCGGGCACCGTCGAGTTCCTCGTCGGCATGGACGGCACGATCTCCTTCCTGGAGGTCAACACGCGCCTCCAGGTGGAGCACCCGGTCACCGAGGAGGTCGCCGGCATCGACCTGGTCCGCGAGATGTTCCGCATCGCCGACGGCGAGGAGCTCGGCTACGGCGACCCGGAGCTGCGCGGCCACTCGTTCGAGTTCCGCATCAACGGCGAGGACCCGGGCCGCAACTTCCTGCCCGCCCCCGGCACCGTCACCACCTTCGCCCCGCCCACCGGTCCCGGCGTCCGCCTGGACGCGGGCGTGGAGTCGGGCAGCGTCATCGGCCCGGCCTGGGACTCCCTGCTGGCCAAGCTGATCGTCACCGGCCGGACCCGCAAGGAGGCCCTGCAGCGGGCCGCCCGTGCCCTGGAGGAGTTCCAGGTCGAGGGCATGGCCACCGCGATCCCGTTCCACCGCGCGGTGGTGCGTGACCCGGCGTTCGCCCCGGAGCTGACCGGCTCGGCCGACCCGTTCACGGTCCACACCCGCTGGATCGAGACCGAGTTCGTCAACGAGATCAAGCCGTTCGCCACTCCGGCGGACACCGAGGCGGACGAGGACGCGGGCCGCGAGACGGTCGTCGTCGAGGTCGGCGGCAAGCGCCTGGAGGTCTCCCTCCCCTCGTCGCTGGGCATGTCCCTGGCCCGGACGGGTCTGGCGGCCGGCGCCAAGCCCAAGCGCCGCGCGGCGAAGAAGTCCGGCCCCGCGGCCTCCGGCGACACCCTCGCCTCGCCGATGCAGGGCACCATCGTGAAGATCGCGGTGGAGGAGGGCCAGGAGGTCAAGGAGGGCGACCTGATCGTCGTCCTGGAGGCCATGAAGATGGAGCAGCCCCTCAACGCCCACAGGTCCGGCACCGTCAAGGGCCTGGGCGCCGAGGTCGGCGCGTCCGTCACGTCCGGCGCCGTGATCTGCGAGATCAAGGACTGACACCCGCAGGACAGCAGGACGACCGGGGCGCCCGGCGGACC
>NZ_JBHXFL010000037.1:0-71917 GCF_042724095.1 Streptomyces sp. NPDC127100
ACCTCGGCGTCGCCTCCGGCAACGGCAAGGGCCAGATCTTCGTCAAGGGCGAGGTCATCAAGACCGTCCCCGAGTCCAGGATCGTGGAGACCCTCGTCGAAGAGGCCATGAAGCTCGCCGAGCAGATGGAGAAGGACGGCGCGTCGGGGGAGCCGGCCGTCACCGTGAACTGAACAGCACGGACCGAAGGGGGCTTGAGCGTGACGATTCTGGAGAGCATCCGCGGACCACGCGACCTGAGAGCGCTGCCCAAGGCGCAACTCGGCGAACTGTCGAACGAGATACGTGATTTCCTGGTGCACGCGGTCGCCCGTACCGGCGGACACCTCGGACCCAATCTCGGCGTGGTGGAACTCACCGTCGCCCTGCACCGGGTCTTCGAGTCACCGGCCGACCGCATCCTGTGGGACACCGGCCACCAGAGCTACGTGCACAAGCTCCTGACCGGCCGTCAGGACTTCTCCAAGCTGCGCGGCAAGGGCGGGCTCTCCGGCTATCCCTCGCGCGAGGAGTCCGAGCACGACGTCATCGAGAACAGCCACGCCTCCACGGCGCTCGGCTGGGCCGACGGCCTCGCCAAGGCCCGCCAGGTACGGGGGGAGCGGGGCCACGTCGTCGCCGTCACCGGCGACGGCGCGCTCACCGGCGGCATGGCCTGGGAGGCGCTGAACAACATCGCGGCCGCCAAGGACCGGCCGCTGATCATCGTCGTCAATGACAACGAACGCTCGTACGCGCCGACCATCGGCGGCCTCGCCGACCACCTGGCGACGCTGCGCACGACCGACGGCTACGAGCGGGTGCTGGCCTGGGGCAAGGAGGCGCTCCAGCGCACACCCGTGGTCGGCGACACCCTGTACGAGGCACTGCACGGCGCCAAGAAGGGCTTCAAGGACGCCTTCGCGCCGCAGGGACTCTTCGAGGACCTCGGACTGAAGTACCTCGGCCCGATCGACGGGCACGACATCGGCGCCGTCGAGTCGGCGCTGCGCCGCGCGAAGCGCTTCCACGGCCCGGTGCTGGTGCACTGCCTCACCGAGAAGGGCCGCGGCTACGAGCCCGCCCTGCGCGACGAGGCGGACCACTTCCACACGGTCGGTGTGATGGACCCGCTGACCTGCGCACCGCTCAGCCCCTCGGACGGGCCGTCCTGGACCGCCGTGTTCGGCGAGGAGATGGCGCGGATCGGTGAGGAGCGCGACGACGTCGTGGCCATCACCGCGGCCATGCTGCACCCGGTCGGGCTGGGGCCCTTCGCCGAGCGGTTCCCCGACCGGGTCTGGGACGTCGGCATCGCCGAGCAGCACGCGGCCGTGTCCGCCGCCGGACTCGCGACGGGCGGACTCCACCCGGTCGTCGCCGTCTACGCCACCTTCCTCAACCGCGCCTTCGACCAGCTCCTGATGGACGTGGCCCTGCACCGCTGCGGCGTCACCTTCGTGCTGGACCGGGCGGGCGTCACCGGTGTCGACGGCGCCTCGCACAACGGGATGTGGGACCTGTCCGTGCTCCAGGTCGTCCCGGGCCTGCGCATCGCCGCGCCGCGCGACGCCGAACAGCTGCGCGCCCAGCTGCGCGAGGCGGTCGCCGTCGACGACGCACCGACGCTGCTGCGCTTCCCGAAGGAGTCCGTCGGGCCCGCCCTCACGGCCGTGGACCGGGTCGGCGGCATGGACGTCCTGCACGCCGCCGGCCGGCCCGAGGTGCTGCTGGTCGCCGTCGGTGTGATGGCGCCCGTGTGCCTGCGGGCCGCCGAGCTGCTGGAGGGCCGCGGCATCGGCTGCACCGTCGTCGACCCGCGCTGGGTCAAGCCCGTCGATCCGGCGCTGCCGCCCCTGGCCGCCCGGCACCGCATGGTGGCCGTCGTCGAGGACAACAGCCGTGCCGCCGGCGTCGGCTCCGCGGTGGCGCTGGCCCTCGGCGACGCCGAAGTCGACGTGCCCGTACGGCGGTTCGGCATTCCGGACCAGTTCCTCGCGCACGCCAAGCGCGCCGAGGTGCTCGCCGACATCGGTCTCACCCCGGTCGAGATCGCCGGCCGGATCAGCGCGAGCCTGGCCGCGAGGGAAGCGGCCGGGGACGAGGGAACCGTCAAGTCTGGGCAAGGAGAGAGCTGAATGACCAAGGAGTTCGATCTCGGCGCGCTGCTGGCCGAGCGTGGCGCCGAGCGGTACGAGCTGCACGCGAAGCACCTCAACCACCAGTTGCCGCGCATGCTGCGCACCATCGGCTTCGACAAGGTCTACGAGCGGGCCGAGGGCGCGCACTTCTGGGACACGGACGGCAACGACTACCTGGACATGCTGGCCGGGTTCGCCGTCATGGGCCTGGGCCGTCACCACCCCGTCGTCCGCAAGGCGCTGCACGACGTCCTCGACGCCTCGCTGGCCGACCTGACCCGCTTCGACTGTCCGCCGCTGCCCGGACTGCTGGCCGAGCGGCTGCTCTCCTACAGCCCCCACCTGGACCGCGTCTTCTTCGGCAACAGCGGCACGGAGGCCGTGGAGACCGCGCTGAAGTTCGCCCGGTACGCGACCGGCCGGCAGAGGATCCTGTACTGCTCGCACGCCTTCCACGGGCTGACCACCGGCTCGCTGTCGGTGAACGGCGAGGCCTGCTTCCGGGACGGCTTCGCACCGCTGCTTCCCGACACCGCCGTACCGCTCGGCGACCTGGACGCCCTGGCCCGCGAGCTGGGCCGGGGCGACGTGGCCGCACTGATCGTCGAGCCCATCCAGGGCAAGGGCGTCCACGAGGCCCCGCCCGGCTACCTGCGCGCCGCACAGGAGCTGCTGCACCGGCACAAGGCGCTGCTCATCGCCGACGAGGTGCAGACCGGACTGGGGCGGACCGGCGCGTTCTACGCCTACCAGCACGAGGAGGGCGTCGAGCCCGACCTGGTGTGCGTCGCGAAGGCGCTGTCCGGCGGGTACGTGCCGGTGGGGGCCACGCTGGGCAAGGACTGGATCTTCCAGAAGGTGTACTCCTCGATGGACCGGGTGCAGGTCCACTCGGCGAGCTTCGGCTCCAACGCGCAGGCCATGGCCGCCGGGCTCGCGGTGCTGTCGGTGATGGAGAACGAGGAGATCGTGGCGAACGCCGCCGCCGTGGGTGAGCGGCTCAAGTCCCGCCTGACGGAGCTGGTGGACCGCTACGAGCTGCTCGCCGACGTCCGGGGCCGGGGGCTGATGATCGGCATCGAGTTCGGCCGGCCGAAGTCGCTGCGGCTGCGCAGCCGCTGGACGATGCTGCAGGCCGCGCGGAAGGGGCTCTTCGCCCAGATGGTGGTGGTGCCGCTGCTGCAACGCCATCGGATTCTGACGCAGGTGTCCGGCGATCATCTCGAGGTGATCAAGCTGATCCCGCCGCTGGTCATCGACGCGTCGGACGCGGACCGGTTCGTCGACGCCTTCACCGACGTGATGGAGGACGCCCACCACGGCGGGCTGATGTGGGACTTCGGGAAGACTCTGGTCAGGCAGGCGGTGGCGAACCGCTAGCCGGCGGGGGCCGGCCGTCCCTTTGCCTGTGAGGCAACAGAATTGCCTTGCAGGCAAAACTGGGGCTGAATAGAGACATGACCTCCTCGAACGACCCGTCGGGGGAGCCGGCGGACGCCGTGTCCTCCGTGGTCGCCCCGCAGCTGCGCGCCCTGCGGCGCCGTGCTGCTCTCACCCTGGAGGCGGCGGCCCGCGCCGCGGGGCTGTCGCCCGCGCACCTCTCCCGGCTGGAGACCGGGCAGCGTCAGCCCTCGCTGCCGATGCTGCTCTCGCTCGCCCGTATTTATGGTACGACCGTCTCGGAGCTGCTCGGCGAGACGGCCGCGGACCGGGACGCCGTCGTGCGGGCCGGGGACATGGAGCCGACCGCCGCGGGCGGCTGGACGTACTGGCAGGCCGGCGGTTCCGGCCGCGGGATGCAGGCGCTGCGCGTCCGTGTGCCGCACGGCTCCCAGGGCGACATCGTGCGCGTGCACCCCGGCGAGGAGTGGCTCCACGTCCTGCGGGGCCGGCTGCGGCTGCGCCTCGGGGACGCCGTTCACCTGCTCGGCCCGGGCGACAGCGCCCACTTCGACTCCCTGACCCCGCACCGGATCGCCGCCCAGGACGCCGACGGGCTCGAGCTCCTCTTCGTCCACACCCTGCTGCAGAGCCCCACGGCGGCGCTGTGCCTGGGGCCCGTCACCACACCGACCCGTCACACCGCAGGAGAGATGCCATGAGCACGATCCAGGACAAGCTCCCGCGCGCCCTGTGGGTGCGACTCCTCATCTACATCGCCCTCGGGCACGTCGTCGCGGGCTTCCTCTTCCTGCTCTTCGAGGTCGGCGCCAAGTAGCCGGCCGGCACCGTGAGCGGGTGGCTCAGTCCACCATCCGCTCGCGCAGCCGCTCCCGGATCTCCGGGGTGACGCCCAGCCCCTTCTCCAGGTAGGCGTCGACCCCGCCCCAGGTCGCCTCGACGGTCTCGAAGGCCGCGGACAGGTATTCGGCGCGCGCGTCGAACAGGGGGCTGAGCAGCTCCATGACCTCGGGGGAGTAGGCCGAGGCAGCGGATCCGCTGCGGCGCACCTTGTAGCGGCGGTGCGTCGCGTTCGACTTCAGGTAGTCCTCCACGATGGCGTCGCGCCGCACGCCCAGGGCGAGCAGGGTGATCGCGATCGACAGGCCCGCGCGGTCCTTGCCGGCCGCGCAGTGCATCAGCGCGGGGACGCTGTCCTCCGCGAGCGCGTGCAGCACCCGGGAGTGCTCCGCGGTGCGCTCCTTGATGATCGTGCGGTAGGAGGCGATCATCCGGTTCACCGCCCGGCCGTCCGCCAGGATCTCGCGGAGCTGGTCGAGGTCGCCGTCGCGGACCATCCTCCAGAACTCGGCGCCGTCGGCCGGGTCGCTCAGCGGCAGGTTCACATTGCGCACGCCCGGCAGCTCGACGTCGGGTCCCTCGAGCCTGTGGTCGGCGGCGTTGCGGAAGTCGAAGATCGTGTGCAGCCCCAGTGAGGCGAGGAACGCGGCGTCCTCCCCGGTGGCGTGCGCGAGGTGGCCGCTGCGGAACAGCACGCCCTGACGCACACGGCGCCCGTCCTCGGTCGGCAGTCCGCCCACGTCCCGGAAGTTGCGCACGCCGGCCAGCTCGGGTTCGGTCGACGGGACCTGCTGCGTCACGGGGGCTCCTCCCACTCCGCCCCGCCGGCACTGCTCGCCGACGGGCGCCCAGCCGACGATACGGCATCCCTTGCCTGCGGCAACGGGCTGTTCGCGGGGCAGCCGGCAGGTCCGAACAAGGGGCATCCGGGGCTTCTGTCCGAATTAGCCTTTTACTCCGAACTCGTAGGCAAATAAGGGGTGCTGGGGCATCTCCCGTGAGCAGCGTCATAACGGTGACCGTGCGTGGCTCGTCATGTCCACGTAATGTGCGTGCGTTTCAAGCCTCTTCACGAAGAGGGGCGCTCACGGAATCGACGGAGTGTGACCGCCCGTCCCCGCAAAGGATCAAGCGAAACACCCGTCCGCGGAATCACTCGCTTGTCCGTTCGCATCCCGGTCGCTTACGTTCACCACCGATCCGGACGGACGCCTAATCCTGCCGCCGACCGGAGCCCGCATCCATCCACCACCCGTACACGGCAGGAGCGGGGGACCCACAGGTACAACGCCTGTTCCGGTTCCCGGAACGGCTCGGGGTAAAGCCGCGTCACGACGCGGCCGGGCATCTCCAGCCCGCACCCGACAGCTCACCTCGCAGGCGCCGGAGAGGAATTCGCCATGCCCGCGAAGGGTAAGCACCGCCGTACCAAGGCCCAGCGCCTCACCCGCACCATCGCCGTCGCCGGAACCGGTGGCGCCGCGCTCGCGCTCCCGCTGATGGGTGCCGCCGCCGCCAACGCCGCTCCCGCGCACTCCGTCGCCGGACAGTCCGTCCAGTCCGTCGCGGCCGGTGCGCAGAAGTCGGCCGACAAGGGCTCGGCCTCGCACACCTACGTCGTCAAGAACGGCGACTACCTGTCGAAGATCGCCAACGAGCAGCACGTCGACGGCGGCTGGAAGAAGCTGTACGCGGACAACCGCGAGGCCGTCGGCTCCGACCCGTCGCTCATCCACCCGGGCCTCAAGCTGTCGATCGGCCAGAAGGCCGCGGCCGGCTCCGCCAAGTCCTCCCCGGCTCCGGAGAAGGCCGCCGAGAAGCCGGCCAAGGCCGAGAAGTCCGCCGAGAAGTCGGACACCGCGAAGACCTCCGCCTCGAAGTCCTCGGGCACGAGCACCCAGTCCGCCGGCACCACCAGCGGGTACACCGCCCCCGTGGCCGGCGCCGGCGTCGGCACCCCGTACCACCAGTCCGGCAGCATGTGGTCCAGCGGCTACCACACCGGCACCGACTTCGTCGTCCCGACCGGCACTTCCCTGAAGGCCGTCGGCGCGGGCACCGTCGTCTCCGCCGGCCCGGGCGGCGCGTACGGCAACCAGGTCGTCATCAAGCTCGCCGACGGCTACTACGCCCAGTACGCCCACCTGTCCTCGATCTCCGTCTCCGCCGGTCAGTCCGTGACCGTCGGCCAGCAGATCGGTCTCTCCGGTGCCACCGGCAACGTGACCGGACCGCACCTGCACTTCGAGATCCGCACCACGCCGGACTACGGCTCCGACGTCGACCCGGTCGCCTACCTGCGTTCGCACGGCGTCTCCCTCTGACGACGTCCTCCGCGCAGTCCCGCGCCACCGAAGGCCGGACCCCGATCCCCGGGTCCGGCCTTCGGTGCGTCCGTCACCGGGCCCCGCTTATTCCTGAGTTGGCGAACACTTTAGGAGTGGCCTTTCTCACCGCCCGTCAACCCCTTCCTACGGTCGCGTAGGTCACATTCCACGGTGAATCATGGACCGACGTGGCAGACGATTCGAAGAGTGACAGCAGAGCAGTGATCGGGTCGTACGTGGCGGTGGGGGACAGCTTCACCGAGGGCGTCGGCGACCGCGGGCCCGACGGGTCGTTCGTCGGCTGGGCCGACCGGTTCGCCGTACTGCTCGCCGACCGGCGCCCCGAGGGCGACTTCACGTACACGAACCTGGCCGTACGCGGCAGGCTGCTCGACCAGATCGTGGCGGAGCAGGTACCCCGGGCCGTCGAACTCGCACCGGACCTGGTCTCTTTCTGTGCCGGCGGCAACGACATCATCCGGCCCGGCACCGACCCGGACGAGGTGGCCGAACGGTTCGAGCGGGCCGTGGCCGCGCTGGCCGCCACGGCCGGCACGGTGCTGGTGACCACCGGCTTCGACACCCGGGGGATACCCGTCCTCAAGCACCTGCGCGGCAAGATCGCCACCTACAACGGGCATGTGCGGGCGATCGCCGACCGCTACGGCTGCCCGGTGCTCGACCTGTGGTCGCTGCGCAGCGTCCAGGACCGCAGGGCCTGGGACAGCGACCGGCTGCACCTGTCGGCCGAGGGGCACACCCGCGTGGCGCTGCGCGCCGGCCAGGTCCTCGGCCTGGCCGTCCCGGCCGACCCGGACCAGCCCTGGCCGCCCCTGCCGCCGCGCGGCACCCTCGACATCCGGCGGGACGACGTGCACTGGGCGCGGGAGTACCTGGTGCCGTGGATCGGGCGCCGGCTGCGCGGCCGGTCCTCGGGGGACCACGTGATCGCCAAGGGGACGCTGACGGCGGACGACATCAAGCTGCGGATCGCCTCGGTGGCGTGAGGGTGGGGCCCCGGTGGCGTCGGCGGGAGGCCCCGCCGCCCCGCGGAAGTCGCCCGGCGGCTCCGGCTCGGCCCTTCGCCCCCGCGGGAGGGGCCGGTCGGCCAAGCGGACCCACCGGGGCACGCGCTCAGCGCCGGGGGGTGGTCAACGCCTCCCGTTCGAGGCCGAGTTCCCGGGCGAGTGCCCCGTCCACCCACTCCAGCGCACGGGCCCGGGACACCGCGCCCGTGTACGACGTCAGCTGCACGGCCAGCCCGTCCAGCAGCGCCGTCAGCCGCAGGGCGGCGCCGTCGGGGTCCGGGCAGGGGAACTCCCCGGCGGCCACACCCTCCGCGATGACCTCGGCGATGGCCGCCTTCCACTGCCGGTCCAGCTCCCGCGCCACCTCCCGCAGCGCGGGCTCTCGCAGCGAGACCGCCCAGCCCTCGATCCACAGCCGCCATCCCTTGGCCTGGCCGGTCGGGGCGTACCACCGCACGGCCGCGCGCAGCCGGCGCAGCGCCGACGTGCGGCGGCCGAGCAGCTTGCGCAGGCGGGTCAGGTCCTCCTCGGCGGCGCGGGTGAACGCGGCGGCGACCAGCTTCTCCTTCGTCGAGAAGTGATACAGCACCAGCGCGCTGCTCACCCCGAGTGCCGCGGCCACGTCGGCGATCCGCAACGCCGCCACGCCCCGCGCCGATATCTGCTCGATGGCCGCGCGCAGCAGCTCCTCGCGCCGCTCCGCCACACTCAACCGGACTCTCGCCACGCCCGTCACCCTATACAGGCGCCCGCACGTGCCACGACGGCCACCTGCGGCCCCGCCGGCTCAGTCCGCCGTGGCGGTGGCCGCGCCCGTGCGCCCCGCGCCGGGCAGGTCGCAGGAGTCCTTGAAGCCCTGGCTGGTGAGGCCGAGTGCGGCGTTGATGCGGGACCGCAGGTTCTCGACGGCGACCATGGCCGTCAGCTCCACGAACGCCGGCTCGCCCAGCCGGGTCCGCAGCCGCTCGGCGAGATCGTCGTCGACGGCGGGCGGTGTCGCCGTCACCGCCTCGGCGTACTCCATGACGTCGCGTTCCAGCGGCGTGTAGGCGTCGCTCTCCCGCCAGAGCGGCACGTCGTGGAGCTTGCGGCGGTCCATGCCGCGCCCGGCGCTCTCCCAGTATCCGAAGTCCATGCACCAGGAGCAGCCGATCGAGGCCGCCGAGGCCATCACCGCGAGCGCCTTCAGATCGGCGTCCAGCCTGTTCCAGCGGGCCACGGACTGCTCGAACCGAAGGTCGCTCCAGAGGACGCGCGGGTTGTGCGCGAGGGCCTTGCCCGGGTCGAGGACCTTGCCGTAGGTGCGCCGGGAGTACCACTCCATGACGCGGAAGAAGAAGGTGCGGGGCGGGGTGAGGGATACGCGGGCCATGGGGGGCCACCTTCCTGTCCGTCGGTCGTGCCGATCCGTTCCCGGCGCTCCGTGGGGAGCGCCCTCACCGGTACGACGAGTGGAGGGAACCCGGATGTGACATCCGTCGTTCGACGTGACGTCGGACAGGACGACAATGAGAGCCTGACCCACTCCACCAGGAGGTACCGTGGCCGCCCCCCGTTCCCCCCGTACCGGGCTCCGCGTGCCGCGGCCCGCCGCCTTCGGCGTCGACCCGGGCGGTGAGCGCATGGCGCGTATCCGCAGATCCCCGCACTTCCGCGACGGAGTGTTCCAGAACCCCGGCGGCCCCGCCCGGACCCGCCCCTCCGGTTCGGCCCGCGCATTCGCCCGCGTCTACTTCGACCGGGAGTCGCGGCTCGGCCGTGCCCCGCAGGGCACGGTTCCGGTGCACGCCACCACGCTCGCCGACCTCGCCCGGCCGTCCGCCACCGGGCTGCGGCTGACCTGGACGGGGCACTCCAGCGTGCTCGCCGAGATCGACGGACAGCGGGTGCTCTTCGACCCCGTCTGGGGCGAGCGCTGCTCCCCCTTCCCCTTCGCCGGCCCCAAGCGGCTGCACCCGGCCCCGGTGCCCCTGGCGTCCCTGGGTCCGGTCGACGTCGTGGTGATCTCCCACGACCACTACGACCATCTGGATCTGCCCACGATCAAGGCGCTGGCCGGCACGGACACCCTGTTCGCCGTGCCGCTCGGCGTCGGCGCCCACCTCGAACACTGGGGCGTGCCCGCCGGCCGCCTGCGGGAGCTGGACTGGCACGAGTCGACGCGCGTCGGCGGCCTCACCCTGACCGCCACCCCGGCCCGCCACTTCTGCGGACGCGGGCTGCGCAACACCCAGCACACCCTCTGGGCGTCCTGGGTCGTCGCCGGTGAGGAGCACCGCGTCTACCACAGCGGGGACACCGGCTACTTCGACGGCTTCCGGGACATCGGCGCCGCCCACGGCCCCTTCGACGCCACGATGATCCAGATCGGGGCGTACGCCGAGTTCTGGCCGGACATCCACATGACGCCCGAGGAGGGCATACGCGCCCACCTGGACCTCCAGGGAGGCGCTCCGGGCGGGGCGCTGCTGCCGATCCACTGGGGGACCTTCAACCTGGCCCCGCACGCCTGGGCCGAGCCGGGGGAGTGGACGAAGGACGCGGCCGAGGAGGCCGGCCAGGCGGTGGCGCTCCCGCGGCCGGGCGAGCCGTTCGAGCCGGCGGGGAAGCTGCCGGTGGAGCCGTGGTGGCGGGCGGTCTCCGGCCCGATCGCGCACCCGTGGCGGCGTCCGCGGGGCGCTCAGGGGGCGGCCGAGACGAGCAGGGGTGATCTCGACCTCGCTGGTGATCGGTGACGTCGATCGGGGACGAGCTGGGCGAGATGGTCCAGATGTTGAAGCGTCTTCCGGCTGAGGTGCTGGATCGTTTGCTGTTGGACTTTGGTCTCACCGTGGAGTGGAAGTTCTCCGTCCGTGCCGAGCACCTTTTGCGCGGCACGTGTCCTGTGCCGCCCGAGATGGCTGTCCGGGCCGCCCCACAGGAGTCTCTGGCCCTCACCTTCCTGCGCGGGCGCCGCCGTATCGGTGTCCTTGACGGGCAGAAGGGCGCCCGGCTCCGGACGACCGGTGGGGGCCTGGCCATGCCAATTGATCGCGAGCATAGGCGATCTGTGAGGAGCCCAGTGCACCCGCTGGCGGACCACCGGCACAAACGCGTTCGGGTGGTTCGGCGCCCCCGCTCAGCTCCAGCGTCCTACCCGCACAGGAGTTCTGCTGCATGACCTGTTCTCGCTCGTCGGCTTCCTCGCACTTGCTGCGGTCTGCAGTCACCGTTCAGCCATGCCCGTAGGGACGACTCGTGCGGCGGCAGTAGATCGAGTCCCAATGCCGTGGTCGCAGTGTGGAGTTCTTGATCCGGCGACACGATCGTCAGCAGTTCGCCGATTTCCTGAGTCGTCTGCGCACGGTCCCCCGGATCGGTTCCACCGACTTACTCGTCGAGGGCCTCTTCGCGGGAAGTGAGGGGGAGCCCGGCCGAACCCCGCGTCGCCGAACCCGCCTCATCGCGCGTCCACGGGTTCCTCGGCTGCGTCACGGGCTCCGTACGGACGTGCCCCGCCTGTCGGCGGTGCCGGGGTAGGGCATGCGCACGCATTCGGGCGACGGGTGCGCGACGGCGCTGCGACGAGAAACGACGATCCGGCCAGTTCGCGGCTTGTTCCAGGCTGAGTACGGCTACTCAGACTTCTTGATGCCGGATACGGGTGGGGCCGGTGGTGACGGCACGTTAGCGTTCACTTCGTCCACACACCATTGCCGGTGAACGGGGGCCGTTCGGCCGGTGGTGGGTCCAGGAAGTCGGGGAGGGGCCACGCATGGCGTGGGAAGAGTGGGAGCGGCTCAAGGCCGCGGCGGCTGAGCGTCAGCCCGCGCACATGCGGCTCAACCAGTTGCCGGCCGACCAGGGAGGAACGGGCGGCGGCGGTACCTATGGTCCTCCGTCGGGCAGATTGCGGTCGGACAAAGCCGCGTGGTCCAGGGCGGGGGAGGGGCTCGGCGAGGTGCAGACCAACCTCGGCAAGGCGTTGACGAAGCTGGGGGATTCCCAGACCGGTCTCGACGAGGGTTCCGCGTTTCTGACCGCCGCGGCGCAGAAGGGGGTCTTCGACTCGTGGGAGCGCCGGGTGAAGGACCTCGACGAGTGGTGCGAGGGTCTCGCCGGTGTTCTGGAGAAGACGGGGAACGACCAGCTGAGGACGGACCAGGCGATCGAGGCCGAGATCGCCGCGCTGAGTGTCGGTTCCAAGGACGCGTCCGCCGACCACGGCAAGGGCCGGTGATCGGTCGTGGACATCAAGACCCTCAAGGCGCTCAAGCCGGCCGAGTACGCGGAAGCCGCGGACGGATACCGCGCGGTGAGCGATACAGCCGACGCGTCCAGGGAGCGCATCGGCAAGCAGATCACCAAGGCCATGGACGCGGCCAACGAGGGAAAGGCCGCTGAAGCGGCGCAGAAGCAGCTGAAGAAGCTCGCGGAGAACCTTCACTACACCCAGGTCGAGTGCGGCCTGGTCAGCGGGTCGCTCAACGGCTTCTCCGCCGAGATCGCCTCACCTCGGCGCCGCCTGATCGAGGCGTTGGACGATGCGGCGGCTCTGGGATACCCGGTCAGCCCGGCTGGAGACGTCACCTTTCCTGCAGGCGGCGAGAACGAGGCAACCGGAGGCGAGGTCCCGGGCGGCACGGCCGTCGGCAACAACGGCATGCTGAGTCCCGACAACAGAGCCCTGTACAGCCCTGGCCCCAACGGACTGTATTCGCCCGATGCGAGAACCAGCGGCATCGACATCCACCACGGCAACCCGCACTTCGCGAAGGCCCAGGACATAGCCGACCGCATAGCCCACGCCCTGCGGGAAGCCACGGAGATCGACGAGCGGTACAGCGAGGCGCTCGGCAAGCTCAAGGCGGCGCCAGGGCTGAACGTCAACACGAAGACGTGGGCGGACGTGGCCTACGACGTAGACGCTGTCAGTTCGGCCGCGCGCGATTATCTACAGGACACCGTCCCTCTCGACAAGACCCCCGCCGACCGAAAAGAGTGGTGGGACACCCTCACCGACGAACAGCGCGAAGAATACAAGATCGCATTCCCTGAGACCATCGGAAGCCTGGACGGGATTCCGGCCGCGGTGCGTGATGAAGTGAACCGCGAGAATCTGCATGTACTCATCGCCAAACTCGAAGGGCAGCACGACGAAACTTCCAAGGCGAAACTGGAGGGCATGAAAGGGATTCAGGAGAAGCTGGCCAGCCCCAGTCAGCCACCCATGTTGTTGCTCGGCATCGGGGACGAAGGAAATGGTCGTGCGATCGTAAGCTACGGGAACCCGGACACTTCAAGGAACGTATCCGCTTACGCTCCGGGACTAGGGACAGCGCTTGACGGCGACTTCGCGGACGACACGGTCCGGCGAGCATTTCAGACCGCAAAAGGGGCATACAAGTACGACCACTCCACCGCTTCCATCGTCTGGTTGGGTTATGACGCTCCCGGTTTCACCGAAGTGACGTCCACAACTCTCGCCGACAGGGGCGCTCCCGCATACCGAAGCTTCATGGAAGGCATACAGGCCACCAACGAGAACGCCGATCCGCATGTCACGGCCATTGGCCATTCCTATGGCTCACTCTTGGTGGGAACGGCGGCAAGAGAGGAGGGCGGTATACCCGGAGTCGACGACATCGTACTCCTGGGCAGCCCCGGCACCGGTGCGCAGACCGCCGACGAACTCAACGTCGGGAAAGGTCACGTATTCGCCGCATCGGCCGGAAATGATCCAGTTTCCTGGCTTCCGGCCCCCAGTAGCCTTATCGGCCCCGCACCTGCCATTGTCAACGCACTGGACGGCGAACGCTGGTTCGGCAGGGACCCCGTCAGCGAGAGTTTTGGCGCCACGCGCATACAATCGGGCGACGGTCCACTGCCTCTTTGGCTCTCCGGTGAGGGCCCGACTCCGGCCCACTCGGGGTACTTCGATTCCGAGAGAAATCCGTCCGCTGCAAACAATATCGCCAAGATTGTCTCCGGAAGAGCAGATCTAGTCACGACAGAAGAGTCACGATGAAAAGGTTTCCCATCGGAGTGATCGGAATTTCACTCGCACTCCTCACCGTCATCGGTTGCGGCGGTGACCATGGGCGTTCGGAAGGCGCACGGAAGGGTTCGAATGTGAACATGCAGGAGGCGGCGGACAAGGCCGACGCGCTTGTTTACGAAACTTTCTCGACAGTGAATCCCCCCATCGAGTGGACTCACGACGTGTCGGATCACGGCAGCTGTGGTGGAGAGTCGACCGGGCTGGGGGACGTTACGCGCCGCGCGGTTGTCATGACAAAGGTTTCGAAAGAGAGGAGGGGTGCCCTGCTCGGCATCATCGAGCGTCATTGGAAGAAGAACGGAAACAAAATCACCGACGTCAACCCTAGTGTCGATTTCCCGGAAATTTACGCCGAAAGCAGTGACGGACTGCTCCGCATGAGCTTGGTGGTCGGCGGGGAGGGCCAGTTCTTTCTGGACGTCCAAACCTCCTGCGTAAAGGAGTCCAGCGTGGCCCCGCCGGCGACGAAAGTGAACGGCCGCAGTTACTACGGTGATTCGATTCCGAGGCCCAACACGGAAGACGCCTTCTGGTCGTCCAGTGAACCCCTCCCGCCGACGTCTTCGGGCTGAAAAACCAGCCCGCCTTCTGAAGCAGGGTCCTTGGTGGCCGCGGATCCAGGCCGCGAGCTCGCTGCCGCTGACCGCGCCGGGCGGCAGACTCGTGACCAGGTGGATCCGCTCGATCGTCAGCTTGCCCGTGCCCAGATCGCGTCTCCAGCGCACGACTTGGAGGGCCTAGCGGGAGTGCGGGTAGTCGATGTGGGCGAAGGCGACGGTCTTCAGGCGGCGGAGGCGCTCGTGGCCGGCCAGGCGGTGGCGCTCCCGCGGCCGGGCGAGCCGTTCGAGCCGGCGGGGAAGCTGCCGGTGGAGCCGTGGTGGCGGGCGGTCTCCGGCCCGATCGCGCACCCGTGGCGGCGTCCGCGACCTGACGGAGCCCTACGAGGCGGTGTCGGGCTGGATCATGCCCATACACAGTCGGACGTTCAGTTCGGGTGACCCTTCCACGGTGAAGTAGTGGTCCCGCTTGTTGTGCGGGAATCGCTCGCAGTCGCCGGAGGCGCTCCGGCCCTCGATACGGCCGACGACCATGAGGCCGGAGGGTCGGCACCGCTCCACGGTCCACGCCGTCCCCGCGGGTCCGCTGCCGACGCAATCGCCGCGGTCCGCGTTGTACGCGGCGCCGTCGCTGTGGCGGTAGGCCAGACAGACCGTCACGTCGGGATCGCCGACGGAGTAGCGCCACTCGACGTGGTCGACGTAGTCGCACACGCTGCGGTCGGTGGTGTTGTCGAAAGCGCGCAGGACCTCGAAGACGCCATCCTCGCCGCACTTGGCCGGCTCTAGGTCCATGTCCTGCATGGTTCCGCTGTTGCGGAAGCAGTCGCCTCGGGATACGCCGGCCAAGGCGTGGCCGGGTTGGGTCGAGCCGCTGGACGGACCGGCCTGGGGCGTCTTCCCGGCGGGCGTGCCGCCCCCGTCGGTCAGCGCGATCCCGCCCCACAAGGCACCGAGTACCGCGACCGCCGCGAGGGCGAGGACGGCCGGCCGCGTACGCCGTGAACGCGAGGGTCGTGCAACCGGTTCCGGCTCCGGACTGTTCGCCCCTCCCGTCGTGAAGATCCTTGTCGGGTCGAGGTCGTGCGGCCCGGGAAGGACGACGGTGGGGTCGATGTCGGTGTAGCGGCGCAGTTCGGTGTGCTGTCGCCGGGTGAGGGTGTGGACGGCTTCGGGCCACAGGGGCGCGGCCGGAAGTGGCGCGCCGATGGTGGCCAGGAGGGTCTGGGCGTCCGGTCGTCGGGCGGGATCCCGGGTCAGGCAGGGTTCGATGATGTGGCGCAGTGCGGTGGGGATGGGGTCCAGGTCCGCGGTGGCCATCATGACGTTGTAGCGGGTCTGTTCGCCGGTCGTGCCCTGGAAGGGGTTGCGGCCGGTGGCTGCTGTCGCGAGCAGGGTGCCCAGGGAGAAGATGTCGCTGGCGGGGGTGAGGTCGGACAGGCCCATGGCCTGCTCGGGAGACATGAACGCCGGGTTGCCGATGACCACGCCGGTGCCGGTCACGGTGACGAGTTGGGTCTGGTCGGGTGTGCCGGTTGCCGGGCCGGCTGATCTGGCGATGCCGAAGTCGATCACGACGGGTCCGTCGGCGGCCAGGAGGACGTTGGCGGTCGACAGGTCGCGATGGATGAAGCGGGCGGTGTGGATGTCGCGCAGTGCGGTGGCGAGTCCTGCCGCTAGGTGCAGCACGGTGTTCTCCGGCAGCGCCGTCGTCTCGGTCAGAGCATGGTGGAGGGTGGGTCCGTGGTGGAACTCGTAGGCCAGCCAGGGGACTCCGGCGTCGGCGTCGGCGTCGACCACTCGGGCGGTGCGGGGGCTGCGGACCCTTTGCGCGGCGACGGCCTCGCGGCGCAGGCGTTCGCGGAAGGTGCTGTCGTAGGCGGCGAAGGTGTCGCGTACGAGTTTGACCGCGACGAGGCCGCCTGCCGGATCGGAGGCCAGCAGCACCCGGCCCATGCCTCCCTCGCCCAGCACCGCGCGGGTCCGGTACGGCCCCACCGTGCGCGGATCGGACGGCGCCAGGTCCCACACAGACGGCCTCCCGCAACAATCCCGATCGATTCAGTGAAACGTGCTATTTCGCGGGGCCGACCAAGTACAGCAAGGTGTAGACCCCGGTGTCCTCCGTCGTGGGCTCCCCCTTCTTGTCCATCGGGGCAGCGGTGAGATCAACCGACCATTTCTTGTTCTCGTAGCGGAAGAAGCCTCTGTCCTGCATGGCCTTGCTGAGGCTCTTGTCGGTGAATCCGTTGGACTCGAACTCCTTGAGCGTGGCCGTCACCGCTTCCTTGGGCAAGCCGAGAACCTGCGCGCTGTGGTACTGGCCCTGAATGGGTTCCCCCCCGGCCGCCTCGATCTTGTATCCGAGAGGCAGGGGGATCTCCGGGGGCCAGTCGTCGGGGACCTCGTCCTGTTTCTCCAGACCCTCCTTTGACGGGCCTGCCGCAGGGGTTGAGGTGCCGGTGGTGCTGCCGGCCTGGGCGGAGGAGTCCTCCTTCTGGTCGGAACAAGCGGTCAACAGGGCCAAGGAGACAAGGCCGGCTGCGAGTGCGAGGCTGGGACGAAGCATGGGGAGCAGGTCCTTCCGTTGCTGCGGGTAGGGTGCGTGACGCGAGGTCAGTTCGCTTGTGTCTCCGCCTTTTCCAGGGACTCGGCCAGCACCGGCATTCCGCCGGGCCAGCGGATCGAGAGCACCGTCGGTGAGGCGGCCGAGGTGAACTCGTCGGTGCCGGACAACTGACCGATCCGCCCTGCCGCGAAGGCCGGCAGCGCGTTCAGTTTCTCGTCGGCCAGATCCCGTTCGGCCAGCTCGGACGTGGTGGAGTACAGGACGACGACATCGGATTCGAGCCGGTCCAGATTCTCGTAGTCCAGGGTGTACATCATGCCGTCGCCGTCGTGATCCAGTTCGACCACCGAGTCCGCCAGCCGCAGGCCCAACCCTTCGAGCACCCGGACGACCGGGCTGTCCTCGGAGAAGACGTGGACCCCGCCCTCGGGCGGATCGTTGACGACCACCGCGAAGGACGACCCGGTGAGCCCGTGCCGATCACCGAGTTCGGCCAGCCGGGCGTCGGAATTAGCGAGCAACTCCTTGCCCTCCGCGGGCACACCCAGAGCCTTGGCGGTGGTGGCGATGACGCCCTCCCAGGGTTCCACCGAGGCACCCACGGGGCGGGCCACGACCGGCGCGATCGCACTGAGTTCGTCGTACTGTTCCTCGGTCAGGCCCGAGTAGGGGGCGAGAATGAGGTCGGGGTCGGTCGCGGCGATCTGTTCCACGGGTAACGACGAGATCGTCGAGTCGCCCTCACTGAAGAGGGCGGGGGTGTCGAGGCCCTTGTCCTCGTAGGCCTGCTCGATCCAGGGCAGCATCCCCTTGCCGGATTCGGAGTCCTCCTCGGCGATGCCGACCGGGAACGTGCCCAGCGCGATCGCGACCTCGGCAGCGCCCCAGCCCCAGGCGGCCACCCGCTGCGGCCTGGACCGGACAACGGTCTCTCCGTAGTCGTGCTCGATCCGCACGGGGAAGGTGCCGGCCGTGCTCTCGGCCGGTTTCTCCGGCGCGGCTCCACCGTCGTCGTCGGTCGGCCAAGCGACGGCGGCGCCGACGGCTACGGCGACTACGGCGGCCAGTACGGGCAGCCCGGTACGCCACTTCCTCCCGGGCGTCCCGGCCGGGGGCGGACCGGGACTGGCGCTCGGCTCCCCTCCCGTCGTGAAGATCCTTGTCGGGTCGAGGTCGTGCGGCCCGGGAAGGACGACGGTGGGGTCGATGTCGGTGTAGCGGCGCAGTTCGGTGTGCTGTCGCCGGGTGAGCGTGTGGACGGCTTCGGGCCACAGGGGCGCGGCCGGAAGTGGTGCGCCGATGGTGGCCAGGAGGGTCTGCGCGTCCGGCCGTTGGGTTGGGTCGAGGCGCAGGCAGGGTTCGATGATGTGGCGCAGTGCGGTTGGGATGGGGTCCAGGTCCGCGGTGGCCATCATGACGTTGTAGCGGGTCTGTTCGCCGGTCGTGCCCTGGAAGGGGTTGCGGCCGGTGGCTGCTGTCGCGAGCAGGGTGCCCAGGGAGAAGATGTCGCTGGCGGGGGTGAGGTCGGACAGGCCCATGGCCTGTTCGGGAGACATGAACGCCGGGTTGCCGATGACCACGCCGGTGCCGGTCACGGTGACGAGTTGGGTCTGGTCGGGTGTGCCGGTTGCCGGGCCGGCTGATCTGGCGATGCCGAAGTCGATCACGACGGGTCCGTCGGCGGCCAGGAGGACGTTGGCGGTCGACAGGTCGCGATGGATGAAGCGGGCGGTGTGGATGTCGCGCAGTGCGGTGGCGAGTCCTGCCGCTAGGTGCAGCACGGTGTTCTCCGGCAGCGCCGTCGTCTCGGTCAGGGCGCGGTGGAGGGTGGGTCCGTGGTGGAACTCGTAGGCCAGCCAGGGGACTCCGGCGTCGGCGTCGGCGTCGACCACTCGGGCGGTGCGGGGGCTGCGGACCCTTTGCGCGGCGACGGCCTCGCGGCGCAGACGTTCCCGGAAGGTGCTGTCGTAGGCGGCGAAGGTGTCGCGTACGAGTTTGACCGCGACCAGGTCGCCAGCCGGATCGGAGGCCAGCAGCACCCGGCCCATGCCTCCCTCGCCCAGTACCGCGCGGGTCCGGTACGGCCCCACCGTGCGCGGATCGGACGGCGCCAGGTCCCACACAGACGGCCTCTCCCTGATGAAGGTGGTGCGCCTTGACTTCGCTCCTGAGAATCGCGGCCGGTTTTCCTGTGACCGGGAGTGTGCGTCACTGTAGTGGAGGACGGTCGGGACTCGTCGAGGTTCCGGCAAGGTCGCCGACGAGGTGAGCGGGCCGAACGAGCATCCGCCCGAAGGCAGGACACGAGCGGCCCGGCGAGTCGTCGCCGGGCCGCTCTCCTGTGCGGAACCGCCCCGCCCGCGGAGCCTCTGTCACCCCCATTGCCCGCGGTGACTCCGGGAGAAGCTGTCCGCGGCCCTGCGGGCCGTGCTGTCGCTGCTGCCGGCGGAGCAGCGACCGGCCATCGACGAGGCGTCCGCGGTGGCCCACGAGCACGTCGGGTACCGCGAGCGCGGCCGGACGCCGCCCGCCGAGCTGGAGGGGCGCTACGCCGGGGCCCGCCGGGACGTCCTGTCGCCACTGCCGGCCGCCGGCGGCCTGGACCGGGTCACGTGCGCGGCCAGCGCGCCGGCGCCCATGCCGGTCGACGGGGCCAGCCGCACCGCGCATTCCCGGGCAGCCGCCGGCACGTCCAACGAGGTCACTCATGGTGACCGATTTTGATCGAATCGGACCGGCGTCGGCGCTTCGGGAACGACTCCTTCACCGGCTTATCGGTCTGTCGTACGACGCCTCATACCAGAGCGGGACCTTGTCCGTGGGACTTCCGCAACTGCCCACCGCACGTGACGCACAGGCGACTACTGTCAGTGTCCGTCGGGCGGCGTGGGGCCGGATCCCCTGCCCGTCCGGACGACACCGCGACGGCGCACGCCCGCATGGCGTGGCGTGCCCGCGTGGCGCCGCCGTCACGCGCGGGCACCCCGGCCCGACGGACCAACGGACCAGTACGAGGACCCCGATGTCTCACCTCCGCGCCCCCGCCGCGCGAGCAGACCGCCGTGAGGGCGGGCGGCACGGCCGGCCGGCCCCACGTACCGCCCCCGCACTGCACGAGACCCACCTACGGCCCCAACTCCTGCGTCTCGCCGTGCTGCCGCCCGTGGCGGTCGCCCTCAGCGCCTGTGCCGCCGTGCTGTTCACCGTCCGCTCCACCGGCGCACGGCCCGGGCCTGTCCTGTGGGCCGTGCTCGCCGGAGCGGTCTCGGTCGCGCTGGCGGCCGTCGTCATCGCCGCCGTCGCCGCCGGCCGGGCCGCCCGGTCCGTGCACGAGCGCGTCGGCGCGCTGCGCCGCAGCACCGCGCGCGGGGAAGCCGATCTGCGCGCCGCGGTCGAGGCGTTGCGCAGCGGTGAGACCCCGCCCCGGCGCAAGCCGCGCGGCGGGCCGCCGGACGACGCCGACGACTTCGAGCTGCTCGCCGCCGACCTCTCCCGCGCCCACGACGGCGCCGTCACCGCCGTCGTCCGGGCCGCCCAGCTCTCCAGCCAGGCCGGCAGCGAACAGAAGCTGGAGGTCTTCGTCAACCTCGCCCGGCGCCTGCAGTCCCTGGTGCACCGCGAGATCTCCCTCCTGGACGAGCTGGAGAACGAGATCGAGGACCCCGACCTGCTCAAGGGCCTCTTCCACGTCGACCACCTCGCCACCCGCATCCGCCGCCACGCCGAGAACCTCGCCGTGCTCGGCGGCGCCGTCTCCCGCCGGCAGTGGAGCAATCCGGTCGACATGACCGAGGTGCTCCGTTCCGCCATCGCCGAGGTCGAGCAGTACTCCCGGGTCCGGCTGGTCCCGCCGATCGACGGCACCCTGCGCGGCCACGCCGTCGCCGACGTCATCCACCTGCTGGCCGAACTCGTCGAGAACGCAACCCTGTTCTCCGCCCCGCAGACCCAGGTGCTGATGCGGGCCAGCCTCGTCACGTCGGGCCTCGCGGTGGAGGTCGAGGACCGCGGACTCGGCATGCCCGTCGCCGAGCAGAGCCGGATGAACGCCCTGCTCGCCGACCCCGACCAGGTCAACGTCGCCCGCCTGCTGGCGGACGGCCGCATCGGGCTGTACGTGGTCTCGCAGCTCGCGAAGCGGCACGGCATCACCGTCCGCCTCCAGACCAACATCTACGGCGGGGTCCAGGCCGTACTGGTCGTCCCGCAGGCCCTGTTGGGCACGGAGCCGGGCAGCCCGGACGCCGACGCCGGGGGCCTGCCGCAGGAGGCCACGGGGTCCGTGCCGGCGCTCGTCCCGTCGCAGCAGTCACGCCCACCGGCCGCCGCGCTGCCACCCACGCACGCCGGACCCGTGTCCGGGACGCCGGTCTCCGACGGCCTGATCTTCGGGGCGCAGGTGTCCGCCGGACCCGTGTCCGGGGTGCCCGTCTCCGGGGTGCCCGTCTCCGTCGCGCCTGCGTCGGGGGTGCCCGCTTCGGCTTCTCCCGGCACCGGGGCGCCGGTAGCCGAGGGGCCCGTGTCCGGGGCTCCGTTCTCCGTCGCGACTGCGTCCGGGGCGTCCGCTGCCGTCCTGTCCGGCACCGGGGCGCCGGTGACCCCCGGGCCCGGGGTGCCCGGTGCCCCCGAGCCCGCGCCCGCCGCCCCCGGTTCCGGCGCCCCCGCCCCCGGCCGTCCGGTGCCTGCCGGGACCCGGGCGGCCCGCGTCACGGAGGGCGGGGGACCCGCGCCGCTGCCCGTGCGCGGGGCGCGTGAGGACCGGGCCAACCCGGCCGCCGCGGTGCCGGGCGTCCGGCCCGGCGACCGGGACGCCCTCGCGGAGCACGCGGCCGCCCCGCCCGTCCCGCGGCACAGTGCCGTGCGCGGCACCATGGACAAACCCCGGCTGCCCCGCCGCCGCGCCCACGAGCACATCGCGCCGCAGCTGCGCGGCGGCCCCGCACCGCGCCCGGAGCCCGGCCCGGACCGACTCGTCGGCCACGACCCCGGCCTGATGGCGGCCTTCCAGCGCGGCGTCGGTCTCGCCGAGACCCAACAACGCCTGGAACAGGCCCCCCTGGAGACGGCCCACCCGGAACCGCCCCTCACCGCGCGGGCCGCCCTCGACGCGTCCTCCAGGGAGCCGGCCCGCACCGCGTACCCCGAAGCCCCCCGCCTGCCCGCGCCCCGCGCCGACCGCACCGCCCCGCAGGACGGGAGCGCCCCGGCCGGATGACCGCACCCCCGCCCACCCCCACGACCAGCGCTCCCGCAGACCTTCGTACCCCAAGGAGTCGATCCACCATGGCGAGCGACGCGCCGACCGGCCAGGTATCCGATCTCGACTGGCTGATGAGCGGCCTCGTGCAGCGCGTACCCCACACGACCAGCGCGGTGCTCCTGTCCTGCGACGGACTGGTGAAGTCCGTCCACGGCCTCGACGCGGACAGCGCCGACCACATGGCGGCCCTGGCCTCCGGCCTGTACTCCCTGGGCCGCAGCGCCGGCGTCAGGTTCGGCGACGGCGGGGACGTACGGCAGGTCGTCGTCGAACTCGACTCGACCCTGCTCTTCGTCTCCACCGCCGGCTCCGGCACCTGCCTCGCCGTGCTGGCCGGCCGCGAGGCCGACGCGGCCGTGCTCGGCTACGAGATGGCGATGCTGGTCAAGAGCGTCCGCCCCTACCTGGTCACCGCACCCCGGCAGCACGCCGTGGAACCCCCGGCGATGAGGCCTTGAGGGTGGCCACGGCCGGCGACGGGCCCTGGCTCGACGACGCGGCCGGACGGCTGGTCCGCCCCTTCACCGTCAGCAACGGCCGTACCCGGCCCACCGTCGCACTGGACCTGATGTCCCAGGTGATGGCCACGGGATCGACGCCCCTCGGCTACCTCGGACCCGAACACGCACAGGCACTCGACCTGTGCCGGGCGCCCCTCCCGGTCGCCGAGCTCGCCGCTCACCTGAGGCTGCCGGTCGCGGTCACCAAGGTGCTGCTGTCGGACCTCGTCGACTGCGGCGCGCTGACCACCAAACCCCCCGCCTCGTTCCACCGCAACCCCACGGACCGGGCCCTTCTGGAGGCAGTGCTCGATGGACTACGACGACAGCTCTGACCACGGCCACGGCCACGACACCAACCTGTTCCCCACCGCACTGAAGATCCTCGTCGCGGGCGGATTCGGTGTCGGCAAGACGACCTTCGTCGGCGCGGTCAGCGAGATCGCACCGCTGAGCACGGAGGAACTGCTCACCACCGTCAGCGCGGCGACCGACAGCCTCGACGGCATCGAGAACAAGCTCGAGACGACCGTGGCCATGGACTTCGGCCGCATCACCCTCGACCCGCAGCACGTGCTGTACCTGTTCGGGACCCCCGGCCAGGAACGGTTCTGGTTCATGTGGGACGAACTGTGCGAGGGAGCGCTCGGGGCGGTGATCATCGCCGACACCCGCCGCCTGGACGAGTCCTTCGCCGCCGTCGACTTCTTCGAGGAGCGCGGCCTCGGCTTCGTCGTCGCGATCAACGAGTTCGACGGCGGCCACCGCTACGACCCCGAGGAGGTACGCGCGGCCATGGACCTCCACCCGGAGATCCCCGTCGTGCGCTGCGACGCCCGGATCTCCAGCTCCGGCGTGCAGACGCTGCTCACCCTCGTACGCCACCTCATCGCCCACACACCGGCCCCCGCGACGGGGTACGTCCACAGCGACGGAGCCCGCCCATGAGCTACGACCCGCCGCGCCCGGTCGGGCGCCTGCTGCTCACGCCCGAGGACCGGGAGGCCCCGGCCCGGGTGCGACGGCTGCGCCGGCTCGGTCTGGCGGAGCGTCCGGATCCGGCCCTCGACGCCTTCGCGGCCCATCTCGCCGGGCTCGTCGAGGCGCCGTACGCCATGGTCAACTTCCTGGTCGAGGGCGGTCAGTTCTTCGCGGGCCTGCGCGTGCCCGAGGTCCCGCCGGTGACGCGCGCGGACGGCACCCGTGCCGAGTTCGGCCGCGTCCAGCCCCGCGACCACGGCTTCTGCCCGCACGTGGTGGTCCGGCGCAAGGCGCTGGTCCTGGAGGACGTGCGCGACTACCCGCGCTTCGCGGGCAACGCCGTCGTCGACGGGTTCGGCATCCACGCCTACCTCGGCGCGCCGCTCATCGACAGCACCGGGACGGTGCTGGGCACGGTGTCCGCCGCCGACGTGCGGCCCCGCACCTGGGGGAGGGCGGGCCTGGAGACCGTCAAGTCGTCGGCGGCCGACCTCGTACGGCGCATCGAACGCAGCGCCGAGGACGGGCTGCCCCTGTGAGCGGTCGCCGGGTGTGAAGGAAAGCTGCGGCCGGGCTTAAGAAAGGCTCGATGGACCCGGGGCGGTCCCGTACGGCAGATTGCTGTGCGATTCCACTTCCGTCCCCGGACACGGGCCGCTTCGGCATGCCCGGCGCCGGGGACCACACCCGTCAGGAGCCGTAGCGTTGAAGGCGCTGGTCAAGGAGAAGGCGGAGCCCGGGCTCTGGCTCGCGGACGTCCCCGAGCCCGCGGTGGGACCCGGTGACGTGCTCATCAAGGTGCTGCGCACCGGTATCTGCGGCACCGACCTGCACATCCGGGCCTGGGACGGCTGGGCACAGCAGGCCATCCGCACCCCGCTCGTCGTCGGGCACGAGTTCGTCGGCGAGGTCGTCGAGACCGGGCGGGACGTCACCGACATCAAGGCCGGCGACCGGGTCAGCGGCGAAGGACACCTCGTGTGCGGCAAGTGCCGCAACTGCCTGGCCGGACGGCGCCACCTGTGCCGCGCCACGGTCGGCCTCGGCGTCGGCAGGGACGGGGCGTTCGCCGAGTACGTCGCCCTGCCCGCCACCAACGTCTGGGTGCACCGCGTCCCCGTCGACCTCGACGTCGCCGCGATCTTCGACCCGTTCGGCAACGCCGTGCACACCGCGCTGTCCTTCCCGCTGGTCGGCGAGGACGTCCTCATCACCGGCGCCGGGCCGATCGGCCTGATGGCCGCCGCCGTGGCCCGGCACGCGGGCGCCCGCAACGTCGTGATCACCGACGTGAGCGACGAACGCCTGGACCTCGCCCGCAAGGTCGGCGCCAGCCTCGCCCTGAACGTCTCCAGGGCCACGATCGCCGACGGCCAGCGCGAACTGGGGCTGCGCGAGGGCTTCGACATCGGCCTGGAGATGTCCGGCCGCCCCGAGGCGATGCGCGACATGATCGCCAACATGACCCACGGTGGCCGGATCGCGATGCTCGGCCTGCCCGCCGAGGAGTTCCCCGTCGACTGGGCGCGGATCGTCACCTCGATGATCACCGTCAAGGGCATCTACGGCCGCGAGATGTTCGAGACCTGGTACGCCATGTCGGTGTTGCTCGAGGGGGGCCTCGACCTCGCCCCCGTGATCACCGGCCGCTACGGCCACCGCGACTTCGAGGCGGCCTTCGCCGACGCCGCGAGCGGCAAGGGCGGCAAGGTCATCCTCGACTGGACCGCGTAAGACATCCGCTTTTCCTAGGAGCTTCCGAGATGTTCGACTCCGTGCGCGACGACCTGCGCGCCACCCTCGACGAGATCCGCGCCGCCGGCCTGCACAAGCCCGAGCGCGTGATCGGCACCCCGCAGTCCGCGACCGTGAACGTCACCGCCGGCGGCCGCCCCGGCGAGGTCCTCAACTTCTGCGCCAACAACTACCTCGGCCTCGCCGACCACCCCGAGGTCGTCGCCGCCGCCCACGAGGCGCTGGACCGCTGGGGCTACGGCATGGCCTCCGTCCGCTTCATCTGCGGCACCCAGGAGGTCCACAAGGAGCTGGAGGCCCGGCTCTCGGCCTTCCTCGGCCAGGAGGACACGATCCTCTACTCCTCCTGCTTCGACGCCAACGGCGGCGTCTTCGAGACCCTCCTCGGCCCCGAGGACGCGGTGATCTCCGACGCCCTGAACCACGCCTCGATCATCGACGGCATCCGCCTCAGCAAGGCCGGGCGCTTCCGCTACGCCAACCGCGACATGGCCGACCTGGAGACCCAGCTCAAGGCCGCCGGCGACGCCCGCCGCAAGCTGATCGTCACCGACGGCGTCTTCTCCATGGACGGCTACGTCGCCCCGCTGCGCGAGATCTGCGACCTCGCCGACCGCTACGACGCCATGGTCATGGTGGACGACTCGCACGCCGTCGGCTTCGTCGGCCCCGGCGGACGCGGCACCCCCGAGCTGCACGGCGTGATGGACCGCGTCGACATCATCACCGGCACCCTCGGCAAGGCCCTGGGCGGCGCCTCCGGCGGTTACGTCGCCGCCCGCGCCGAGATCGTCGCCCTGCTGCGGCAGCGGTCCCGGCCGTACCTCTTCTCCAACACGCTGGCCCCGGTGATCGCCGCCGCCTCCCTCAAGGTGATCGACCTGCTGGAGTCGGCCGACGACCTGCGCGTCCGGCTCGCCGAGAACACGGCCCTGTTCCGCCGCCGGATGACCGAGGAGGGCTTCGACATCCTGCCCGGCGACCACGCCATCGCGCCGGTGATGATCGGCGACGCCTCGAAGGCGGGCCGGATGGCCGAGCTGCTGCTGGAGCGCGGGGTGTACGTGATCGGCTTCTCCTACCCGGTGGTCCCGCAGGGCCAGGCCCGCATCCGCGTGCAGCTGTCCGCCGCCCACTCCACCGCGGACGTCGACCGGGCCGTGGACGCCTTCGTGGCGGCGCGGGAGGAGCTGGACGCCTGACGCCGTCCGTCCCGGTGCGCCGGGCCTGAGAGAATCGGTGCCGTGATCGAAGCACGGCGGCTGCACATCCTCCGAGCGGTGGCGGACCACCGCACCGTGACGGCGGCTGCCGCCGCGCTGTACCTGACCCCGTCGGCGGTCTCCCAGCAGCTGACCGCCCTGGAACAGGAGACCGGGCACCGCCTGGTCGAGCGCGGCGCCAAGGGCGTACGGCTGACCCCGGCCGGCGAGATCCTGCTCAGCCACACCAACGCCGTCCTCGCCCAGCTCGAGCGGGCCGAGGCCGAGCTCGCCGCGTACGGCTCGGGCGAGGCCGGCACGGTCACGGTCGCCGCCTTCGCGACCGGCATCACCCTGGTCGTGGCCCCCGCGCTGGCCCGGCTCGCCGAGGCGGCACCCGGCATACGCATCCGCGTGCGGGACGCCGAGGGCGACGCCAGCCTGCCGATGGTCCTGGACCGGCAGGTCGACGTGGCCGTCGCCGTCGAGTACCGCGGGGCGCCGTCCGCCGGCGACCCGCGGCTGACCCACGTCCCGCTGTACGCGGAGCCCTTCGACGCCGTCGTCCCGGTCGCCCACCGGCTCGCCGACGCCGCGGAGGTGCCGCTCGCGGAGCTGGCCAAGGACCCGTGGATCGGCCCCTACCCCGGCAACCCCTGCCACGACGTGGTGGTCCTGGCCTGCGAGACCGCCGGTTTCCAGCCCCGCCTCGAGCACTCCTCGGACGACTTCCGCGCGGTGGTGTCCCTCGCCGCGGCCGACGCGGGCGTGGCACTCGTACCGCGCTCGGCGCTGCTCGGCATGGACCTGGCCGGAGTGGTGGTCCGCCCCGTCGACGGCGTCGCTCCCACCCGCCGGGTCTTCGCGGCCGTACGCCGGGGAGCCGAGGGGCATCCGCTGATCCGGCCGGTGCTGGACGCGCTCGAGGCGGTCGCCGAGCGGTAGGGGCGCCGCGGGCCGCACGCCGCACGCCGCGGGCCCGGCCGACGACGGGAACCGGCCGCCCGCCCCGCGCAGTCTGGGCTGTCATGCGCGTGACGATGATCCTCCCGGCCCTGACCGAGGCGACGAGCCCGCTGTTCCGGCCCATCAAGTACTCGCTGTTCCCGCCGCTCGGCCTCGCCACCCTCGCCGGCTACCTGGACCCCGACGACGAGGTCACCCTCCATGACGAGCACGTGGAACGCCTGGACCCGGCGGCCATGGCCACCCCCGACCTGCTGGTGATCCAGCCGTACATCACCTCGGCCCGGCGCAGCTACGAGATCGCCGACCACTTCCGGGCCCGCGGCGTCCACGTCGCCATGGGCGGCCTGCACGTCACCTCGCTGCCCGACGAGGCCGCGGCCCACGCCGACACGGTCTTCACCGGCCCCGGCGAGGACACCTGGCCGCTGTTCCTCAAGGACTTCCGCGACGGCGTGCCGGCCCGCCGCTACGACTCCACCCGGCGGACCCTCGCCGGACTGCCGCCGGTGCGCCGCGACCTGATCAAGCGTGACCTCTACCTCGTCCCCAACTCCCTCGTCGTCTCGCGCGGGTGCCCGCACCACTGCGACTTCTGCTACAAGGACGCCTTCTTCGAGGGCGGCAAGTCCTTCTACACGCAGGCCGTCGACGACGCCCTCGCCGAGATCGACCGCCTGCCCGGCCGCCACCTCTACTTCCTCGACGACCACCTCTTCGGCAACCCGCGCTTCGCCGAGGCACTCTTCGACGGCATGAAGGGCATGGGCCGGCTGTGGCAGGCGGCCGGCACGGTCAACTCCGTGCTGAAACCGGGTCTGCTGGAACGGGCGGCCGAGGCGGGCCTGCGCAGCCTCTTCGTCGGCTTCGAGACCGTCAACGACGCCAACCTCGCCGAACGCCGCAAGAACCAGAACATCGGCACGGACTACGGGGCGGCGGTACGGCGCCTGCACGACGCCGGGGTGATGGTCAACGCCAGCTTCGTCTTCGGGCTCGACCAGGACGGCCCGGACGTCTTCGACCGGACGGTGCGGTGGGCGGTCGAACAGGGCGTCGAGACGGCGACCTTCCACATCATGACGCCCTACCCGTCGACCGGACTGTGGCGGCAACTGGAGGCCGAGGGCCGCATCCTGCACCGCGAATGGGACCTGTACGACACCCGCCACGTCGTCCACCGGCCCCGGGGCATGACGGCCGGGCAGCTGGAGGACGGCTACTGGCGGGCCTACCGCGACTTCTACCGCTGGAGCAGCATCTGGCGGGGCTCGGCGGCCCAGCCCGGTGCGCACGAGCGGCTGCGGCACCTCGCGTACGCCGGGGGCTGGAAGAAGTTCGAGCCCGCCTGGGACCTGCTGATCCGGTCGAGACGGGTCGTGCGGGCCCTGCCGGTGCTGGAGCGCACGCTGAGCGCGTTCGGCGGGCGGTCCGGCGTCGCCGGCTGAGCCGTATCTCTGATCTGGGATAGCATCCCGGATATGAAACACACTGAGGCGCGCGGACCCGTCCCCGAGGCGGACCCGGTCGACGTCCGGCTCGGCTCACGCCTCGCCGAGCTGCGGGCCGAGCACGGCTGGTCGCTGGGCGAGCTGGCGGAGCGCAGCGGGGTGAGCCGGTCCACGCTGTCCCGGGCCGAGCGGGCGGAGATCAGCCCCACCGCCGCCGTCCTGAACCGCCTGTGCGCGGTGTACGGACGGACCATGTCCCGGCTGCTCAGCGAGGTCGAGGCGGAACCGGCCCTGCTGGTGCGGGCCGGCGAGCAGCCGCGGTGGGAGGACCGCGCCGCCGGGTTCGTGCGCAGGTCGGTGTCCCCGCCGCACGCGGGCCTGCGTGGCGAACTCGTCGAGGGACGGCTCACCGCCGGCGCCGACATCGCCTACGACCGGCCCCCCGTACCGGGCCTGGAACAGCACATCTGGGTCCTGGAAGGAGCGCTGGAGGTGACGGCGCAGGACGTCGCCCACGACCTCGGCACCGGCGACTGCCTGCGGCTGAGGGTGTGGGGGCCGACCCGGTTCCGGTGCGCCGGCCCGCGGGACGCGCGTTACGTGCTGGCGGTGGTGCTGCCGTGACCGTGACCCGTGTGGACGAGGGCCGTCTGACCGCGCTGCTGGGCGACCTGGCCGAGCTGCTGACCGACACCGTGGACGGTGGCGCGTCGGTCGGCTTCCTGGCGCCCCTCGCCCGCGACGAGGCCCTCGCCTGGTGGCGCGGGCGGGCCGCGGCCGTGGCCGCCTGCCGGCTGGCGGTGTGGGTGGCCCACCAGGGGGGCCGGGTGACCGGGACCGTGAGCCTCGCCCTGCCCGACAAGCCCAACAGCCGCCACCGCGCCGAGCTGGTGAAACTCATGGTGTCCCGCGAGGCCCGTGGTCAGGGCCTCGGGCGCCGGCTGCTGGCCACCGCCGAGGAGGCCGCCGCCCGGACCGGCATCACCCTGCTCCACCTGGACACCGAGACCGACAGCCCCGCCGAGCACCTCTACCGCTCCGCCGGGTGGACGCGGGCCGGGACGATCCCCGGCTACGCGGCGAGCCCGGACGGGGTGCTGCGGCCGACGACCCTCTACTTCAAGCAGGTCGGAGCCCTCGCGTCCGGCGGGTGATTCCCCGTTCGTTGTCAGTGGCGGCGGCTACGGTGCCTGACATGCCGGACGCCGAAGACGTACGCCGTATCGCCCTGTCCCTGCCGGACACCACGGAGAAGACCGCCTGGAGCATGCCCACCTTCCGGGTCGCGGGCAAGATGTTCGCCACGCTGCCCGAGGACGAGACCTCCATGGCGGTGCGCTGCCCCAAGGAGGAGCGCGACGAACTGGTGCTGGCCGAACCGGAGAAGTTCTGGATCGCCGGTCACGAGGCCCAGTTCGCCTGGGTGCGGGCCCGCCTCGCCGCCCTCGACGGGGAGGACGAGCTGCGCGACATCCTCGCCGACTCCTGGCGGCAGGCCGCCCCGTCCCGGCTGCTGGAGGCGCATCCCCGCCTGGGACTCCCGGCCGGGGGCTGAAAAGCCCTCGGGCGTTGTCGGTGGCCCGTGGCATGATCCCGGGGACAAGCGTGGCAGCCGGGGCCGGAGGGGGGCTCCGGCTGCCAGGAGCACGGTGGGGACCATGGGCCGGGGGACCGGCGCACGCCCGGCGGGCGGCACCGGGCCGGTGGGTCCGGCCGGGGAGCACAGGAGCCGGCGGTGACCGGCCGGGAGGGGAGCGCGCGGGATGGCCGGGACGTCGTCGGAGTCCATGCACGAGGGGCCGGCCCAGCGCACGGCCGAACGCCCCGTCTGGTCACGGGACTTCGCCCTGTTCTTCGTCGCCCGGGCCGTCGCCCGGCTCGGCGACACCATGCTGCCCGTCGCCCTTGCCGCCGGCCTGCTCCAGCACGGGTACGGGGCGGGCGCCGTCGGCCTCGCCATGGCCGCGACGGCCGCGGCCTTCGCCGGACTCGTCGTCTTCGGCGGGGTGCTCGCCGACCGGTTCAGCACCCGCAGACTCATGATCGGCGCCGACCTGGTGCGCCTGGTCACCCAGGCCGTCACCGCCGTCCTCTTCTTCTCCGGCCACGTGGTTCTCTGGCAGATCTGCGTGATCGGCTTCCTCAACGGCGTCGCGGGCGCCGTGTTCCAGCCCGGCGTCGCCAGCACCGTGCCCCGGCTCGCCTCCGACATCCAGGGCGCCAACGGCGCCATACGCGTCGCCGAGTCGGCGGCCCAGCTCGCCGGCCCCGCCGCGGCCGGACTCCTCGTCGGCTTCGCCTCGCCCGGCGGCGTCTTCGCCGCCCACGCCACCACCTACGCGGTCAGCGCCCTGTGCCTGCTGCTGCTCCGCCTGCCCCCGCTCCCGCCCCGGGGCCGGGCCTCGGACGCCCCCCGGAGCCGCGCCACCGAGGCCTTCCGCGCCGACCTCGTCGAGGGATGGCGCGAGTTCCGGTCGCGGACCTGGCTGTGGGGCGTCATCGCGGTCTGGGGCGTCTACATGATCGCCGTCTGGGGCCCGACCGTCCCCCTGGTGGCGACCGAGGTCGTGCAGCAGCACGGCCCGCGCGTCTACGGACTGGTCAACTCGGCCCTGGGCGCCGGCACGGTCGTCGGCGGTCTCCTCGCGCTGCGGCTGCGCCCGCGCCGCATGCTCCGCGCGGGCGCGATCGCCCTCTTCGGCTTCGCCGCCTTCCCGGCGAGCGTCGGCGCCGGGCTGGGCGTACCGGCCATGGCCGCCGGAGCCGCAGTCGCCGGCGCGGGCATGTCCTTCTGGGGCGTCATGTGGGCGACCAGCGTGCAGACCCAGGTCCCGCCCGACGTCCTCAACCGCATCCACGCCTACGACGTCGCGGGCTCCCTCGCCATGATGCCCGTCGGCCAGGCCCTCGCGGGCCCCGCCGCCTCCGCCCTCGGCGCGGACCACGTCCTGCTCACCGCCGGCGCGACGAGCTTCGTGGTCTGCACCGCCCTGCTCCTGATACCGGCGGTACGCGGCCTGGTGCGCGTCGACGCGAGCACGGCCGGTCCGGACCGGAGGACGCTGCCCGGACGGGCCCGCGCGGACCGGAGCTGACCTGCGGGTCCCCGCCCGGCCCGAAAAAGCGGTGCGCGACCACCGGTCCGAGTGCGGTATGGTTTTCCTGCGCGTTCGGCTAGGGGAAACCCCAGGTCACACGGGCAACGGGACGTGGCGCAGCTTGGTAGCGCACTTGACTGGGGGTCAAGGGGTCGCAGGTTCAAATCCTGTCGTCCCGACAGAGCGAAGGGTCTTCGCGGGCGAGAGCCCGCGGGACCCTTTTGTCGGTTCCGGGCACGGACGAGGGACCCGCAGGCCGATGCCCGCCGGTCCCTCCCGCGGGGCCGGACCCCGTCAGATCACGCAGCCCACATGCGCCAGCGCCTGCTTCAGCAGCACCGCGTGCCCGCCGGGCATCTCGCTCTGCACCGCCGCGGACAAGGCCTCCTGCGGACTGAACCAGACCAGGTCCAGGGCGTCCTGCCGGGGCCGGCAGTCACCGGTCACCGGCACGACGTAGGCGAGGGAGACCGCGTGCTGCCGTGGGTCGTGGTACGGGGTGACGCCGTGCGTCGGGAAGTACTCCGCCACCGTGAAGGGCTGGAGCGAGGACGGCACCCGGGGCAGCGCCACCGGGCCGAGGTCCTTCTCCAGATGGCGCAGCAGTGCGTCGCGGACCCGCTCGTGGTGCAGCACCCGGCCGGAGACCAGGGTCCGGCTGACCGTCCCGTCGGGCCCGATGCGCAGCAGCAGGCCCACGCTGGTGACTTCGCCGCTGTCGTCGACGCGCACGGGCACGGCCTCGACGTACAGGATCGGCATGCGTGCGCGCGCCATCTCGAGTTCGTCGGTCGTCAGCCAGCCCGGCGTGGTTTCGGTCATGTCAGACATCGCTTGATCATACTTTCAGCGTCTCGTGCTTCCTGGGCGCCGCTCCGGGACTGTGACCGTCCCCACGTCGCTCAGCCGTCGTCCGGAGGGGCGCCGGGCAGCCCGTACACCCGGCGCGCGTTGTCGCGTCCCGTCCACCGCGCGATGCGCAGCGCGTCCGGCAGGGCGAGTTCGTCCCCGTCCACCCGCTCCTGGAGCAACCCGGCGAGTCCGCGACGGAAGGCCAGCGCCCCGAGGTGGTGGAACTCGGCCACTCCGTAGGCGTCGGAGCTGTACAGCAGCTTGCGGAAGGGCGTGATCTCCAGCGCCTCCGCCAGGATCGCCCCCGCCCGGGCGGGGCCGACGTGGTGCAGGGTGAGGCCCACGTCGAGGTACACCCGCTCGAAGACCGCCGACAGGTAGGCCGCCTGCCGCTGGTAGGGCCAGCAGTGCAGCAGCAGGACCGGGACCGTCCCGGCGGTCAGGTGCAGCCAGTCGGTCAGGTGGGTGGGGTCGGCGCGGTGCATGCGGATGTCGCTGTCGCCGAACCCGGTGTGCAGTTGCAGCGGCCGCCCGAGCTCGACGGCGGTCCACAGCAGGTGCCGTACCAGTACCGGGTCGTCCAGCCGGCCGCCGCGCGCGAGCCAGGTCCGGGCGGCCCGCGTCACCTCCGCGGCCGACGGGCGGGCCGGATCGAGGTCGAAGCCGGTGCGGTAGGCGGCCACCGACTTCACGCCCACCACGCCCGGCCGCCGCACCGCCTCCCGGGCGGCCGAGCGGAACGCCTCCGCGTACGCGTCCGGCTCCACACCCCCGGCCGCCACCGCCTCCGCCACGCCCTCCAGCCGGACCACCTCGTACGCGACCGCGTCCGCCGCCCCGGCCAGGCCGTCCGGCGTGGTCACGGGGTGCGGGGCGTACCCGGTGTCCACGCAGAACACGCCGGTGCCCGCGGCGCGCAGGAACCGCCGGTTCACCTCGGCGGCGCCCAGCTCGGACCGCCGGGCCAGATAGGCGTCCGGCGACGCGTGGCGCGGCAGGTCCAGCAGGGGCGCGCAGTGCCGGCGGACGGCGAGACCGGCGGGGCTGTCGAAGGACGAGAAGCCGGGCCACGCCTCGCCCTCGGTGAGGAGCGACTCGAAGTCCGCACGGTCCAGATCGTCGGTGACGGCGCCGTGGCAGTGGTGATCGACCAGGTCGAGGGCGGCGAGGGTCTCGTGGACCGGGCCGGCCGCCACGTCAGTAGACCCAGCGGTAGGCCGCCGCCACCCGGTCGTCGTCCAGCCCGTCGACCGCCGCGACCTCGCCCCGCCGCACCGCGGTCACGGCGTCGGCCAGCACCGGCCCCAGCGCGTTCCGCAGCACGTCGTCCGCGCGGAACGCTTCGACCGACCCCGCGAGCGACACCGGCAGCCGGTGGACACCCCGGGCCGCGGCCTCGGCCGCGTCGAGCCGCGCCGGGTCACCGGTGATCTCCTCGGGCAGGGAGGCGGAGGACGCCATGCCGTGCAGTCCGGCGGCGATCACGGACGCCAGGGCGAGGTACGGATTGGCGGCCAGGTCGACCGGCTTGACCTCCAGGTTCGCCGCCTCGTCGCGCACTCCGGCCGTGCCGGTCACCACGCGCAGGGCCGCCTCGCGGGTCTCCCGGCCCCAGGCGGTGAACACCCCGGCCCACTGGGAGGGCCTGAGCCGCAGATGACTGGCCGGGCTGGGCGCGGTCACCGCGGTGAGCGCGGGGAGGCGGGCCAGCACCCCGGCGACCAGCGACTCGGCGTCGGCCGTCATGCCGTACCGGCGCTCCCCGCCCGCGTGCAGGTTCCTCCCGTCCCGCCAGGCCGAGAGGTGGAGGTGACCGCCGCTGCCGACGCCCCGCGCCGACACCGCGGGGGAGAAGGAGACCCGCATCCCGTGCCGCTGGGCCACCGCCCGGATCGTCTGGCGCACCAGGACACTGCGGTCGGCCGCCGCCACCGGGTCGAGCGCGCCCACCGAGACCTCGAACTGCCCTGCCGCGTACTCGGGATGGAACTGCTCGACGTCCACGTCCTGCTCCGCCAGGGCGGCCAGCAGCTCCGCGGCGCAGTCGCTCAGCCCGACCTGCCGGGCCGCACCGTACGCCGGCCCCGTCACGGCGGGCACGAACGCGTCGTCGGGCACGTCTCCCCGGCCGAGGACCCACTCGATCTCGACGGCGGCCCGGAAGGTGACCCCGTGCCGTTCGGCGGCCTCGGCCACCGTCCGGCGCAGCACGGTCCGCCCGCAGGCCGGATGCGGCTCGCCCTCCTGCGTGATCCGGTCCACCGGTGCCCACGCCCAGCCGGGCTGCGCGGCGAGGACGGTCAGCCGGCCGAGGTCGGGGTAGAGGCGCAGGTCGCCGTCCGGGGAGCCGAGGACGTCCGTGGAGACGATGGTGTCGTTGGCGAGGAAGGTGTCGAACACCGGTGACATCCCGACGCCCCAGGCCGCGGCCGAGGCGAGCTTCGCCGTGGGCACGGTCTTGACCCTGCCGATCCCCGCGGTGTCGACGTACGCCAGGACGACGCCGTGGACGCCCTGCCTGGTCAGCTCGCCGCTCAGGGAGGCGGCCCGCTCGACGTCACCGGGACGACCGCCGGGGACGGGGCCGTCGGGCGTGGTCATGCGTCCTCCCCGGCGGTCCTGTCGGGGCCGGGACACGGCGCGGACCGGGCGGTGCCCGCGTCCGCCGCGGCGGTGTCCCGCGTCGCGGATCCGCTCGCCGGGGTCCGGTTCTCGCTCACGTCTCGGCTCCTTCGCGTGTGCGCCGCCCGTCGCGGACCATTGTGCCGTCCGGTTGATCACCGTGTCCCGGGATCGGGCCAGGGCGCACGGCGACGCCCCGCGCCCGAGGACGCGGGGCGGGTGCTGCGCGGCGCGGTCAGTCGAGGTTGCCGGGCTGCGGGGAGGGGGTCTTGCCCGCCAGGACGGCCTGCAGCCGTTCGGTGCCCTGCTGCGTCGCCTGCTGCACGGAGTCGGTCTCGCCGCCGCTCAGGCCGCCGCCGGTGACCGCGACCGCGTTGATGCCGACGCGCACGGCGGCGACGTCCAGGCTGAGGGTCGCGGGGTTGCCGCCGGCGGTGCCCTGCACCGTCACGTGCACGCCCGCGCGGGCGTCGCCCACCTTCGGCACGGAGGCCTCGGTCACCTGGACCGTCCGCTTGTCGCCCGAGTCGTCGGTCGCCGTGAACCGGTCGCAGGTCTGCGGCAGCGAGGTCATCCACTTCAGGGAGGTGTCCAGCTGGGTGCGGTTGTAGGCGGCGACCTGCTCCAGCAGACGGGAGTCGCCCTGCTCGAAGCCGGTGAGCGCCGACGCCCCGGACGGCTTGCCCAGCAGATCGCCGGAGTAGAGCCGGTCGAGCAGCTGCTGGCATTCCGCGGCGTCGGCCTTAGCGGAGAGGAAGTCGGACACGTCGACCTTGCCGACGAGCATGCTGTCGTGCCACTTTTCGGCGTCCGGCACCTGGTTCCAGTCGTCCTCCACGTCCGCCTCGGTGATCAGCGCGGCCTTGGCGCCGGACTCGGTGAGAGCCGACGGCGAGGCCGTGGCGGAGCCGGTCGGGGAACCGCTGGGGGCCTTGCGCACCGCGTCACCCTCTGCGGCGGGCGAGGCGGCTCGGGCCGCTTCCTGGGCGGCGGCGCCCGGGTCGCCGCCGTCGTCCGAACAGGCCGCCGTGGTCAGCAGCGCGCCGGCCGCGAGCGCGGAGGCGAGAAGGCGGACGGGGTGGGACGGGCGACGGCTCATCGCGGATGCCTCCTGGAGGACGTGGCACGGTGTCCTCAGGGCATCACCGCGGCGGAGGGCCCACCAGTGCTCGAGGCCGTCCGGGTGACGCCGCGACCGCCGGCGCCCGAGCTCCGGCCGGTGCCCGGGAGCCGTGGACGTACGGCCTGTCGTCGGGGTGGCGGCGCGCGGCGCACCCGGTCAGCCGGCGCGGTCCAGGGTGTCCCGCACCGTGTCCTTGTCCAGGGCGGCACGCACCAGGGCGGCGGCCAGGACGGCGGGTTCTGTGCCGCCGCCGAGCTCGAGCAGCCGTTCGGCGTCCTCGGGCAGGCCGAGGTGCCGTGCTCCCTGCAGGGCCTTGCGGTCGAGGTAGGGGGCCGTCTCCGGCCAGACCCGCTGGGCCTCGCGCAGGAAGATGTCCGCACCGGCCGGTCCCACGCCCGGGAACTCCTGGAGCAGGCCGCGCAGTTGCGTCACCGCGCCGTCCGCCTCCGTCCGGAGCCGGCGCAGATCCCCGCCCCAGCGCTCGATCAGCAGCCGGGCCCCGTCGCCGAGTTGCGTCGCGGTGCGCTCGTCGTAGCGCCGGTAGCCGCCCCGGCCGAGGGCGTCCACCCGCTCCTGCCACGGGGCGCCGGCCATGCGGCGCGGGTCGCCGAGCCCGGCTTCGTCGAGGGCCCGGGCGGTCGCCACCGCGACCGAGCCCCGGATGCGGGCGCTGAGCAGGTGGGCGAGCACCAGCAGCCGGTACAGCGGCTGCGGGGTGTCCTTCAGCCGGATGCCGGCCTCCTCGGCGTACGTCTGCCCGTGCGCGCCGACGAGTTCCCGTACGACGCGCTCGTCGCGGCCCGCCACTACGGCTTCAGCGGGTCGTGGCCGATCGTCATCAGCCGGTGCCTGAGCCGGGTGTCGTCGGACCGGGGCTCGTTCTCCAGGTCCGCCTGCGAGGTCACGGTGTCCACGACCTTGCGCATCGCGTGCAGGTCGTCCTCGGTCAGGTCCGTGCGCCGCTTTTGCAGGATCGCGAGGACGTGCCGGCCCAGGGGCGGCCCGGCGTCGTCCGGCAGCGGCTCCGTCACCTCGCCGGAGTCCCGTACCCGGAGCCAGTCGGCGAGCTCGGCGGACGTCATGTTCACCACGCGGTGGAAGTCCTCCCACAGCGCGTCGAGTTCGGGGGCGTCGGCCATGGTGCTTCTCTTTCGTCGTGTCCTTCGTCGTGCGGATGCGCGTACGCCGGGCGTCAGGGCAGTCCCGCGGCGCTCCTGCCGCCGCGCACCGCCGGGGCTCGGGTGTCACGGAGCAGAGCGACGCGTTCCTCCTCGCAGGTGCCGCCCCACACGCCCGACGTCGGCCCCGTCTCCAGCGCCGACGCCAGGCACTGGGTGGTCACCGGGCACCGGGCGCAGACGCGCTTGGCGGCCGCGATGTCCCGCAGGGCCGGTCCGGTGGTGCCCACCGGGAAGAACAGTTCGGGGTCCTCATCCACGCAGGCGGCGTGGCGCGTCCACTCCATGGGGGCGCGGGTGCCCGTGGGGCACGGGGGCAAACGCCCCCGGCCGCTCAGCGGGCGAGCACGCCGTCCAGGAAGCGGGTGACGTCCGTGAACACCTCCGCCCGGTTCGTCTCGTTGAAGACCTCGTGCCGGGCGCCCGGGTAGATCCGCTCGGTGAGGTCGCCGCCGGCGAGCCGCTCGACGCCGACGCGGCTGCCGGGCAGCGGCACCAGCCGGTCGTCGTCGCCGTGCACCCACAGCAGCGGGAGCCGGCCGACGTCACCGCCCTTCGCGACGGTCTCCAGGGTCCGCACGAACGCCTCCAGCGTCGGCCGCTTCATCGGGCCGTGCCACACGAGCGGGTCCGCCGCGTACGCCGCGCCGACCGCCGGGTCCCGGGAGAGCGAGGACGGGCTGATCGGGGTGTCGGGGATCTCGTCCAGGGCGAGCAGGCGGCGCGGCAGCTCCCAGTCGCCGATGACCGGGCCGGACAGCACCAGCGCGGCGAGTTTGTCGGGGTGGCGCTGCGCGTGGCGGGAGGCGATCAGGCCGCCCATGGAGTGGCCGATCACCACGACCGGCAGGCCGGGATGCGCGGCCCGGGCGAGTTCCGCCACGGCGTCCACGTCGGCGACCACGTCCTCGAAGTCCTCGATCAGCACCCGCTCGCCGTCCGACGCGCCGTGCCCGAGGTGGTCGGGGGCGTAGACGGCGGCGCCGTGCGACGTCAGGACCCCGGCCACCTCCTCGTAGCGGCCCGAGTGCTCCCCGTAGCCGTGGATCAGCAGCACCGCGTACCGGGGGCGTCCGGCGGGCCACTCGCGGACGGCGATCCGCCCCCGGGTTCCGGACAGGACGTGCTCGCGGGCCTCGGCCATGTCTCCTCCAGCTGCGTCGGTGCCGGTCACCCGGAGGATCTTCCCAGGGGGACGGCCGGAGGTCTATAGTCCAAAACTAGCAGTGCTAATTACGGCTGCGGGAATCAAGGAAGCAGGCTCGCGGAGGCCGGCCCGGCGGCACGTCGCCCGGCGGCCGAGCGACGACGGTCAGGAGTCACCTCGTGCGTCCCGTCCACTTCGCGGCCGCCCGCCGCACCCCGATCGGCAAGCTGCGCGGCGCCCTGTCCGCCGTACGGCCCGACGACCTCGCCGCCACCGTGATCCGAGGTCTGGTCGCGGGCGTGCCCGCGCTCGACCCCGCCCGCATCGACGACGTGTACTGGGGCGCCGCCAACCAGGCCGGCGAGGACAACCGCAACGTCGCCCGCATGGCCGCGCTGCTCGCGGGCCTGCCCGAGACCGTGCCCGGCGCCACGGTGAACCGGCTCTGCGCCTCCGGCCTCGAAGCCGTCACCACCGCCGCCCGGACCATCGCCGCGGGCGAGGCCGACGTCGTGCTCGCGGGCGGCTCGGAGTCGATGAGCCGCGCGCCCTTCGTCCTGCCCCGCCCCGACGAGGCCCTGCCGCACCGCATCGAGACCGCCGACACCCGCCTCGGCTGGCGCCTGGTCAACCCGGCGATGAAGGACCTGCACGGACTGCTGGCCATGGGCGAGACGGCGGAGGAGGTCGCCGCGCGGTACGACGTGTCGCGCGAACGGCAGGACGAGTTCGCCCTGCGCAGCCACCGCCTGGCCGCCGAGGCCCGCAAGAACGGCCACTTCGACGCCGAACTGCTCCCCGTCGAGCGGCCCGACGGCGTGGTCGTCGACGCCGACGAGTGCGTCCGCGAGGACACCTCCGTCGAGAAGCTGACGCGCCTCAAGCCGGTCTTCCGCGCGGGCGGCACGGTCACCGCGGGCAACGCCTCCCCGATGAACGACGGCGCCGCGGGCCTCCTGCTGGTCAGCGAGGAGGCGCTGAACGACCTGGGCCTCGAGTCGCTGGGCCGCTACGTGGCCGGCGGTTCGGCGGGCGTCCACCCGGACGTCATGGGCATCGGCCCGGTCCCCGCCACCCGCAAGGTCCTCGCCCGCGCCGGCTGGAGCATCGACGACATCGCGGAGGCCGAGTTCAACGAGGCGTTCGCCGCCCAGGCCCTCGCCTGCGTCGACCAGCTCGGCATCGACCCCGACCTGGTCAACCCCACCGGCGGCGCCATCGCGCTGGGCCACCCGCTCGGCTGCTCCGGCGCCCGCATCCTGACCACCCTGCTCCACCGCATGCGGCGCACCGGCGCCGCCCGCGGACTCGCCACCATGTGCGTCGGCGTTGGGCAGGGCAGCGCGGTGCTGGTCGAACGGCCCTAGCCACCCCGCCACCCCTCTGCAGAGCCGCAGCAAGGAAACGGAGCAACACCCCATGGCAACCCTCTCCGTCGCCGCCATCCTCGCCGAGAACGCCCGGCGCCGTCCCGACAAGGAGGCGCTGGTCGAGGGCGACCTGCGCCTGACCTTCGCCGAGGTGTGGCGGCGGGCCCGCGCCCAGGCGGGGGCCCTGGTGGACCTGGGGGTGCGGCCGGGGGACAGGGTCGCCCTGATGGCACCGAACACCGCCGACTTCCCGCAGGCGTACTACGCGATCGCCGCGGCCGGCGCCGTCGTCGTCCCGGTGCACCTGCTGCTGTCCCCGCCGGAGGTGGGGCACGTCCTCACCGACAGCGGAGCGACCCTGCTGCTGGTGCATCCGGCGCAGGCGGAGACGGGAGCCGCCGCCGCGCGGGAGGCGGGGGTGCGGGTCGTCGTCCTGGGCGACGAACTGGGCAAGCTCGCCGCGGACGCCGAACCGCTGCCCTCGTACGTGACGCGGGACGCCGACGACCCGGCCGTCGTCTTCTACACGAGCGGCACCACCGGCGTGCCCAAGGGCGCGGTGCTCAGCCACTTCAACCTGGTGATGAACGCGACCGTCAACGCCTTCGACGCCAACGACATCCGCCCCGACGACATCGCGCTCGGCGCGCTGCCGCTGTTCCACGCCTTCGGCCAGACCGTCTCCCTCAACTCCACCTGGCGGGCGGGGGCCACCCTCGTGCTGCTGCCGCGCTTCGACGCGGCGCGCGCGATCGAGCTGATGGTGCGGGAGAAGGTCAACACCTTCCACGGCGTGCCCACCATGTTCGTCGCCCTCGCCGCCGCGGCCGCCGGGGCCGACGCCCTGCCCGGCCTGCGGGTGTGCGTCTCCGGCGGCGCCTCACTGCCCGTCGCCGTGCTGGAGCGCTTCGAGGAGGCCTTCGGCGCCAGAATCCACGAGGGGTACGGGCTGTCCGAGACCTCGCCCGCGGCGGCCGTCAACCAGCCCGTGTTCGGCACCAGGCCCGGCACCATCGGCCACCCGCTGTGGGGCGTGGACGTGGAGATCGCCCGCGCCGAGACCGAGGACCGCGTGGAACTGCTGCCGCCCGGCGAGCTGGGCGAGGTCGTCGTGCGCGGCCACAACGTCTTCTCCGGCTACCTCGGCCGCCCCGAGGCCACCGCCGAGGCGCTCGTCGACGGCTGGTTCCGCACCGGGGACCTCGGCACCAAGGACGACGAGGGCTTCCTGCGGATCGTCGACCGCAAGAAGGACGTCGTCATCCGCGGCGGCTACAACGTCTATCCGCGCGAGGTGGAGGAGGTGCTCATGCGCCACCCCGGCGTCGCCCAGGTCGCCGTCATCGGCCTGCCGGACGAGCTGCACGGCGAGGAGGTGTGCGCCGTGGTCGTCCCCGCCCCGGGCACGGCCGCCGACGGCGCCGCCATCACCGAGTGGTCGCGGCAGCACCTTGGCAGGTACAAGTACCCGCGCCGGGTCGAGTTCACGGACGAGCTGCCGCTGGGCCCGAGCATGAAGGTGCTGAAGCGCGAACTGCGGGCGCGGTACGCCGGCCGCACGTGACCGTCCGCCGAGACGGTCCTCCCGGGCACCGGCCGGGTGCGCATAGCATCGGTCTCCGCAATGGACACCATGACGCTCTGGCACCTCACCGGCTGGGAATTCGCCGCCCTCGCCTTCGCGGCCCTGCTCGTCGGCTTCTCCAAGACCGCCGTGAGCGGGGCCAACACGGTCAGTCTCGCGATCTTCGCCGCGGTCCTGCCGGCCCGGGCCTCCACCGGCGTCCTGCTGCCCGTCCTGATCGCCGGTGACGTCCTGGCCGTCCTCACCTACCGGCGGCACGCGCACTGGCCCACGCTGTGGCGGCTGTTCCCGGCGGTGGGGGTCGGCGTGGTCGTGGGCACCGTGTTCCTGGTGTGGGCCGACGACGCGGTCGTACGCACGTCGATCGGGGCGATCCTGCTGTTCATGGCCGGCGTGACCGTGTGGCGCCGCCGGCGGAGCGACGCGGCCGGACAGCCGGACGCGATCACCTCCCGGGCCGGCCGGATCAAGGCCCGTTCGTACGGCGTCCTCGGCGGCTTCACCACCATGGTCGCCAACGCGGGCGGCCCGGTGATGTCGCTGTACCTGCTCTCCGCGGGCTTCCGCAAGCTGGGCTTCCTGGGCACCTCGGCCTTCTTCTTCCTGATCGTCAACGTCTCCAAGCTGCCCTTCAGCGCCGGCCTGGGCCTGATCGACGGCCGCTCGCTGCTCCTCGACGCCGCGCTCGTGGTGTTCGTGGTGCCCGGTGCGTTCCTCGGGAAATGGGCCGTGAACAGGATCAACCAGCGTCTGTTCGAGCAACTGGTGATCGCGGCGACCGTCGTGGGCGGCCTGCAACTGCTCCTGCGCTGAGGTCCGTCGTCCGGATGAGGCCGGCCGGGAGGGACGGTGCGCCCCGGCCGGCCCGCGACGCCGGCATGATCCGGACGACGGCCCTCAGGCGGTGCCGGCGGCGGCCTCGTCGAGCGCGGCGAGGGCGGCGGCGGCCTCGACCTGGCGCGGGCTCCGGAGGGCGGCCAGGGCGTCGCGGGCGGTGCGGAGCGTCTCCCGGGCGTCGGGGTGCCCCATGGCGCCGAGCACCTGGCCCAGGTCCAGCCGGGCCTGCTCCGTCCAGGCCGCCATCTTCGCGGCGTCGAAGGCGGCGAGGGCCTGCCGCAGCGGAGTTTCGGCCTCGTCCCAGCGTTCCAGGGCCGCCAGATCGTTGCCGATCTGCTGCCGGGCCACCGCCTGGTACACCGCGATCACCTCCTGCGTGCGGCCCGGGACCCCCGCCCGGCAGAGCCGCTCGCTGCGGCGGTGGATCTCCAGGGCCTCCTCCACCTGGCCGGTGCTGCGCACGAGCACGCCGAGGGTGTTGAGGATCGACAGCTCGGCCAGCCTCCCCTGCGGGGACTCCTGCGAGGCAAGCCGGCGGGCGGCCTCGCGCAGCCGGCTCTGCGCTTCGTCCATGCGCCCCAGCCGGTGCAGCGCGCCCGCGCCGTAGCCCAGTGCCCACCCCTCCTGGAGCCCGTCCCCGCACTCGCGGGCCGCCGTGAGCGCGGCGTCCGCGCTCACCAGGGCGGCACGGGGGTCGTGCACGCAGAGGTTGTAGGCCCAGGCGAGGTAGTTGAGGTGGACGGCCTCCTCCCGCCTGCTGCCCAGCGCACGGGCGGAGCCGGAGGAGCGCTGGAACACCTCCACCCACTGCTCCCAGTGCTGGTTCAGGTCGGAGAACCAGTGCATCGCCTCCGCCGTGTCCAGGACCTGCCGGTGCCGGCCCGTGTCGTGGGCCCGGCGCAGTGCGGCGAGCCACTGGGCCCGCTCGGCCTCCAGCCAGGCCCGCGCCTCCTCCCGGCCGGTGGGCGCCGTCTCCGGGTCCGGGTCGCCCTGCGGCGCGGCCCGTTCGTGGTCGACGTCGAAGTGCAGCGCGGCGGCGGTGGCCCGGCGCAGCATCCAGGACGCGGTCCGGTCGAGGGCGGCGTCGCGGCCCTCGGGGCCGTCCTCGGCCTCGACCTGTTCGGCCGCGTAGAGCCTGAGCAGGTCGTGGAAGCGGTACCGCTCGGCGCCGGCGTCGCTCTGCAGCAGCCCGGCGTCGGTCAGTTCCTCGGCACAGGCGACCGCCTCGTCGTGGGAGAGCCCGGCCAGGAGCGCGGCGGTCTCGGGGCCGAAGTCCGCTCCGGCGGCGAGCGCGGCGCGGCGCAACACCGTCCGCGAGTCCGGCGGGAGCTGACGGTAGGACAGCGCGAACGCGGCCCGCACCTGAAGACTTCCGGCCTGGAGGCCGTCGAGGCGCCGGCCCTCGGCGGCTAGGCGGGCGACGAGCTTGCCGAGCCGTTCGTGCGGCCGGCTGAGGAGCCGTTGGCCGGCGATCCGGACGGCCAGCGGCAGGTGCCCGCACAGGTCGGCGAGGTCCCGTGCGGCCTGTGCCTCGGCCAGCACGCGGTCCGGGCCGATGATGCGGGTCAGCAGTTCCACCGCCTCCTCACGCCGCAGCAGTGCCAGGTCGGTGCGGTGCACGGACTCCAGACCCGCCAGGGCGTGGCGGCTGGTGACGATGGTCAGGGACGGACCGGTGCCGGGCAGCAGGGGGCCGACCTGGGACTCGTCGACGGCGTTGTCCAGCAGCAGGAGCATGCGCCGCCCGGCGGCCAGGGAACGCCACAGACCGGCACGGTCGTCGGTGCCGGCCGGTATCGCCGCGTCGGCGACCCCCATCGCACCGAGCAGCCGGGCCAGGGCGTCCCGGGGGGTGGCCGGCTCGGGGTCCATGCCGTGCAGGTCCAGCGCGATCTGCCCGTCCGGGAAGTGCGGGGCGAGGCGGTGCGCCGCGTGCACCGCGAACGCGGTCTTGCCCAGACCGGGCTGCCCGGCGACCACGGTGACCACCGGCCGGTCCGGACCGGTGTCCCGCGCCAGGTCCAGCAGCCGGGCGAGGGCCGGGCCGCGGGCGGTGAAGTCCTGGATGTCGCGCGGCAGGGCCAAGGTGCCGGGCCCGGCCGGGCCGGTGGCCGTCCGGGGGCGCGGACGGCCGAGGGCGGCGGACCGCTCCAGGCCCTTCGCCTCCTCGCCGCCGAGCCCCAGCGCTTCGGCCAGCGCCTGCACCGTACGGCGCTGAGGCCCCCGGGTGCGCCCGCGTTCCATGTCGGCCAAGGCCCTGACACTCACCCCCGCCGCGTGGGACAGTGCTTCCTGACTGAGCCCGGCGCGGTCCCGCAGGCGCCTCAACCGCTGCCCGAAGTCCCCTGCGGAAGACGTGCCGTCACGCACCGTCGTCGTCCCCGATCGTCCGGCCCGACCGGACGCGAGCCACCGGCAGAAGTATCACCGACAGGACTTCTGCCGGGAGAACCGCCTGGGCGCCGGAGACCGGAAATGATCGACTGAAGGCCGACGCGGAACGCCCCTCCCGGGCCTGCGCGATCCCGACGCCCGGCGGACGGATCCGCCGAGGGGACGGAGCAGGTGCGGGCCGGGAACGGCTCGGACCATCCGCCGTCGAACGACCGTGGCACACGTGCCGTAGCTCACCGAAACGGGGAACCCTTCAGATGAACACCACTCTGCGTCAGCGCTCCGCGCTGCTCGCCGCCGGCACCGCCCTCGTCCTGTCCCTCACCGCCTGCCAGGGCGACTCGGACACCAAGTCGTCCTCCGCGCCGACCACTTCCGCCACGGTGGCGTCGACCCCGGCGGCCGGCGAGGGCGCCGGCACGTCCGGCACGACGGCACCGGCCGGGTCCGCGCGCTCGGCGGGACCGAACGGTGCGGCGGACTCCGCCGACGCCTCCGCGGGGAAGAGCGGCGCGAACGGCGAGCAGGTGACCGCCTCCACCCCGGTCTGCACCGCCAGGGACGTCCGCGTCACCGCCGCCACGCAGGACGGCCCGCCCTACACCCACATCGTCCTCACGGCGCGGAACAGCTCCGGGCACTCCTGCCGTCTGGCGGGCTTCCCGCACGTCCAGTTGCTGGAGAGCCACAAGCAGGACGTCCCGGCCGTCGCCAAGAGCAAGCCGGCCACGCCTGTCGTGCTCGAGGCGGGAGCCCCGGCCTACGCCCTGGTGAGGGTGTCGGACGGCGGCGTCGACGAGGAGAACGAGCCCGTGTCGGCGTTCTCCGTCGTGCTGGAGGGCGACTCCACGGTCATCGCCGTCACCGCGCCCGGCAGCGAGGGCATCGCCGCCGACCCGGCGAAGGCGCTCACCGGCTACTGGACGCCCGAACTGCGCAACGGGGCGGACGACTTCTGAACTCCGCCGCAGAGCACGGCAGTCACCCGGGGTGACGCGCACGCACCGGCGCCCGGGTCGCGGGCCCGCGCCGGTGCGGCCGCGGGCTGCCACCGGATCCGGCGGCACGTCCGGGCCGGGCACCTCGTACCCTCGACGCCATGCCGGTCCCGCACGTCCTCGTCCTCGGCGGCACCACCGAGGCCCGCCGCCTCGCCGCCGCCCTCGCGGGCCTGCCCGGGGTGCGGGTGACGACCTCGCTGGCGGGGCGGGTGACCCGGCCGGGCGCGGTCGACGGCGAGGTGCGCGTCGGCGGGTTCGGCGGTGCGGACGGGCTCGCCGTGTGGCTGCGCGAACAGCGCGTGGACGCCCTCGTCGACGCGACCCACCCCTTCGCCGCGACCATCACGGCGAACGCGGCACGCGCCGCGGCGGCCTGCGGGACCCCTCTGGTGATCCTGCGCCGGCCGGGCTGGCACCCGGGCCCCGGTGACCGGTGGCACCAGGTCGCGTCCCTCCCGGAGGCCGCCGGTCTGCTGCCGAGGCTCGGCCGCCGCGTCCTGCTGACCACCGGCCGCCTCGGGCTGGGGGCCTTCGCCCACCTGACCGGCCTCCACTTCGTCGCCCGCTCGGTGGAGCCGCCCGAGCCCCCCTTCCCGCCGGACCTGCGGGTCCTGCTGGCCCGCGGCCCCTTCACGGTGGCCGACGAGACCGCCGTCCTCCGCGACCACCGCATCGACGTGGTGGTCACCAAGGACAGCGGGGGAGCGGCCACCGCGGCCAAACTGACGGCTGCCCGGGACCTCGCCCTGCCGGTGGTGGTCGTGCGCCGGCCGCCCCTGCCCGAAGGCGTGCCCGTGGTGCCCGACGTGCCCGGCGTCCTGGAACGGCTGGGCCTCGGATCGCCCTGACCGGGGCGCGCGCCGGGCGCCTCCAAGAGGCGGCAGACGGTGTCCGGCTCCCTGCCTACCGGTCGCCCGGGTTGCGCCGCAGCAGGTACGTGTCCATGATCCAGCCCTTGCGCTCCCGGGCCTCGGCGCGCAGCCGCTCGATCCGGGGCGCGGCCTCGGCGATCGGGCCGGAGACGAGGATTTCGTCCGGGGTGCCCAGGTAGGCGCCCCAGTAGATGTCGATGTCCTGGTCGGCGTACTGCCGGAAGGCCTGGTGGGCGTCCAGCATCACCACCACGTCGTCCACGCCCTCCGGGAAGCCCTCGGAGAGGCGCCGTCCGGTCGTGATCTGCACCGGGCGCGCCACCCGGTTCAGCCCGGTGCGGTGCCGGGCGACGAGTGAGGAGACGCTGCTGATGCCGGGCACGACGTCGTACGCGAACGCCACCGTTCCCCGGTCCAGGATCTCCTCCAGGATGCCCAGTGTGCTGTCGTACAGCGCCGGATCACCCCACACCAGGAACGCGCCGCTCTCGTCCTCGCCCAGCTCCTCGGCGATCAGCCGCTCGTAGATGCCGGCGCGGGCGCTGCGCCAGTCCCCGACGGCGGGGGAGTACGCCGTGCCGCCCGCGGTGCGGTCCCGCTCCGGATCGCGCGCCTCGACCACCCGGTACGTGCCTTCGGGTACGTGCGTCTCCAGCATGTCCCGGCGCAGCCGCACCAGGTCCGCCTTCGCCTCGCCCTTGTCCAGGACGAAGAACACGTCCGTGCTCCGCAGCGCCCGGACCGCCTGGAGGGTGAGCTGGTCGGGGTCGCCCGCGCCGATACCGATCACATGAATCTTCCGCACGCCCCGAGTCTGCCGTACGCCCCCGGCGGGGCCCCGGGCGGGCTGCCCCAGGCCCCGCGGAGGGGCTGCTCAGCCCCGCAGCCGCGGCGCCCGGGTCCCCGCGTCCACCGGCGCGCCGTCCTCCACGTCCCGCGCCAGCTCCCGGGCCCACCGGGCGACCGCGTCCGGATCCACCCCGTACGGCCGCCGCTGCCCGTGCTCCGACGCCGCCCACTCCGTCACGGCCCCGGCCCCTCGCCGCAGCAGCCTGGCCCCGCCGGTGGCGTTGCCGCGCGCCGCGTGCGTGAGTCCGACGGCCAGCTGGGCCAGGCCCCGCCACAGCTCCCGCTCCTCCTCGGGACCCGACTTCCAGGCGTCCTCGAAGACCTCGTGCGCGTGGAAGGGCTTGCCCTCGTCCAGCAGCCGCTGCGCCTCGGCCACCGTCTCGTCGGGGGCCCGTACGACCCCCTCGGGCTGGCGGGGGACGCCTTCCGCGCCGTACGGCAACGGGCGTCCGAGCCCGTCTCGCGGCCGGGCGTTGCGGGCCCGCCCCTCGTCGTCGCGGTCCCGCTCGTCCGCCGGGTGGTCCGAGGCTGTGCTGTCGGCAGGGCTGTCCATGGGGTTGATTGTCCCTCGGCCGTCCCCGCTTAGCCGTCACCCGGGGTGTGGGGTAAAGTGCTGTCCGCGTGATCGCGCGGTGCACCGCGCGTGAGCACATCGGGACGTGGCGCAGCTTGGTAGCGCACTTGACTGGGGGTCAAGGGGTCGCAGGTTCAAATCCTGTCGTCCCGACTCGTGAGAGTCGCAGGTCAGGGCCGGTTTCGGAGGATTCCGAAACCGGCCCTTGATCATTCCTGGGGATCAGGTACGGCTGCCACTGCTCCGGCACCGTGAAGCAGTCGGCCGGATCGAGGGCGTCGGGCGGGATCCGCCCTCAGTGGCTTCCTTCGAAGCTGCGGGCCTCGTCGTGCTCCGGTTCCGGTACCGGAGCCTTCCTCTCCACGGCGGGCAGGGCGATCAGCAGCACGGCCGCTCCGAGGAGTGCGATGACCGTGATCCAGCCCGCGCCGACGTGCATGGCACGGACGAACGCGTCATCGGCGGCCCGAGCAAGAGAGGGCTGGTCGAGAGCGGTGGCGACGTGGCGGGTCTGTTCGGCGGACACGCGCGCCTGATCCCGCACCGGGCCGGGCACACCCTCCAGTGAAGGTTCGATCGCACGTCGGTACACGATCGACATGATCGTGCCGCCCACCGCGATGCCGATCACGCTGCCGGTCTGCCGCACGGTGTTGGTGACGGCAGATCCCGCACCGGCCTGCTCCAACGGCAGGTTGCCGATCAACGCGGCCGTGACGGGGCCGATCACCATGCCGATCGAGAGGCCCTGCACCAGCAACAGGGCCTCGATCCAGCCGAGTGGAGTGTCCAGCCCGAGGAACCCGTACCCGCCCATGGTCAGCGCGGCCACGGTCAACGCCGGCACGGTGACAACGCGCAGCGACAGGCGGCGGACCAGGCGCGAGGCAAGGGGCGCGCCCGCGAGCGCGCCGACCGCGGTCGGAATGTTGGCCAGACCCGCCTTCATCGGCGAGAAGCCGAGCGCGCCCTGAAGGTAGAACGCGTTGTAGAAGGTGATGGCGGCCACCCCGAAGAGCAGCAGTCCGAGCGCCACGTTGCCACCACCGAACGTGCGCCGCGCGAGCAGCCGCGGATCGAAGCTGGGCACCCTGACGCGCAGTTCGAGGAGTACGAACACGGCCAGCAGGACCAGACCGGCAACGATCGGCGCCCAGACATCGGTACGACTCCACGCCGTCACCTGCCCCGCCCGGATCAGCCCGTAGGCCAACGCCACGAGCCCGCTGATCGACAGCAGCATCCCAGCGAGGTCCAGTGGCCGCGGAGTTGGGCTGCGGAAGTTCGGCACCAGCACGGCGAGTCCGACCAACGCCAGTGCCGCGACCGGGACGTTGATCAGGAAGACCGAGCCCCACCAGAAATGGTCGAGCAGGGACCCCGCCAGTACCGGGCCGGCAGCCATCCCGACACCGGCCGACGTCGAGAAGACGCCGATCGCGGCAGCCCGCGCGGGACCGGTGAAGGTCCACATGAGGATGGCCATCATGGCAGGCGTGATCAGCGCGCTGCCCACCCCCATCGCCGCTCGGGCGGCAATCAGCTGGCCGGCGTCGCTTGCGTAGGCCGCCCACAGCGAGGACCCGGCGAAGATCACCAAACCGCCGGAGAACACAGTCCGGTGACCGAACCGATCGCTCAATGCGCCTGCGGTGAACATCAATGTGGCGAAAGCCAGCGTGTACGAACCGGTCGCCCATTGCAGCTCACCGGGATCGGCTCCCAGTCCACGGTCCGGGTCCGCAAGGGTCTCCAGCGCAGTACTCAGGACGGTGTTGTCTATCCAGATCAGCAGCGAACACAGCATGAGAACAGCGAGGATCAACTGCTGCCTGGCCTTCGGCAACGCGGGAGGCACGGTCATGTACACCATCGCATATCGCTCGGCGGGAAACTGGACGACTGGACTTTAAGGAAACTCCACGACGCCGTCAAGCTTTTAATATATCGCCGAGGCTGTTGCGGCCGAACGGAATGTATGCCCCTTGCCGCATTTGCGGAATCAATAATTGTGTGCCCTGCCGCGATTTGTTTTTCGAAGAATCCCATGCCTTTGCGGGGTTGCGGCCGAGTCGAATTCATGCCCCCGCTCTTCGGTCACGTCGGTCAGGAATGCTCGGCGAGCTCCCCTCGCCGCCGGGCCCCGGCGGCGAGGAGCAGCTCCCCGGTCTCGGGATGCGGCCCCCTCGCCGCCCAGTCGAGCGGGGACCAGCCCGTGCCGTGGTCCTCTCGCAGGTTCGGATCGGCGCCGTGCTCCAGGAGCGCGCGTACCACCTCGACGTGACCCCAGCAGGCCGCCCCGCACAGCGGCGTGCCCTCCGACCCGATTCCGCTCTCCGTGTCGGGCGAGGCCCCGGCCGCCAGCAGGGCGCGGACGATGCCGGCGTCCCCGTCGACCGCCGCCTGGTACAGCGGCGTGGTGCCCGCGGAGTTGGCCGTCTCGGCGGGCGCGCCCGCGCGCAGCAGGGCCCGCACCCGCGTGAGGTCGCCGATCAGCGCGGCGTCGACGAGACGCCCGGACAGTTTCTTTCGCCGCCTTCGAGTCACGACGACCGAGCCTAGTGGGCGGACGTGAGCCGCCGCCGCGAACAGGGGGGCGCCCGCGGTCCTCTGCCTGCGGCAGAACATCGACCCGGCCGGCTCGACGGTGATTACAGTCCCGTCGCATGACAACGGTGACGACGCGCACGGTCCAGTACCCCGCCGACGGCCTGACGATGATCGGGCACCTCGCACTGCCGGCCGGCACCGGCCGCCGGCCCGCGGTGCTGCTCGGTCCGGAGGGCCCGGGGCTCAGCGACGTGGAACGCCACCGGGCCGACGCACTCGCCGAACTGGGCTACGTGGCACTGGCCTTCGACCTCCACGGCGGACGCCATCTGACCGACCCCGAGGAGATGCTGGCCCGCTGCATGCCGCTGCTCGCCGATCCCGACCGGATGCGGGACATCGGCCACGCGGCGCTCGACGTGGTGCGCGCCGAGCCGCGCACCGACCCCGACCGCGTCGCCGCCGTCGGCTACGGCACCGGGGGCATCATCGGGCTGGAACTCGGGCGCGACGGCGTCGACCTGCGGGCGATCGGGACGGTCAACGGACTGAACACCGGCCGACCGGGCGAGGCGGCGCGCATTCGCTGCCCGGTGTGGGCCGGCGTCGGGTCGGAGGACCCGATCATGCCGGTCGCGCAACGCGACGCGTTCACCGCCGAGATGCAGGCCGCGGGCGTCGACTGGCGCCTCGTGGTCTACGGCGGCGCCCAGCACGCCTTCCACTACCCGCCGGTCGACCAGACCTTGCTCCCGGGCGTCGGGCACCACCCACGGCACGCGCCGCGTGCCTGGCGCGACATCGTGGACCTGCTCGCCGAATGCGTGCCCGTGGCGGAGTGACGCGGTCGGTCAGGGAGTGGGCGAGGCCCTGGTCAGCGACATCCAGTCCCGGACCGTCCGCTGGTGCGAACCGCTCGCCGTGCTCGCGGCCACCGCCCGCGCGTCCTCGGCGGTGCACGGCGTTCCCGCGCGCGTGAGCAGGACGAGCGGCCACTCGGGGCCCGCTCCCGCCGGTTCTCCGTCGAAGGCGGTCCAGTCCCAGGGGCCGTCGAACCGCCACGCCCGGCCGGCGGCGTCCGCGACCTCGTCGCCCGGCCGGAGACACGCGTACGGCCGCAGCAACAGGTCGAAGGTGAAGGGGATCCCGTCGCCGGGGTGGAGGCAGTACCCCGTGCCGTCGAGGTGGCTGTCGTCCGGGAACTCGCGATAGGACAGGCCGCGGCGCAGCACGCTCACGGTCAGACGGGGGCGGGGCAGCCAGCCCGTCTCGAGCGGGGGATCGTGGTGGTCGACGGCCGTCACGTGCACCGTGGTCGGCGGTACTCCGACCCGGCAGACGTCGCCCGCCGTCAGCCGCTCGGGCGGCGGGTCGGTCCGGAACAGCTCCGCCCGCACCTCGGGCTCCGAGCGTTCGTCCCCCGCCACGCCAAGGGCGACGACGCCGTTCCAGTGGATGAAGTCGCTGCCGCTGTCGATGTCCCACCACGGCCATCGCACCGCGATGCGGCCCCACGTCACACCTCGCTCCACGCGAGCCGGTGTGAAGGGGCAGGCGACCGACAGCACGTCACCGGCCCGGAAGTCTCCCGTGTCCATCACCGGGCCAGGGTAGACGGCCGCCGCCCGGGCAGGCCGGAGCGCTTGGAGCGGACTGACGCGCCCAACCGAGGGTCCCGGGTGTGAGAGGACGCGATTGCGCATGTCACCGGATGGAGTAAATCTGCACTGGCGGATGTAGACATTGCCTTGGGTTGGCGCTAGTGTTCTGGGTGTAGCCAGAAGTCGAAGGACACGGCAGAGACGAACTGCCGTGCAAGCACCAGTACGAACGGATCGATCGAAAGAGGTAAGGAGCGAAACGCCATCAGGATCGCCCGGGTGGGCTGAACCGCCCGGGTACCGCAGACCCCGGATTGGATGGTGGTCCCCGGTCACGCAGCCGCGATCCCCGCAAGCCCGCTCTTCCAGGCGGCACATGCGGATACAGAAGGCCGGCGCAGTCAGCCGGTAGATGGTGTGGAAAGCTCGGGGCCCGGGCGCCGGTCGGCGCCCGGGCCCCCCGACGCGTCACCCGGAAGAAGAGGTCTATGCCCCCTGGCAGTTCCCGCCCCGTCGACAACCTCGACGACGACGACTACCCCGCCTACACCATGGGCCGGGCCGCCGAGATGCTCGGCACCACCCCCGCCTTCCTTCGCGTCCTGGGCGAACACCGCCTGATCACCCCGCTGCGCTCCGAAGGCGGCCACCGCCGCTACTCCCGCTACCAGCTGCGCATCGCCGCCCGCGCCCGCGAACTGGTGGACGCCGGCACCGCGGTCGAAGCCGCCTGCCGGATCATCATCCTCGAAGACCAGCTCGAAGAAGCCCAGCGCATCAACGAGGAACTCCGCGCCGCACAGGGCACCGGCACGCAGCCGAAAAGCTCGGTCTGACGCTCGACCGCCGCGGTCGGCGGACCGCTGAGCTGCGGGGCACAAAGGGCAGGCCGGACGCCCTCGTCGCCCCGCAGCACGGGGACGTCCGCCCCGTCGCCCCGGGCAGCGGCCCGGCGGGTCAAGCGGCCCCCGGCGCCTCCAGGACCAGACGGATCTCCGTCACGTCGTAGCGGGCGCGGTCGAAGGCACCGGCCATCGGGACGTTCGTCGTGTCCGTCGTCGCGGTGACGCGCTCCGCGCCCTCGGCCGCGTGGAAGCGGGTGATCTGGGCGAGGATCTCGTCGATCAGCCCCTTGCCGCGCTGCTCGGGTACGACACCGAGATAGCCGACGTTGCGGTGGTACGGGGTCGCCGAAGGGACGGCCAGACCGGCGAGCGTGCCGTCGGGCAGCTCCGCGAGCCGCCACCAGGAGCGCTCGCCCGGGCAGTCGAGGTAGAACCGCATGTCCTCCTCGGCGAGTTGCCCGGCGTCCTTCGTGCGCAGTTCGTCAGGGTGGCCTCGTCGAGGCTGCCGGCCGAGACCCGGACGAAGGCCTCCAGGAACTCCTCGTCGCTGCCCTCCCGGAACGTCAGCCGGCTGCCCGCCTCGGGCAGTCCCGCCGCCGGAGTCCACTCGTAGCGCAGGCGCCGGATCTCCCGGCTCAGCCCCGTGCGCAGGGCCGCTTCGCGACGCCAGGCGACCGCCTCGGACAGTTCGGAGCGGCCGTCCCAGTCCGCCGGGAGGGAGAGGTTGTACAGCGGGCGCGTGCCGAGGGCGGCGTGCCCGGCTTCGAGGAGTCCGGTGGCGACGGCGACCGGATCGGTAGCCGTGGAGCGGACCTGGAGACAGTCGAGCGCGAGGGGGCGTTCACTGTCGGCACGGCCCCACCACAACGCGCGGGCCAGGACCTGTCCGCCGTCCTCGGCGAGCCAGATCCACTCCGGGCGGAACCGGCCGGCGTCGAGTTCCTCGCGGATTCTTCCGGCGGTGAGGGCGGCGAGGGGACCGTCGGCCGGGTACGAGACGGCACGATCCAGGACGGTGGGGTCCGCGGCGGCGGAAAGGAAGCGCATCGGCCCCATGATCACGGCCGGGAACGTACGCGAGCAACGCATTTGTGGCCTGCCACCGGCACGCTCGACCTGGACGGGCGTGGCAGGGGCACAGGTCCCGGCGCCCACAGGAGTGACGTCGGGTCGTGGAAGTGCGCGGACCGTGGCCTGTCCCGGGGCCGGAGTGCGCCGCCGGCCTTAGTGTTCGACGCGCTGACAGCAAGTACCGGCCGACGCCAAGAGGAGTGTTCGCGTGTCCCGTACTCGACGCCTCATCCTGAGCCCCCCGTCCGCCGTCTGGAGCCTGCTGTCGGACGGCTACCGCTACGGCGAATGGGTGACGGGGACCCGAGCGGTCCTCACCGCGGACCCGCACTGGCCGGACGTGGGGGCACAGCTGCGGGTCAGAGTGGGCGCCGGCCCTCTGACGCTCGACGACACCTGCGTCGTCCGCGTCTGCGAGCCGCACCAGCGGCTGGAGCTGGAGGCCAAGGCGGACCCCTTCGGCGCGGCACGCATCGCGATGCGTCTGATCCCCTGGGGCGAGCACACGCTGTTCGTCCTCGACTGGCATCCGCTCAGAGGGCCCGGGACACGGATGCACGGCCTGCCCGTCGACTACGTCGTCGCCATTCGCAACGGCATGATGCTGACGAAGCTGGCCCGGATCGCGGTACGCGAACACCGCCGGGACGGTCAGGCCCTGACCGGGGGATGACGGACGAGCCGGACGCCCCGCCCGGCGCCGTCGCGAGCCGGCGCCGCGTGACGGGGCATCAGAGGTGGTGGCGGCGGTCGGCGGCGGCACGCTCGTACCGTGCGCGTGCCTCGGCGGCGGCCGGGCGGGCGGAGATCTCGGCCACCGGCACGTCCCACCAGGCCTCGGCGCCGGGGGCGGTCACCGCCGGGTCCGTCTCGACGTGGACGCAGGTCGGACGGGTCGCCGTACGGGCCGCCGCCAGCGCCTCCCGCAGCTCGCGCACCGTCTTGGCGCGCAGCACCTCCATGCCGAGGCTGGCCGCGTTGGCGGCGAGGTCGACGGGCAGCGGGGCGCCGGTGAAAGTGCCGTCGGCGGCGCGGTGGCGGTAGGCGGTGCCGAAGCGCTCCGCGCCGACCGACTCGGACAGGCCGCCGATGGAGGCGTAGCCGTGATTCTGCACGATCACCAGCTTGACCGGCAGGTTCTCCTGCACGGCGGTGACGATCTCCGTCGGGTTCATCAGATAGGTACCGTCCCCGACAAGGGCCCACACGGGCGTGCCGGGCGCCGCCTGCTGCACGCCGAGCGCGGCCGGGATCTCGTAGCCCATGCACGAGTAGCCGTACTCCAGGTGGTACTGGCGCGGGGAGCGGGCCCGCCACAGTTTGTGCAGGTCACCGGGGAGCGAACCGGCCGCGTTGATCACCACGTCCTCGTCGCCGACGACCGCGTCCAGGGCGCCCAGCACGTGGGTCTGCGTCGGGACGGCGTTGTCGTCGTCCGCCGTCAGGGCCGCCTCCACGACCTGCTCCCAGCGGTCCTTGCCCGCGCGGTACTCCGCCTCGTACTCCGGCGCCACCCGGTGTCCCGCGAGGGCGTCGGTCAGCAGCGTGAGACCGGCCCGCGCGTCGCAGACCAGGGTGCGGGCGGCGAGCTTGTGGGCGTCGAAGGCGGTGATGTTGAGGTTCAGGAAGCGGACGTCCGGTCGGCGGAAGAGGGTGCCGGAGGCCGTGGTGAAGTCCGAGTGGCGGGTGCCGATGCCGATCACCAGGTCCGCCGTGCGGGCCAGGTCGTCGCTGACGGCGGTGCCGGTGTGGCCGATGCCGCCGAGGTCGGCCGGGTGGTCGTGGCGCAGGGAGCCCTTGCCTGCCTGGGTGGAGGCGACCGGGATGCCGGTGGCGTCCACGAACGCCTTCAGCGCCGCCTCCGCCTCGCTGTGGTGGACGCCGCCGCCCGCGACGATCAGCGGGCGCTGCGCGGCGCGGACCGCGCGGACCGCCTCGGCCAGTTCCGCCGGGTCGGGGGCGGGACGCCGTACGTGCCAGACGCGGTCGGCGAAGAACTCCTCCGGCCAGTCGTACGCCTGCGCCTGGACGTCCTGAGGGAGGGCGAGGGTGACCGCCCCGGTCTCGGCCGGGTCGCTCAGCACCCGCATCGCCCGCAGCGCGGAGGCGATCAGGGCGTCCGGCCGGGTGACGCGGTCGAAGTACCGGGACACCGGGCGCAGGGTGTCGTTGACGGACACGTCGGCCTCGGTCGGGTGCTCCAGCTGCTGGAGCAGCGGGTCGGCCGCGTGCGAGGCGAAGTAGTCGCCGGGGAGCAGCAGGACCGGCAGGCGGTTGACCGTGGCGAGGGCGGCGCCGGTGACCAGGTTGGTGGCGCCCGGGCCGATGGAGGTCGTCACCGCCTGCGCCGACAGGCGGTTGAGGTGGCGGGCGTGCCCGACGGCCGCGTGCACCATGGCCTGTTCGTTGCGGCCCTGGTGGTACGGCATGACGCCGGCGTACTCCACGAGTGCCTGCCCGAGGCCGGCCACGTTGCCGTGGCCGAAGACGCCCCACGTGCCGGCGATCAGACGGTGCCGTACGCCGTCGCGTTCGGTGTACTGGGCGGCCAGGAAGCGCACCAGGGCCTGGGCGGTGGTCAGTCGGAGGGTGACGGCGCTCATGCGGACCTCTCGGGTGCGGTGTAGAGGGGGAGCCGGGGGTCGACCGGACGGCCGGGCCAGGTGTCGCGGATCCAGGCGTGGCCGGGATGGTCGCTGATCAGCCAGGCGCGTTCGGCCCCGGGGCCCGCCATGACGTTGAGGTAGTACATGTGGTGGCCCGGTACGGCCATCGACGGTCCGTGCCATCCGTCGGGGATGAGGACGACGTCCCCGTCCCGGACCTCGGCCAGCACGTCCGTGCCCCGCCCCCGCCCGGACGGCGAGACCCGCTGGTAGCCGAGGCCGGGGATGCCGTCGTGGGCGGCGAACTCGAAGTAGTAGATCTCCTCGAGCACCGACTCCTCGCCGGGGCGGTGCTCGTCGTGCTTGTGCGGCGGGAACGACGACCAGTTGCCGCCCGGGGTGATCACCTCGACGGCGATCAGCCTGTCGCACTCGAAGACGTCCGCGGCACCGAAGTTGTTGACCTGCCGCGAGCAGTTGCCGGTGCCCCGGAGTTCCACCGGGACGGACGAGGCCGGGCCGTAGCGGGCGGGCAGGCGCCGGGTGCAGCGGGCGCCCGTGAGGGCGAACCGGCCGCCGCCGGCGGACGTCACCGTCGTACGGGCGTCGCGCGGTACGTAGGCGAAGTCGGTGACGCCGTCGAACACGCCGGAGCGGCCGGTGAGCTCGAAGGTCTCCCGGCCGGAGTCGCCCGCGGTGGCGACCGTGCAGCCGCCGCCGAGCGGCAGGACGATCCATTCGCTGTCGCCGCTGTCGAAGGTGTGGCTGCCGCCGGGCGGCAGGCGGAGCACGCGCAGACCGGAGTAGCCCCAGCCGGCCTTCTCGGGCGTCACGTCCACGGCGTACGGGCCGTCGGCCGCCCCGCCCGCGGGAAGGTGATAGGTCATCGGGTCCTCTCCCGTCCTCTCTCGCGTCACGTCCTCTGGCTCACAACAGGCCGACGGCGGTGTCCACCGCCTGTTCCACCGTGCCCTCCGCGGGGTAGAGAAGCGAGCGCCCGACGACCATGCCCTGCACGGTGGGCAGTCTGAGCGCCTTGCGCCAGCGCTCGTAGGCGGCGGCCTGGTCCGCGGGGGAGCCGCCTATGTCGCCGCCGAGCAGCACCACGGGCAGCGTGGAGGTCTCCAGGACCTCGCCCATGTCGTCCGGGTCGCGGGTGACGGGCAGCTTCAGCCAGGTGTAGGCGGAGGTGCCGCCCAGGCCCGAGGCGACGGCGACCGAACGGGTGACGGCCTCGGCGGACAGGTCGTTGCGGACGCGGCCGTCGATCCGCCGGGAGACGAACGGCTCGACGAACACGGGGAGCTCGCGCGCCGCCATGGCGTCGACCGCGCGGGCCGCGGACTCCAGGGTGGACAGCGAGCCGGGGTCGTCGTAGTCGATGCGCAGCAGCAGCTTGCCCGCGTCGAAGCGCAGGCGGGCGATGTCGTCGGCGCGGTGCCCGGTGAAGCGGTCGTCCATCTCGAAGGCGGCGCCCGCGAGGCCCCCGCGGTTCATCGAGCCCATGACGACCTTGTTCTCCAGCGCCCCGAGCAGCAGCAGGTCCTCCAGCACGTCGGCGGTGGCCAGCACCCCGTCGACACCGGGCCGTGACAGCGCGGTGCACAGGCGTTCCAGCAGACCGGCCCGGTTGGCCATGGCGAGCCGCCGGCCGCCCACGCCGAGCGCGCCGCGCGCCGGATGGTCCGCGGCCACGATCAGCAGGCGCCCGGAGTCGCCGATCAGCGGACGGCGTACCCGGCGGGCCGCCGCCTCGGCGATGGCCTCCGGGTGCCGGGCTCTGACCGCCGTGAGGTCGGGGATGCTCAGGGACAAGGCAACGCTCCGTTCAGGGAGTGGCTCGCGCGAGGAGGCCGTCGACCTCCGCCCCGGTGGGCATCGCGGAGGAGCAGGCGAGACGGGAGGCGACGAGGGCGCCGGCCGCGTTGGCGTACCGCATGGTCCGCTCCAGTTCCCAGCCGGACAGCAGGCCGTGGCAGAGGGAGCCGCCGAACGCGTCGCCCGCGCCCAGGCCGTTGACCACCTCGACCGGCACCGGCGGCACCTCGGCCGTCCGGCCGTCGCGGTGCACGGCGAGCACACCGGCCGGGCCCTGCTTGACGACGGCCAGCTCCACGCCCGCGGCCAGCAGCGCCTCGGCGCAGGCCCACGGCTCACGCACGCCGGTGGCGATCTCGCACTCGTCGAGGTTGCCCACGGCGACGGTCGCGTGCCGCAGCGCCTCGGCGTAGTGGGGGCGGGCCTGGTCGGGGTCGGCCCAGAACATCGGGCGCCAGTCCAGGTCGAAGACCGTGATCCCGGCCCCGGCGCGGTGGGCGAGGGCGCCCAGGGTCGCGGTGCGGCTGGGCTCCTCGCTCAGTCCGGTGCCGGTGACCCAGAAGACGCGGGCCGCGCGGATCGCGTGGTGGTCCAGCTCCTCGGGGCGGATCTCCAGGTCGGGAGCCTTGGGCCGGCGGTAGAAGTAGAGCGGGAAGTCGTCCGGCGGGAAGACCTCGCAGAAGGTGACGGGCGTCGGGTACGCGGCCACCGGCGTGACCCAGTGGTCGTCGACGCCGAACTCCCGGAGGGCCCGGTGCAGATAGCGGCCGAACGGGTCGTCGCCCGTGCGGGTGATGACGGCCGCGGCACGGCCGAGGCGGGCGGCGGCGACCGCCACGTTCGCGGCCGAACCGCCGAGGAACTTGCCGAACGTTTCGACCTCCGCAAGGGATACGCCCGTCTGAAGTGGATAGAGATCCACTCCGATGCGGCCCATCGTGATCAGATCGAACTGCCGGACCGGCTCGGCCATGTACGACGCTCCTCGGGCTGGGCGGGGGCTGCCGCCTCCCAGATGTAGGACGGCGGAAGGACCCTGTCAATAGTTTGTGCTTACATTCTGACCAGCTCGTGAAATAATGTCTTAACAAAGTATTGACAGCGGGCCTCTCAGGGACTTGTATCCGGTCCCAGCGTCAACAGCCGTTCTTCTCCCCTCCGACACACGGTTCCCCGTCGCACAGTGAGGTGCAGGAAAGATGGTCCGCTCTTCGCACGCCCGCTCCCGCAGACTCGCCCCGGCCGTGGCCCTCGCCGCGGCGGCGGCGCTGACCCTCGCCGGCTGCTCCAGCAGCTCCGGGGGCAAGAAGGCCGACGAGGAGGGGGACTCCGGCGCCTCCGCGGGCAAGGCGAACACCCCGCGCATGACGGTCGCCCTGGTCACCCATCAGGCGCCCGGCGACACCTTCTGGGACATCGTCCGCAAGGGTGCCGAGGCCGCCGCCGCCAAGGACAACATCAAGCTCGTCTACTCCGCCGACCCCAACGCGGGCAACCAGGCCAGCCTGGTGCGGAACGCGATCGACCAGAAGGTCGACGGCATCGCTGTCACCCTCGCCAAGCCGGACGCCCTCCGCGGCGTCCTGGCCGAGGCCGAGCGGGCCGGCATACCCGTCGTCGGCCTCAACTCCGGCCTCGCCGACTGGAAGAAGCTCGGCCTGCTGGAGTTCTTCGGGCAGGACGAGAGCGTGGCCGGCGAGGCCTTCGGCAAGAAGCTGAACGAGGTCGGCGCCAAGAGGGCTGTCTGCGTGATCCACGAGCAGGGCAACGTCGGCCTGACCCAGCGCTGCGACGGGGTGAAGAAGACCTTCGAGGGCTCGGTGGAGAACCTCTACGTCAACGGCACCGACATGCCGTCCGTGAAGTCGACGATCACCGCGAAGCTGAAGCAGGACGGCGCCGTCGACCACGTCGTCACGCTCGGCGCCCCGTTCGCCATGGCCGCGACGCAGTCCGTCGAGGAGACCGGCAGCAAGGCCGAGGTCGCCACCTTTGACCTCAACAAGGAACTCACCGGCGCCATCGAGAAGGGCACCATCGAGTTCGCCGTCGACCAGCAGCCCTACCTCCAGGGCTACTTGGCGGTCGACGGCCTGTGGCTGCAGAAGAACAACGGCAACTACAGCGGCGGCGGCGAGCAGCCGGTGCTGACCGGCCCGGCCTTCGTCGACAAGTCCAACGTCGAGGCCGTCGCCGGGTTCGCCGCGAAGGGCACCCGGTGATGAGCGCGTCCCCACGGGCCGAGCCGGCGGTGACCGCACCGCCGGCTCCCGGCCCGCGACCGGGCGACGGACGGACCCGGCGGCGACCGCCGGCGCTGCGGCTGCTGGCCCGCCCCGAGGTCGGCGTGTTCCTCGGCGCCGTCGCCGTGTTCGTCTTCTTCCTGATCGCCGCGCCCCCGGTCCGCGACGGCGGCTCCATGGCGACGGTCCTCTACCAGTCGTCCACCATCGGCATCATGGCGCTGCCGGTCGCCCTGCTGATGATCGGCGGCGAGTTCGACCTGTCCGCCGGCGTCGCCGTGGTCACCTCGGCGCTCACCGCCGCCATGCTCAGCTACCAGCTCACCATGAACGTCTGGATGGGCGTGGTCGTCGCCCTCGCGGTCTCCCTGGGCGTCGGCGCCTTCAACGGCTGGGTACTGGTCAGGACCGGACTGCCGAGCTTCCTCGTCACCCTCGGCACCTTCCTGATCCTCCAGGGCGTCAACCTCGCCGTCACCAAACTGGTCACCGGCAACGTCGCCACCGACGACATCAGCGACATGGACGGCTTCGACCAGGCCGAGGCGCTCTTCGCCTCGTCCTTCGGCGTCGGCGGCGTCCAGGTGAAGATCACCGTCGTGTGGTGGCTGGCCTTCGCCGCGCTCGCCACCTGGGTGCTGCTGCGCACCAAGTACGGCAACTGGGTCTTCGCGGTCGGCGGCGACCAGGAGTCGGCCCGCGCGGTCGGCGTCCCCGTCACCTTCACGAAGATCACGCTGTTCATGCTGGTCGGCTTCGGTGCCTGGTTCGTCGGCATGCACCAGCTGTTCTCCTTCAACACCGTGCAGTCCGGCGAGGGCGTCGGCCAGGAGCTGATCTACATCGCCGCGGCCGTCATCGGCGGCTGCCTGCTCACCGGCGGCTACGGCTCCGCCGTCGGTCCGGTCTTCGGCGCCTTCATGTTCGGCATGGTGAACCAGGGCATCGTCTACGCCGGATGGAACCCCGACTGGTTCAAGGCGTTCCTGGGCGTGATGCTGCTCGGTGCCGTCCTCATCAATCTGTGGGTCCGCCGCGCGGCGACCCGGAGGTGATCGGAAATGACCAGCGAGACCACCGGCACCAACGGCGCCGTCCTGGCGGACACCGCCCCCGGCGACGGCGGCCGCCCGCTCGTCGAGCTGCGCGGCGCCGGCAAGACCTACGGCAACATACGGGCCCTGCACGGGGTCGACCTCGCCGTCCACCCCGGCCGGGTGACCTGCGTGCTCGGCGACAACGGCGCCGGCAAGTCCACCCTCATCAAGATCATCTCAGGGCTGCACCGGCACACCGAGGGCGTCCTCCTCGTCGACGGTGAGCCGGTGCGTTTCGCCACGCCGCGCGACGCCCTGGCCCGGGGCATCGCCACCGTCTACCAGGACCTCGCCACCGTGCCCCTGATGCCGGTGTGGCGGAACTTCTTCCTCGGCTCCGAGCTGACCAGGGGGCCCTGGCCCGTCCGCCGCCTCGACATCGCGCGGATGAAGAGGACCGCGGACGAGGAACTGCGCACCATGGGCATCGTCCTGGACGACCTGGAACAGCCCATCGGCACCCTCTCCGGCGGCCAGCGCCAGTGCGTCGCCATCGCCCGGGCCGTCCACTTCGGCGCCCGCGTCCTCATCCTCGACGAGCCCACCGCCGCACTCGGCGTCAAGCAGTCCGGAGTGGTTCTCAAGTACATCGCCGCCGCCCGCGAACGCGGCCTCGGCGTCGTCCTCATCACCCACAACCCGCACCACGCCTACCTGGTCGGCGACCACTTCAGCGTGCTGCGCCTGGGTACCCTCGAACTCAGCGCCGCACGCGCCGGCATCAGCCTCGAGGAACTCACCAACCACATGGCCGGCGGCGCCGAACTCGCCGCACTCGAGCACGAACTGGCGCAGGCCGGAGGGGTCGGCACGGCGGCGCTCCCGGAGGCTCCCGCGTCCGGCGGCGCGGCGCCCGCGACCGGCGCGTCCGGCACCGCCGAAGGGAAGGCCTGACATGCCCGCTGCCCTGGACCGCATCCGCGTCGGCTCGGCCCCCGACTCCTGGGGCGTCTGGTTCCCCGACGACCCGCGGCAGGTGCCCTGGGAACGCTTCCTGGACGAGGTGACCGAGGCCGGCTACGAGTGGATCGAACTGGGGCCCTACGGCTACCTGCCCACCGACCCGGCCCGGCTCACCGACGAGGTCGCCCGGCGCGGCCTGAAGGTCTCCGCGGGCACGATCTTCTGCGGGCTGCACCGCGGTCCCGCCGAGTGGGACGCCACCTGGGAGCAGGTCGGCCGCGTCGCCGCCCTCACCCGGGCCGTGGGCGGCACCCATCTCGTCGTCATCCCGTCCTTCTGGCGCGACGACAGGACGGCCGAGATCCTCGAGCCGCCGGAGCTCACCGGCGAGCAGTGGACGCACCTGACCGAGGGCATGGAACGCCTCGGCCGCGAGGTCGGGGAGACCTACGGCCTGGACGTCGTCGTCCACCCGCACGCCGACACCCACATCGACAGCGAGGAGCACGTCGAGCGTTTCCTCGACTCCACCGACTCCGACCTGGTCGGCCTCTGCCTGGACACCGGCCACTACGCCTACTGCGGCGGCGACAGCGTCAAGCTGATCGAGACCTACGGCGAGCGCATCGGCTACCTCCACCTCAAGCAGGTCGACCCGGAGATCCTCGCCGAGGTGCGCGCGAACGGCGTGCCCTTCGGCCCGGCCGTCCAGCGCGGGGTGATGTGCGAACCGCCGGCCGGCGTCCCCGAGCTGGGCCCGGTGCTCACGGCGGCCCAGCGCCTGGGCGTGGACCTGTTCGCCATCGTCGAGCAGGACATGTACCCCTGCGCACCGGACAAGCCGCTGCCCGTCGCGGTCCGCACCCGCAGGTTCCTGCGCTCCTGCGGAGCCTGAGACCCGGTCCGCCCCTGCCGTTCGGCGAGCCGTCGCCGGGACGACGCGCTAGCGTGCAAGGCACGACCGTTCGTCCCGTTCCGGGAGGTTTCCATGGCCTCGCGCCTCAATCCGTACCTCAGCTTCGACGGCGACGCCCGCCAGGCGATGGAGTTCTACGAGCAGGTCTTCGGCGGGTCGCTCTCGCTGAACACCTTCGGAGCGTTCGGCGACGCCGACGCCCCGGAGGCCGACAAGATCATGCACGGCATGCTGGAGACGCCCGGCGGCTTCACCCTGATGGGCGCCGACACGCCGCCCGGCATGGCGTACAGCCCCGGCAACACCTTCTCGGTGAGCCTCAGCGGCGACGACGAGGCCGAGCTGCGCGGCTACTGGGAGAAGCTCTCCGCCGGCGGCACCGTGGCCGTGCCGCTGGAGAAGCAGATGTGGGGCGACGTCTTCGGCATGTGCACGGACCGGTTCGGCGTCCCCTGGATGGTCAACATCAGCGGTAGCCAGGGCTGACCGTCGCCCGGGGGCAGACCGGCCGTGCGCGGGGTGCGCAGGCGCCCTCAGGGCCGCCGCACCTCGGCGACGGTCACGGGGCGGTGCTCGCGCAGCGACAGCGTGCACGCCTCGGCGATCCAGCCCGCCTCCAGCGCGTCCCCGATCGTGCAGGGGGACGGGCGTGTCCCCGCCACGACCTCGGTGAACGCGATGAGCTCCGCGCGGTAGGCGGCGGCGAAGCGGTCCATGAAGAAGTCGTGCGGGACACCGGCCGGGAAGGTGGCGCCGGGTTCGACCGAGCGCAGCGGCAGCTGGTCGTCCAGGCCGACGGCGATGGAGTCGGCGAAGCCGTGGATCTCCATCCGCACGTCGTAACCGCGCGCGTTGTGACGGCTGTTGGAGACGACGGCGATCGTGCCGTCGTCCAGGGTGAGGACGGCGCCGGTGGTGTCCGCGTCGCCCGCCTCCCGGATGAAGCCGGCACCCCGGTTGCCGCCGACGGCGTACACCTCGGTCACCTCACGGCCCGTCACCCAGCGGATGACGTCGAAGTCGTGCACGGCGCAGTCCCGGAAGATGCCCCCCGAGGCGGCGATGTACGCGGCCGGCGGCGGGGCCGGGTCCAGCGTGGTCGACCGCACGGTGTGCAGCGTGCCCAGCTCACCGCCGCGCACGGCCGCCCGCGCCGCGGCGAACCCGGCGTCGAAGCGGCGGTTGTAGCCGATCTGCACCGGCACGTCACGGCCCGCGACCGCCTTGAGCACCTCGACGCCCTCCGCCATGGTGCGGGCGACGGGCTTCTCGCAGAAGACGGGCACGCCGGCCTCGACGGCGGCCAGGATCAGGCCCGGGTGGGCGTCGGTGGCGGCGGCGATCACCACCCCGTCCACCCCGGCCGCCAGCACCGCCTCGGGCGAGGGGGCCACCTCGGCACCGAACCGCTCGGCGGCGGCCCGCGCCGCGTCCGCGAACGGGTCGGCGACGACGAGCGAGCCGACGGCGTCGAGTCCGGAGAGGGTCGCGGCGTGGAAGGCGCCGATGCGGCCGAGGCCGAGGATTCCGATGCGCATGGTTCCGCTGCTCCTTGTGTCTGGTTGCCCTCGTGCGTACGCCGCGGTCGCCGGAGCCCGCCGGGCAGGCCCGGTTCCCGCTCGCCGGCCCCGGCGTCACTCCTCGGCGTTCACCTCGACCCAGGCCCGGCGCTCGGCCGACCGGGCCATCGCGTCCAGTACGGCCGCGCTGTGCACCGCGTCCGGCAGCGTCGCGCCGTGGGGCGTGCCCTCCGCCACCGAGCGCAGGAAGCGGTGGGCCTCCACCACCTTGAGGTCGTCGTAGCCCATGGCGTTCGCGGCCCCCGGCTGGAAGGCGGCGAACTCGCCGTGCGCCGGACCGACGTGGACGGTGCCGACCGGCTGGTCCTGGTACAGCGTGCCCCGGGCGACCCCCAGTTCGTTCATGCGGCGGAAGTCCCAGAACACCGCGCCCCGGGTGCCGTGCACCTCGAACCCGTAGTTGTTCTGCTCGCCGACCGACACCCGGCACGCCTCCAGGACGCCGCGGGCGCCGGAGGCGAAGCGCAGCAGGCAGCCGGCGTAGTCCTCGTTCTCCACCGGGCCCGACTCGCCGCCCGGGGCGCGCGCGTGACCGGCGGTGGCGGCGGCCGGGCGGGGCCGCTCCGGCAGGAAGACCGCCGTGTCGGCGGACAGGGACGCGATGTCGCCCAGCAGGAACCGGGCCAGGTCCGCGCCGTGCGAGGCCAGGTCGCCGAGCACCCCGCTGCCGCCCCGCTCCCGCTCGTAGCGCCAGGTCAGCGCGCCCTCGGGATGCGCCGCGTAGTCGCTGAACAGGCGGAAGCGGGCATGGGTGACGGCGCCGATCTCCCCGGACGCGATCAGCTCGCGGGCGGCCTCGACCGCGGGCGCGTTGCGGTAGTTGAAGCCGACGGCGCCCTGGACGCCGGCCGCGCTCACGGCGGACGCCACCGCGCGGGCGTCCGCGACGGTGAGGCCCACCGGCTTCTCGATCCAGATGTGCTTGCCGGCCCCGGCCATCGCCACGCCGATCTCCCGGTGCAGGAAGTTCGGCGCGGTGATGCTGACCGCCGCGACGCGCGGGTCGGCGGCCACCTCCCGCCAGTCGCGGGTGGCCGAGGCGAACCCGAACTGCGCGGCGGCCTCCTCGGCCCTGCCCGGCACCTCGTCGGCGACGGTGATCAGCTCGGGGCGCAGCGGCAGCAGCGGATAGTGGTGGCGGACGCGGGCGTACGCCCGGGCGTGCACCCGGCCCATCCAGCCGAAACCGACGACGGCGACACCGAGCGCGTCCACCATGCGAGCCCCTCGAGGACCGGTCCGTGATCTGACGAGGCCCACCCTGTGCGGAGCCCTGGCATCATGTCAACCTCTTGACAGGACAAAGGTGCGCGGCGGAAGCGCTTCCGCCCGGCGGGGCTACCCGAGGTTGACCGCGTACGCCTTGCGCAGCGTCTCGTGCACCGTCCACGTCGTCCGGTCGCCCTCGCGCAGGACGGCCAGGTCGCCGGGCCCGACCCTCAGCGTCGGGCCGCCCTCCACCTCGATGGTGGCCGAGCCGCTCAGCACGACGAACAGCTCGTCCGCCTCGGTGTCGGTGACGACGCCGGGGGTGATCTGCCAGATGCCGCGGGCCTGGCGGCCGTCCGCCGACTCCCAGACCACCTTGCCGGTGACCTCGGGGCTGCCGGACACGATCTGCTCGGGGGAGAGGGGCTCGGCTACGAGCTCGGCGTCGGGGACGTGGACAACGAAGCTGTGGGTCATGCGGCGACGCTAGCCGGGACGGGCGGGGCCGCGGGGGCGACAGGGTGTGCCGTATCCGGCGGCCCGCACGGACACTTCGTCTCGCTCTCCCGGCACCCAAAGACTTCGAACAAAATTGTTGACAATCTTGTTTGGCTAGATTTAGGTTCGACAGGCACTCACTCAGGGAGGGCGACCATGCCGAACCAACCCCGTCCGAGCACCGGGGAGCAGGCCAAACAGCTTGCGCTCGGGCAGTTGCGGCAGGCGATCCTGCGCGGCGAGATGGCACCGGCGCAACGGCTGGTGGAGAACGAACTCGCCGAGCAGTTCGGCGTGACCCGGGCCAGCATCCGGGCCGCGCTGATCGACCTGGAGTCCCAGGGGCTCGTGGAGCGCATCCGCAACCGGGGTTCCCGGGTGCGGGTGGTGACCGTGGAGGAAGCGGTCGCCATCACCGAGTGCCGACTGGTCCTCGAAGGGCTCTGCGCGGCGAAGGCGGCGGCCGCCGTCAGCGACGCGCAGGTGACCGAACTCAAGGACCTGGGCACGGCGATGCGCAAGGCCGTGGCCGGCGGGGAACCGCTGACCTACTCGGACCTCAACCACGAACTCCACGCCAGGATCCGGGAGTTCTCCGGCCAGCTGACGGCCGTGGAACTGCTGGAGCGCCTCAACGCACAACTGGTCCGCCACCGCTTCCAGTTGGCGCTGCGTCCGGGGCGTCCGCAGCAATCCCTGAACGAGCATCTGGCCATGATCGAGGCGATCGAGGCCAGGGATCCGCAGGCGGCCGAGGCGGCCGTCCGCGCCCACCTCACCAGCGTGATCGAGGCGCTGCGCGACTGACACACGCACCGAGGCGGGCGTCACCTGTCCATCAAGGAGATTTCACCCATGACGCACGGCAACGCGCCCGCCGCCACCCCACGGTCGACACTCGTCGTCACCGCGCACGCGGGGGACTTCGTGTGGCGGGCGGGCGGCGCCATCGCCCTGGCCGCCTCGCGAGGGGAGAAGGTCACCATCGCGTGCCTGACCTTCGGTGAGCGCGGCGAGTCCGCCAAGGCCTGGCGGGAGGGGAGGAAGCTGGAGGAGATCAAGGCGATCCGCCGGGAGGAGGCCGAGAAGGCCGCCGCCGCGCTCGGTGCCGAGGTCCGCTTCTTCGACGCCGGGGACTACCCGCTCCTCGTCACTCCGGAGCTGACCGACAGGCTCGTCGAGGTCTACCGGGCCACCCAGCCCGACGTCGTGCTCACCCACCCCGTGGAGGACCCGTACAACGGCGACCACCCGGCCGCCAACCGCATGGCCCTGGAGGCCCGCGTCCTCGCCCAGGCCATCGGCTACCCGGGCGAGGGCGAGATCATCGGCGCCCCGCCCGTCTTCTACTTCGAGCCGCACCAGCCCGAGATGAGCGGCTTCAGGCCCGAGGTCCTCCTCGACATCACCGAGGTGTGGGAAACCAAGCGCCGGGCCATGGAGTGCCTCGGTGCCCAGCAGCACCTGTGGGACTACTACACCGACCTGGCCGTGCGCCGCGGCGTCCAGCTCAAGCGCAACGCCGGCCCCAACCTGGGCCTGGCGCACCGGACCATGGCCGAGGCGTACATGCGCCCGTACCCGCAGATCGCGCAGGAGCTGGCATGAGCGGCGTCGTCGTCACCGGCCCGCCCAGGGCCGACGCGAAGGACGTCGAGGCGCTCGCCGGGTACGGCGTGGCCACCGTCAGCGAGGCGATGGGGCGCACCGGGCTGCTCGGCCCGGAGATACGGCCCGTCCAGCAGGGCGTACGGATCGCCGGCACCGCGGTCACCGTGCTCAGCTGGCCCGGCGACAACCTGATGATCCACGCCGCCGTGGAGCAGTGCGGCGCGGGCGACGTCCTGGTCGTCACCACCACCTCACCGTCCACCGACGGCATGTTCGGCGAGCTGTTCGCCACCGCACTCCAGCGGCGCGGGGTCCGCGGGCTGATCATCAACGCGGGCATCCGCGACACCCAGGAGCTGCGGGAGATGGGCTTCGCCGCCTGGTCCAGGGCCGTCTCCGCGCAGGGCACGGTCAAGGCCACCGGCGGCTCGGTCAACGTGCCGGTCGCCGTCGACGGCCAGGTGATCCGCCCCGGCGACGTGATCGTCGCCGACGACGACGGCGTGGTCGTCGTACCGCGCGAGCGGGCCCGGCGCACCGCCGAGGCGTCCGAGGCCCGCGAGAAGAAGGAGGCCGCTGCCCGCGCCGCCTTCATCGAGGGCCAACTCGGCCTGGACCGCTACGGCTTGCGCGAGAAGCTGGAGCGACTCGGCGTCACCTACCGGTCGTACGACGAGTACACCGCAGGGGAACAGCCGTGACCGGCCCCGAGGAGGTCCGCTGCACGCTGATGCGCGGCGGCACCTCCAAGGGCGCCTACTTCCTGGCCGGGGACCTGCCCTCCGACCCCGCCGCCCGCGACGACCTGCTGCTGCGCGTCATGGGCAGCCCCGACCCGCGCCAGATCGACGGCCTGGGCGGCGGCCACCCGCTGACCAGCAAGGTCGCCGTGGTCTCCGGCTCGGACGACCCCGGGGCCGACGTCGACTACCTGTTCCTCCAGGTCGCCGTCGACCGGCCCGAGGTCACCGACCGGCAGAACTGCGGCAACATCCTCGCCGGGGTGGGCCCGTTCGCCGTCGAGCGAGGACTCGTACCGGCCGGCGACACCGAGACGTCCGTACGCATCCGCATGCTCAACACCGGGGAGCGCGCCGTCGCGACCTTCCCCACCCCGGGCGGGCGCGTCGACCACACCGGCACCGCCGGGATATCCGGTGTGCCCGGCACGGCCGCCCCCGTCGTCATCGAGTTCCCGCAGGGCGCCGGCCCCCTGCTGCCCACCGGCAACGCCCGCGACACCGTCGCCGGCACCGAGGTGACCTGCGTCGACAACGGCATGCCGGTCGTGCTGATCCCGGCGGCCGCACTGGGGGTCACCGGCTATGAGACGCCCAGGGACCTGGAGGAGGACGTGGCGCTCGCCGACCGGCTCCGGGAGATCCGGCTGGCCGCCGGGCGGCTCATGGGCCTCGGGGACGTCGAGGGTGCCACCGTGCCCAAGCTGACCCTGCTGGCCCCGCCCCGGGACGGCGGCGCGGTCACGACCCGCACCTTCATCCCCGTGCGCTGCCACACCTCCATCGGCGTCCTGGGCGCCGCGAGCGTGGCGGCCGGGCTGCGCGTGCCCGGCGGGGTGGGGGAGGGGATCGCCCGCCTTCCCGGGGCCGGCGAGCGCACACGCGTCGAACACCCCACGGGATTCCTGGAGGTCGACGTTCGCGTCGACCCGGGCTCCGACGGCATCCCCGCCGTGGTCCGCCGTACCGCCGTCGTACGCACCGCACGCAAGATCTTCGACGGCACCGTCTTCCCCCGGTCCGCCGCGACGGCACCGCCACCCGCACAACGCCCTGGAGGGCACCATGACTCCGCCGCTCGGTGACATCGCCCATGTCGGCCACGCCCAGCTGTTCACCCCCGACCTGGACGCCAGCGTCGCCTTCTTCACGGACTACCTGGGCCTGACGGTCAACGGCCAGGACGGCGGCACCGTCTACCTGCGCACCTACGACGACTACGAGCACCACAGCCTGGTCCTCACCGCCCGCGAACAGCCCGGTCTGGGCCGGCTCGCGCTGCGCACCTCCGACGAGGAGGCGCTACGGCGCAGGGTGGCGGCCCTGGAGGCGGCGGGCCGGCCCGGCAGGTGGGTCGAGGACGAACCCGGCATCGGCAGGCTCTACCTCACGGCCGACCCCGACGGGCACGAACACGCCCTGTACTGGGAGAGCGAGCACTACCGGGCACCCGACGAGCTGAAGCCCGCGCTGAAGAACCAGCCACAGGCCAAGCCCAACCGGGGCGTGGGCGTACGCCGCCTGGACCACATCAACTTCCTCGCCGCCGACGTGCTCGCCAACGCCGAGTTCCAGGAACAGCTCCTGGGCGCCCGGCCCACCGAGCAGATCCGGCTCGACTCCGGCAGGATCGCCGCCCGTTGGCTCACCTTCACCGACAAGTCCTACGACGTCGTCTACACCGAGGACTGGACCGGATCCTCGGGCCGGCTGCACCACATCGCCTTCGCGGCCGACACCCGCGAGGACATCCTGCGTGCCGCGGACCTCGCCATCGACACCGGGGTGTTCATCGAGACGGGTCCCCACAAGCACGCCATCCAGCAGACGTTCTTCCTCTATGTCTACGAGCCCGGCGGCAACCGCATCGAGCTGTGCAACCCGCTCACCCGCCTGGTGCTCGCGCCCGACTGGCCGTTGGTCACCTGGACGGAGGAGGAACGGAAGAAGGGCCAGGCCTGGGGCCTGAGGACCATCGAGTCGTTCCACACCCACGGCACCCCGCCCACCGCCTGACCGAGTCCCGCACCACCGGGGGGTGGGGGGGGGGCCCCCCCCCCCGCGCGCCCCCCCCCCCCACCCACCGGGGGGTTTTGTTAAAAAAAAATAAAACAACCGAAGAGGGAGAGA
>NZ_JBHXFL010000038.1:0-59512 GCF_042724095.1 Streptomyces sp. NPDC127100
GGCCGCCGCTGCCCGGGGCCGCCGCCCGGCGCCCGCGGCACGGCCGGGGGCTGCGGCACGGGCGGGCCGAAGCCCTCGGGCGCACGCCGGTGCTCGGTCCAGGCCGCGCCGTCCCACCAGCGTTCCCGGTGCGGGTCCGACGGGTCGCGGTACCAGCCGGGCGGAGGCGTCATGCTCATCCCGGCACTGTAGGACGCCGGTGCGGCGATCTACAGCGGTGTGACGTAGGCCCCGGAGATCCCGCCGTCCACCAGGAAGTCGGTGGCGTTGACGAAGGAGGAGTCGTCGCTGGCCAGGAAGGCGACGGCGGCGGCGATCTCCTCGGCCTCGGCGAAGCGCCCGACCGGGATGTGCACGAGCCGGCGCGCGGCCCGCTCCGGGTCCTTGGCGAACAGCTCCCGCAGCAGCGGGGTGTCGACCGGGCCGGGGCACAGGGCGTTGACGCGGATGCCCTCCCGCGCGAACTGCACGCCCAGCTCCCGGGACATGGCGAGGACGCCGCCCTTGGAGGCCGTGTACGAGATCTGGCTGGTGGCGGCGCCCATCCGCGCGACGAAGGACGCGGTGTTGATGATCGAGCCCCTGCCCTGGCGCCGCATGTGGGGCAGGGCGGCCCTGCAGCACAGGTAGACGGAGGTGAGGTTGACCTCCTGCACGCGTTTCCAGGCCTCCAGGCCGGTCTCCAGGATGGAGTCGTCGTCGGGCGGGGAGATGCCGGCGTTGTTGAAGGCGACGTCGACGCTGCCGTACGTGTCGTACGCCGCCCGGAACAGTGCCTCGACCTGCTCGGGGTCGGTGACGTCGGTTCTGACGAAGAGGCCGCCGGTCTCCTCGGCCGCCGCCCTGCCCCGGGTCTCGTCCACGTCGCCGCAGACGACGTGGGCACCCTCGGAGGCCAGCCGGCGGGCGGAGGCGAGGCCGATGCCGCTGCCGGCTCCGGTGACGACGGCGGTGCGGCCGGTCAGGCGGCGGCAGATGATCTCCTCGGTCGCTTCGCTCACTGTGCGGGGCCCTCCGGGCTCGTCGGGACGTTGCTGAGGAAGACGTTCTTGGTCTCGGTGAAGGCGGCCAGTGCGTCCGGGCCCAGTTCGCGGCCCAGCCCGGACTGCTTGAACCCGCCGAACGGCGTCCAGTAGCGCACGCTGGAGTGGGAGTTGACGGACAGGTTCCCGGCGCGCACGGCGCCCGACACGCGCAGGGCGCGGCCGACGTCCCGGGTCCACACGGAGCCGGAGAGGCCGTAGTCGGTGGCGTTGGCCAGGCGGATCGCGTCGGCCTCGTCCTCGAAGGGCAGGACGACGGCGACGGGCCCGAAGACCTCCTCGACGGCCACCCGGGCGTGCGGGTCGACGCCGGTGAGGACGGTGGGCGGGAACCAGAAGCCGGGGCCGCCCTCGGGTGCCTTGCCGCGGATGCCGGCCGCGCCGTCGGGGACGTAGGAGCGGACGCGGTCCAGGTGGGTCCGGGAGATCAGCGGGCCCATGTCGGTGTCCTCGTCGGCCGGGTCGCCGACGCGGACGGACTCGACGGCGGGGGCGAGGAGGTCGAGGAAGCGGTCGTGGACGGCGCGCTGGACGAGGATGCGGGTGCGGGCACAGCAGTCCTGGCCCGCGTTGTCGAGGAAGGACATGGGGGCGGCGGCCGCGGCGGCCTCCAGGTCGGCGTCGGCGAAGACGATGTTCGGGCTCTTGCCGCCGAGTTCGAGGGTGACGGGCTTGAGCAGGGCCGCCCCCGCGGCGGCCACCCGGCGGCCCACGGCGGCCGACCCGGTGAACACGATCTTGGCGACGCCCGGGTGCCGGACGAGCGCGTCGCCCGTGACCGGGCCGCGTCCGGGCAGCACCTGGAGCAGGCCCTCCGGCAGGCCGGCCTCCAGCGCCAGTTCGCCCAGGCGCAGAGCGGTCAGCGGGGTCGTCTCGGCGGGCTTGAGGAGGACCGCGTTGCCGGCCGCGAGCGCGGGGGCCGTGCCCCAGGCGGCGATCGGCATCGGGAAGTTCCAGGGCGCGATGACGCCGACCACGCCGAGCGGTTCGAGGAGGGTCACGTCGAGGCCGCCCGCCACCGGGATCTGCCGGCCGGTGAGCCGCTCCACTCCCCCGGCGGCGTAGTCGAGCAGGTCACGCACGTTGCCCGCCTCCCAGTGGGCGTTGCCGACGGTGTGCCCGGCCTCCCGGACCTCCAGCCGGGCGAGCTCCTCCAGGTGGCCGTCGACGGCGGCGGCGAAGCGGCGCAGCAGCCGGGCCCGGTCGCCCGGCGCGAGGGCCGCCCAGGCCGTCTGGGCCCGCGCCGCCCGGACGACGGCGGCGTCCACGTCGGCGGCGGAGGCGGCGGGGACGGTCGCGAGGACCTCTTCGGTGGCGGGGTTCAGTACCCGCAGGTCGTCGGGCAACGGGGGCCTCACAGGCGTTCGAAGGAGCGGCGCAGCTCCCAGTCCGTGACCGCGGCGTCGAAGGCGTCGAGTTCGACGCGTGCCATGTTGCGGTAGTGGGCGACGACCTCGTCGCCGAAGGCGGCCCTGGCGATGGCGCTGTTCTCCCACAGCTCGGCGGCCTCGCGCAGGGTGGTCGGGACGTGCGCGAAGCCGGCGGCGTAGGCGTTGCCCGGGCAGGGATCGGGCAGCTCCAGGCGCTGTTCGACGCCGTGGAGGCCGGCCGCGACCATGCCGGCCACCGCGAGGTACGGGTTGACGTCGCCGCCGGGGAGCCGGTTCTCGAAGCGCAGGGAGCGGCCGTGGCCGACGACGCGCAGGGCGCAGGTGCGGTTGTCGTGCCCCCAGGCGACCGCGGTCGGGGCGAAGGAGCCGGGCTGGAAGCGCTTGTAGCTGTTGATGTTCGGGGCGTAGAGGAGCGAGAACTCCCGGAGCGCCGCGAGCTGGCCGGCGAGGAAGTGCCGCATGACCTCGGACATGCCGCCCTCCCGGTCGCCGGGCATGACGGTGTTCCCGTCGGCGTCCGCGAGGGAGAGGTGGATGTGGCAGGAGTTGCCCTCGCGTTCGTTGTACTTGGCCATGAAGGTGAGCGACATGCCCTCCTGGGCGGCGATCTCCTTGGCGCCGGTCTTGTACACGGCGTGCTGGTCGCAGGTGACGAGGGCCTCGTCGTAGCGGAAGACGATCTCGTGCTGGCCGGGGTTGCACTCGCCCTTGGCGGACTCGACGGCGAGGCCGGCGCCGGCCATCTCGTTGCGGATGCGGCGCAGCAGGGGTTCGACGCGGCCGGTGCCGAGCACCGAGTAGTCGACGTTGTACCGGTTGGCCGGGGTTAGGGCGCGGTAGTCGGCGTCCCAGGCCTGTTCGTAGGTGTCCCGGAAGACGATGAACTCCAGTTCCGTGCCGGCCCGGGCGGTCCAGCCGTGTCCGGCCAGGCGGTCCAGCTGGCGGCGCAGGATCTGGCGGGGCGCGGCGGACACCGGGGAGCCGTCGGCCCAGGCGAGGTCGGCGACGGCCAGGGCCGTGCCCCCGTTCCAGGGCAGGCGGCGCAGGGTGTCCAGGTCGGCGTGCAGGGCGAAGTCGCCGTAGCCGCGGTCCCAGGAGGACATCGCGTAGCCGTCGACGGTGTTCATGTCGGTGTCGACGGCGAGGAGGTAGTTGCAGCCCTCGGTGCCGTGCTCGAGGACCTCGTCGAGGAAGAAGCGCGCGGCGAACCGCTTGCCCTGCAGGCGCCCCTGCATGTCCGGGAAGGCCAGGACGACGGTGTCGATCTCACCGCCCGCGACCAGGGCGTGCAGTTCCTCGACGCCGAGCGGGGCTGTGCGGTCTGCCACGGAGGGGCCTCCTTCCGACCGGGACCCATAAGGTATTGCCGGGAACCATTGTTGGGAAGGGGGCGCGGCGGTATGCCGGAGGGGAACGGTGGGAGCGTGCCGGACCGGCTCACGCCGGTGCTGCGGCCGGTGCGGGCCGGCAACGGCTTCGAGGAGGCGCTGGAGCAGATCCTCCAGGTGGTCCGGCTGGGCCTGGTGCCGGCGGGCGGGCGGCTGCCGGCCGAGCGGGAGCTGGCGGAGCGGCTGGGGGTCAGCCGGGTGACGCTGCGCGAGGTCCTGAAGGTGCTCCAGGACCAGGGGCTGCTGGAGGCCCGGCGCGGCCGGTACGGCGGCACGTTCGTGCTGCCCCGCCCGGACGCGGGCGGCGAGGACGAGCTGCGGCGCCGGATCGCCGGGGTCGACCTCGAGGACGTGCTGCGCTTCCGGGAGGTGCTGGAGGTGGGCGCGGCCGGGCTGTGCGCGGCGCACGGGCTGACGGGCGGGCGGGCGGCGCGGCTGCGCGCGGCGCTGGACGCCACGCACGACGCGCCGCTGGCGGAGTACCGGCGGCTGGACACGATGCTGCACCTGGCCCTCGCGGAGCTGTGCGGCTCGCCGACGCTGACCGCGCAGTACGCGGCCGTCCGGGCGAGCGTGAACGGCCTGCTGGACTGCATCCCGCTGCTGGTGCGCAACCTGGAGCACTCGCAGCGGCAGCACACCGCGCTGGTGGAGGCCGTGCTCGACGGGGACGCGGACGGAGCGCGGGAGATCACGCGGGAGCACTGCGCGGGGACGGCCGCACTGCTCCGTGGCTTCCTGGCGTGAGCGTTACGCGCGCGGGCCGGCCGGCAATGGTATGACGACGGTCCTTTGGTACTTCACCGGGAGGTCGGATGGGTGACAGGCCGCTGATCGGCGTCAGTACGTATCTGGAGCCCGGGGCGCGCTGGGGGGTCTGGGAGCTGGAGGCGGCGCTGCTGCCCGCCGCGTATCCACGGCTCGTGCAGCGGGCGGGCGGACTGGCCGCTCTGCTCCCGCCGGACGCGCCGGAGCACGCCGCCGCGGCCGTCGCCCGCCTCGACGGCCTGGTCGTCGCGGGCGGCCCGGACGTGGAGCCGGTCCGCTACGGCGCCGAGCGCGACCCGCGCACCGGTCCGCCCGCACGCGCCCGCGACGCGTGGGAGCTCGCGCTCGTCGGGGCGGCCCTCGCGGCACGCGTCCCGCTGCTGGGCGTCTGCCGGGGCATGCAGCTGCTGAACGTCGCGCTGGGCGGCACGCTCGTGCAGCACATCGAGGGCCACGCGGAGGCGGTGGGCGTGTTCGGCGGCCATCCGGTCACACCGGTGCCGGGGACGCGGTACGCCGGGGTGGTGGCGGAGGAGATGTTCGTGCCGACGTACCACCACCAGGCGGTGGAGCGGCTCGGCGCGGGCCTGGTCGTCTCGGCGTACGCGGCGGACGGAACGGTGGAGGCGGTCGAGCTGCCGCCCGCCGACGGCTGGGCCCTGGGCGTGCAGTGGCATCCGGAGATGGGCGAGGACGACCGCGTGATGCGGGCCCTGGTGGACGCGGCGACGCGGGTCGGCTCCGCCTGAACGACCCCGGCGGCGGGGCCGCCCGCCCCGGGGTGCCGGCCGCTCACCGCCGGTGGGCCGGGTCAGCCCCGGGTCAGGGACAGCAGTCGGCGTGCCGGGCCCGTCGGGCGGTGGCCCGTCGGCCACACGGCGCGCAGGTCGCGGGCCAGGGCGACGTCCGCCACGGGCACGCTGACCAGGCGCCGCGTCGTGAGTTCCTCGCCGACGGCGAGTTCGCTGAGGACCGCGGGGCCGGCGCCGCCGACCGCGGCGGCCTTCACCGCGGTGGTCGACGACAGCTCGATCAGGGGACGGGCCAGGCCGCCCAGGGCCGCGTCCAGGACCTGCCGGGTGCCCGAGCCCTCCTCCCGCAGGATCAGCGGGGTCGCCGCCAGCTCCTGCGCGGCCAGCGGGCGGCGCCGCCGGGCCCACGGGTGCGTGGGTGCCGCCACGACGATCAGCCGGTCGTGGGCGATGACGGCGGAGTCCAGACCCGCCGGGACGCTCACGCCCTCCACGAACCCCAGATCCGCCTCGTCGGCCAGCAGCCGCTCCGCCACGGCCGCCGAGTTCCCGGCTAGCAGCGACACGGCCGTGTCCGGAAGCTGGCCGCGCAGCGCGACCAGCCAGCCCGGCAGCAGGTACTCGGCGATGGTCATGCTCGCCGCCACCCGCAGCCGTGAGTCGCGCCGGTCCCGCAGCGCCTGCGCGCCCGCGTCGAACGCCTCGGCCGCCTCCACGATCCGGCGCGCCCAGTCCGTGACCAGCGCACCGGCATCGGTGAGCCGGGAGCCGCGCGGCGAACGGTCCACCAGGGCCACCCCGAGCTGGCGCTCCATCGAGCGGACGCGGCTGCTGGCGGCCGGCTGGGTGATGCCCAGCTCGCGCGCCGCCGCGCCGAGACTGCCCAGCCGCGCCACCGCCAGCAGCAGCTCCAGTGCGCCGAGATCCGGCACCCGGTGCGACAGCGAGCCCGCGACGTGCCGCCCCGGCTCGCCGGGTCCGTCCTCCCCGTTGCCCCTGACACTCCAGCTGCTCATAACCCCAGCTTATGCCCCCATAGGGACATGGTCCCTGGTCAGGGGCTTCGGGCGCCGGGACGGTAGGAGCATGGTCACCGCAGCCCAGCCCTTGTCCCCCACCCCCGTCCCGGTACGGCGTGTCCCGGCCGTCCGTCATCTCGGTCCGAACTGGTACGCGTGCGTCATGGGCACCGCCGTCGTCGGCACCGCGGGCGCCGGGCTCCCCCGGCAGGTGCCGGGTCTGCGCCCCGTCTGCACCGCCGTCTGGGCGCTGTCCCTGGCCGTGCTGGCGGCCCTGCTCCTGGCCCGGTCCCTGCACTGGCGGTACCACCGCGACCAGGCCCGCGCCCATCTGCTGGATCCGGCGGCGGCCCCCTTCTACGGCTGCCTCTCCATGGCCCTGCTGGCGGTCGGCGGCGGCGCCGTGACCGTGGGCCGGGACTGGACCGGCGGGCCGGCCGCGGTCGCCCTCGGCACGGTGCTGTTCACCGCCGGTACGGCGATCGGGCTCGCGGCGGCGGTCGCCGTGCCGTACCTGATGGCCGTACGGCACCGGATGGAGCCGGGTCAGGCCACCCCGGTCTGGCTGCTGCCGCTCGTCGCGCCGATGGTGTCCGCGGCCGTCGGCCCGCTGCTGGTGCCGCGTCTGCCGCCGGGCCAGCCCCGCGCGACGCTGCTGCTGGCCTGTGTCGCGATGTTCGGGATGAGTCTGCTGGCGACGCTGGTGACCCTCCCGGTGATCTTCGGGAGGCTGCTGACGGGCGGCCCGCTGCCGCTCGCGCTCACCCCGTCGCTGTTCCTGGTGCTCGGCCCGCTCGGGCAGTCCACGACCGCCGTGGGGAAGTTCGCGGACGCGGCCCCCGGTGTGCTGCCCGGCCCGTACGCCGAGGGGTTCGCCGTGTTCGCCGTCCTGTACGGCGTTCCGGTGACGGGTTTCGCGCTGCTGTGGCTGTGCCTGGCCGCCGCGCACGTCGTGCGGGCCCGGCGCCGGGGCATGCGCTTCTCGATGACGTGGTGGTCGTTCACCTTCCCGGTGGGGACCTGTGTCACCGGCGCCGAGGCGCTGGCCCGGCACACCGGTCTCGCCGCCTGCGAGGTGCTCGCCCTCGTCCTGTACGCGCTGCTCGTCGCCGCCTGGGCCGTCGCCGCCGTGCACACCGGGCGCGGGCTGGTCAGCGGCGCGCTGCTCGCAGGGCCGCGCCCAGCCGCCGGGGCGCCTCGGCCAGTGACGGCCCATACCAGGTGAGGGACCGTCCGTCGACGAGGGCGCAGGGCAGGCCGGGGAAGGCGTCCGGGCCGTCGGCGGCGGTGAAGCGGTACGGCTCGTCCGGCAGCACCACGACGTCCGGGCGGGCCGCCCGCAGTTCGTCGACCGGGACCCTCGGGTAGCGCTCGGCGTGGCCGGCGTACAGGTGGTCCACACCGAGGCGGGCGAGCACGTCGCCGGCGAAGGTGTCGCGGCCCAGCACCATCCAGGGCCGGCGCCAGACCGGCACGACGGCCGTGACGCGCTGCTCCGCGGCAGACGGGGCCGGCACGGCCGACCAGGCCTGCTCGGCCGCGTCCAGCCACCCGGGCCGGGACGGCGCGCCGCAGGCAGCCAGCACCCGGGCGAGTTCCACGAAGGCCTGTGCCACGGTGCGCACCTCGGTGACCAGGACCTCGACACCGGCCGCGCGCAGCGCCTCCAGGTCGGGGGCCCGGTTCTCCTCCTCGTTGGCGAGCACCAGGTCGGGCGAGAGGGCGAGGATCCGCTCGACGTCCGGGTTCTTCGTGCCGCCGATCCGGGCGGCGTCGAGACCGGCCGGGTGCGTGCACCAGTCGGTGACGCCGGCCAGGACGCCGGGGACCGTGCGGGCCACGGACTCGGTCAGGGACGGCACCAGGGAGACGACTCTCACCGCGGCCTCACCGGCGCGGCCGGTTCCGTACGGCCTCGATGTGCTCGGCGACGGCGACGACGATCAGCCGCGTGTCGGGCACCGTCGCCCGCCAGCGGTGGCGCACCCCGCCGGTCAGGTACAGGGTGTCGCCGCGGCCCAGCCGGTAGGCGCGCCCTTCTGCCTCGATCTCCACGGCACCCTCGGCGACGAACATCAACTGGTCGTTGCGGTACTGCAGTTCCCGGCCCGCGTCGTGGTCACCGGTGAACTCGGATGCGTGCATCTGGTGGTGGCCGCGCACCAGGGAGCGCACCCTGGGCCCGAGTTCGGGGTCGGGGTCCTCGGCCCGGACCACGTCCACGCTGCACGCGGGGTCGGCGGCGGCGAGCAGCTCCACGGCGGTGGTGCGCAGGGCGTCGGCCACCTTCTCCAGGGAGGTCTGGCTGGGGCGGGCCCGGTCGTTCTCGATCTGGCTCAGGAAGGGCACGGACAGGCCGCTGCGCTCGGAGACCACGGCGAGCGTGAGCTCCAGGGTCCGGCGGCGGCGCCGTACGGCCGCGCCCACTCGAAGGTGCTGGTCTTTGTGGTCGCCCATCGCTCCGGCTCCCTCCTTCGCCCGTCGCCGTGGTCCCGCCGTCCCGTGCCGGGGCACCGTCCCCCGAGGGGTTCCCTGCACCCTACGCATGTTCGGCAAACCGTTTCATGCGGCCGTCACATCGCTGTCACGGTGCGGTGGCCGCGACCTCTCGGTTCTCGCCACGCGACGAGCCGCCCGCTTCGTGCGGCGGGCACCCTACCGGTTCAAGGCACCGGCGGCTCCCGGTGTTCCCGCCGGTCCGCATCATGTCGCCGACCGTCCCGCGAGGCGGTGTGGCACTCCGTGGTTGTCCGGATCCCGACCGTGGTCCGGCGGAGAAACGACCCGAGGGGTGGGCCTCGCGCTCGGGAAGCGCGGGGACCCACCCCTCGGGGGCGTCCGGTGCGGAAGGCCGTCCTACCGCCGGTTCATCCGGTCACTGCGGGGTCATGCGCCCGACCATGTCCGGGTGTTCCTTCAGCCAGTCGGCCACCGCCTGCTCCTCGTGCCCCTGACCGCGGTTCTTGATCTCGGCCTCCAGGCTGCCGAGCTCGTCCTCGCTCATGTGGAAGTTCTTGATCCACTTGGTGAGCTGCGGGTACTGCCCGGGGAACTTCTCGCTGGAGATCGTACGGATCGTGTTGCCCTCGCCGAAGGCCTTCTTGGAGTCCTTCAGCTTGGTCAGCCCGTACTCGCTGTACGCCCAGTGCGGCGACCACAGGACGACGGCGACCGGCTCGTGCTTCGCGTAGGCCCGCTTGAGCTCGGCCAGCATCGCCGGGGTGGAGCCGTCGACGACCTTGTACTCCTTGTCCAGGCCGTAGCCCGGCAGGACCTCGTCCTTGAGGAGCTGCATCTCGCCGGTGCCGGGCTCGATGCCGATGATCCTGCCGTCGAAGAGACCGGCCTTGCCCTTGAGGTCCGCGAGGGACTTGACGTCCTTCACGTACGAGGGGACGGCGATCTCCAGGGAGGTCGGCTCGTACCAGGTGCCCAGGTCGGTGAGTCTGTCCTTGTTCTTGTCCCAGTAGTTCTTCTGGGCGTGGGGCAGCCACGCGTCGAAGTTGAGGTCGATGTCGCCGGAGGCCAGGCCGGTGTAGACCGGGCCGACGTCCATCTGCTTGAGGTTCAGCTTGTAGCCGCGCCGTTCCAGGACGTTCTTCCACAGGTAGGTGACGGCGACGTCCTCGTCCCAGGGGAACCAGGCGACGTCCACGGCGCGCTCGGCCTCGGCCGGGGTGGCGCCGGAGCCGCCCTGCACGGGGGCCAGCTTGTCGACGAGGCCCGGGTTGGACTCGAGCCAGGTGCGCACGGCGTCCTGCTGCTTGCCCTTGCCGGCCTTGTTGATCTCGGCCTCGAGGCTGGTGAGCTGCTTCTCGGTGAGCTCGAAGTCCTTCATCCACTGGGCGACGGTGGGGTCGTCGCCGGCGAAGCCCTTGCGGGACAGCGTGTGCACGCCGTCGCCCTGGCCCCAGGCGCCCTTCGGGTCCTTCAGCTTCTTCAGGTCGAGGTCGTTGTACGCCCAGTGCGGGGACCAGAGCGTGACGACGATCGGTTCCTTCTTGCTCATGGCCCGCTTCAGCTCGGCCAGCATCGCCGGCGTGGAGCTGTCGACGACCTTGTACTCCTTGTCCAGGCCGTACTCGCCGAGGACCTTGCTCTTCAGCAGGGCCATCTCGCCCGCGCTGGACTCGATGCCGGTGACCTTGCCGCCGAACAGGCCGGCCTTGCCCTTGAGGTCCGCCAGCGAGTCGACGTCCTTCATGTAGGCGGGGACGGTCAGCTCCAGGGAGGTGTTGTCGTACCAGGAGCCGAGGTCGTCGAGCCGGTCGCCGTACTTCTTCCAGTACTGCTCGTGGGTGGTCGGCAGCCAGGAGTTGGTGACGACGTCGATGTCACCCTGGGCGAGGGAGGTGTAGAGCGGCCCGGCGTCGAACTGCTTGGCCTCCACCTCGTAGCCGCGCTGTTCGAGCATCTCCTTCCACAGGAAGGTGGAGGCGACGCCCTCGTCCCACGGGACGTAGCCGAGGGTGACCTTCTTGCCCTGGCCGACGTTCTTGCCCTCGGCGACGCCCTCGGTGTCGCCGGAGCCGCCGAAGATGCCCATGCCGCCGGCCACGAGGCCCAGGACGACGACGCCGATCACGGCGACCTGCGGGCGGGGCCGGTAGGACCAGATCTTCAGACCGCTCGCGGCCCGGGCCTTGGCGGCGGCGCGCCGGCCCAGCGGCGACACCTGGGTGCCCAGGGCACTGGTCATGCGGTCGAGGTAGATCGCCAGGATGACGATGGCGACGCCGGCCTCGGAGCCGAGGCCCACGTTGAGCTGGCCGATGGCCTCGTTGACGTCGCCGCCGAGGCCGCCGGTGCCGACCATGCCGGCGATAGCGGCCATGGACAGGCCGAGCATGATGACCTGGTTGACGCCCGCCATCACCGTGGGCAGCGCCAGCGGGAGCTGGACGCGCAGCAGCGTGTTGCGGGGGCTGGTGCCGAAGGCCTCGGCGGCCTCGACCAGTTCCTTGTCGACCTGGCGGATGCCCAGCTCGGTCATGCGCACGCCCGGGGCGAGCGCGAAGATCAGGGTGGCGACGATGCCCGCGGAGGCGCCGGTGCCGAAGAACAGGATCGCCGGGATGAGATAGATCATCGCGGGCAGCGTCTGCATGAAGTCCAGCACCGGCCGGACGATGCCGCTGACCCGGTCGGAGCGGGCGGCCCAGATGCCCACGGGCACCGCGACGACCAGCGCGATGATGGTGGCGACGAGCACCAGCGCCAGGGTGATCATCGCGTTCTCCCACAGTTCCAGGGAGACGATGAACGCGAATCCGAGGAAGGTGAGGACACCGGCGACGGTGCCGCGCAGCCAGAAGGCGATGACGGCGAAGATGCCGACCAGGAGCAGCGGTTCGGGCGCCTGGAGGACGGCGTTGATGCCGTCGTAGGTGCCGGTGAAGACGGTCTTCAGGAAGTCGAAGAGCCACGCGACGTGCTGGAGCAGCCAGTCGACGGCGTCGTTGACCCAGTCGCCGAGCGGAATCCTAGGCACGGGCCATCACCTTCTCGGGGCCCTTGCCGCGCCGGGAGTCGCAGGTGCCGGCGTCGGCCTGCTCGTCGCCCAGGAAGCCGATCAGGCGGCGGGACGGGACGACGCCCACCAGGTCCCCGTCGCCGTCGACGACCGCGACGGGGTGCGGGACGCGCGCGCTGATGGCGCACAGCTCGGTGAAGGGCGTGCCGGGCGTGGCCGTCTCGCAGTCGCAGTCGGCCTCGTCGCCGCGCAGTTCCGTCTCCATGACGGCACCCGCGGTCAGGACGCGGGAGCGGTCGACGTCCTGGGTGAAGGAGGCGACGTAGTCGTTGGCGGGACGTATGAGGATGTCCTGCGCGGTGCCGATCTGCACGATGCGGCCGTCGCGCATGACGGCGATGCGGTCGCCCAGGCGCATGGCCTCGTTGAGGTCGTGGGTGATGAAGACGATGGTCTTCTTCAGGGTCTTCTGCAGCTCGATCAGCTGGTCCTGCATGTCGCGGCGGATCAGCGGGTCGAGGGCGCTGAAGGACTCGTCCATCAGCAGCAGATCGGCGTCGGTGGCGAGCGCGCGGGCGAGGCCGACGCGCTGCTGCATGCCGCCGGACAGCTCGTCCGGCCACGACTTCTCCCAGCCGGCCAGGCCACACAGGGCGAGCGCCTCGTCGGCGCGGCGTTCGCGCTCGGCGCGGGGCACGCCCTGCACTTCAAGACCGTAGGCAGCGTTGTCACGGACGCTGCGGTGGGGGAAGAGCGCGAAGTGCTGGAAGACCATGCTGATCTTCTTCGAGCGGACCTCGCGGAGCTGCCGCTCGCTGATCTCGGTGAGGTCCTCGCCGCCGAAGCGGACGTGTCCGGCGGTCGGCTCCAGCAGCCCGTTGAGCATGCGCAGCAGCGTGGACTTGCCGGATCCGGACAGCCCCATGACCACGAAGATCTCGCCGGGCTCCACGGTGAAGGAGGCGTCGATGACGGCGGCCGTGGTGCCGTCGGCGCGCAACTCCTCCCGGTCGGCAGACTTGCGCAGTCGTTCGACCGCCTGATCCGGTTTTCTGCCGAACACCTTGTACAGGTGCTCGGCCTCTAGCCTCGCTGACACGCTTACCTCTTGGCTCGGGGGCAGGACAGGGATACGAAGACTGGCTAACAGTTGAACGAATCAACCAGCTACGACCCGGCTGCGCGCCTGCCCTGATCGTCCCGACCCAAACACATGAGTGACCCAGTTCACACGCCCTCCGCCGCCCGCCCCCATGACCTGCGGCATGATGCGAGGCGTGACCGGACGACTGATGCTCCTCGACACCGCCTCCCTCTACTTCCGCGCCTACTTCGGCGTACCGGACTCCGTGAAGGCCCCCGACGGCACACCGGTGAACGCCGTGCGCGGACTCCTCGACTTCATCGACCGCCTGGTGAAGGACCACCGTCCCGACCACCTGGTCGCCTGCATGGACGCCGACTGGCGCCCGCACTGGCGGGTGGAGCTCATCCCCTCCTACAAGGCGCACCGCGTCGCCGAGGAGCGGCCGGCGGGGCCGGACACCGAGGAGGTGCCCGACACGCTGTCCCCGCAGGTGCCGGTCATCGAGGCCGTCCTGGACGCGCTCGGCATCGCCCGCGTCGGAGTGCCCGAGTACGAGGCGGACGACGTGATCGGCACGTACACCGCCCGCGCGACGGGACCGGTGGACATCGTCACCGGCGACCGCGACCTCTACCAGCTCGTCGACGACGCCCGGGGCGTGCGCGTGCTCTACCCGATCAAGGGCGTCGGCACGCTCCAGCTCACCGACGAGGCGGTGCTGCGCGAGAAGTACGGCGTGGACGGCCGCGGGTACGCCGACCTGGCGTTGCTGCGCGGCGACCCGAGCGACGGCCTGCCGGGCGTGGCCGGCATCGGGGAGAAGACGGCCGCCAAGCTGCTCGCCGAGTTCGGTGACCTCGCCGGGATCCTCGCGGCGGTCGACGACCCGGCGGCGAAGCTCACCCCCTCGCAGCGCAAGCGGCTGACCGAGGCCCGGCCCTACCTCGCGGTCGCCCCCACCGTCGTCCGGGTCGCCGGCGACGTCCCGCTGCCGGACGTCACCACCGCCCTCCCGCACGCCCCGCGCGACCGGGCCGCGCTGGACGCGCTCGCGTCCCGCTGGGGTCTGGGCGGATCCCTGGAACGGCTGCTGACGACACTCACCGCCTGAGCCGTACCGTCGGGGTGCGGGCACCGCCCGCGCCCCGAATCAGGTCCCGGACGAGGGGAAGCCGTACTGTGCGCCCGCGAGCTCGGGGAGTCGTGGACCGCGAGGTCCCGACGGTGACGGGGATGCTAACTTAGGTAAACCTAACTCAGGGACTGGGAGGCCGTCATGGCAGAGCGTCCGGGCCGCAGGCCGCGCAAGCCGCACACCGCGCAGGTCGTCCGCACCGAGCGGCTGACCCCGCACATGCACCGCGTGGTCCTCGGCGGTGAGGGTCTCTCCGCGTTCTCCGCGGACACCTGCACCGACCACTATGTGAAGCTGCTGTTCCCCGCCGAGGGCGTGACCTACCCGGAGCCCTTCGACATGGAGCGGATCCGCGAGGAGTTCCCGCGCGAGCAGTGGCCGGTGACCCGGACCTACACGGTCCGCCAGTGGGACGCCGAGCACCGCGAGCTGACCCTCGACTTCGTGATCCACGGCGACGAGGGCCTGGCCGGCCCCTGGGCGCGGCGCGTCCGGCCCGGCGAGACCGTCCGTTTCCTGGGCCCCGGTGGCGCCTACGCCCCCGACCCCGCCGCCGACTGGCACCTGCTCGCGGGCGACGAGAGCGCGCTGCCCGCGATCGCCCGGTCCCTGGAAGCGCTGCCCGACGGCGCCCGCGCGTTCGCCTTCGTCGAGGTCGAGGGCCCCCAGGAGGAGCAGAAGATCGACTCCGACGTGGAGGTCGTCTGGCTGCACCGCGACGGCCGCCCGGTGGGCCAGGCCCTGGTCGAGGCCGTGCGCGGCCTGGACTTCCCCGAGGGCCGGGTGCACGCGTTCGTGCACGGCGAGGCGGGCTGCGTGAAGGAGCTGCGCCGGCTGCTGCGGGTGGAGCGGGAGATCCCCCGCGAGGACCTGTCCATCTCCGGGTACTGGCGGCTCGGCCACAACGAGGACGGCTGGCAGGCGTCCAAGCCCGAGTGGAACGCCCGCGTCGAGGCCGAGCAGGAGGGCGCGCCGGCCGCGTAGGACAGGTCGGCGGTCCCGCCCCGCCCGGCCGCGGGGCGACCGCGGGATGCCCCGCCTCAGTCGCCGCGCACGCGCGCGTGCAGGTGCATGTCGTGCCAGCCGTCGGGGTGCAGCACGGCCTGCCGTTGGGTGCCCTCGAGGGCGAATCCGGTCTTCTCCGCGACGCGGCAGGACGCCTCGTTGGCGACCGAGTGCACGAGCTCCAGCCGCTGGAAGCCGATCTCGTCCAGGGCCCAGCGGGAGAGCGCGGTCGTGGCGCGCGCGGCGACGCCCCGGCCGCGGGCCGGCGCCGCGGTCCAGTAGGCGACCTCGGCGACGCCGTCGCCGAGCACCACCTCCCGGAACGCCACCCGGCCGAGGAGCCCGTCGGTCGCCGCGTCCGCGACCGCCCACTGCGGCGCCCGCTCCTCCTCCCAGGCCTGCTGCCACTCGGCGATCCAGCCGCGCACCTCCTCCTCGGAGTCGGCGGCGCGCGCGTGCCACCGGTGCATCACGGGGTCCTGGAAGACGGCGTGGACGGCGGGCGCGTCCTCGGTGCGCCAGGGGCGCAGGACCAGGCCGTCGCCGGCCGGGATCACGGGCTGCGGGGTGCGGGAGAGGGTGCCGGGCGGAAGGACGGGACGCGTCAGAAAGGGCATGACCGGCATCCTGTCAACGGCGGTCGTGGGCGGACCATCCGTTTTCCGGGGCCGCCCCCGGCCTCGTACGCTGGCACCCGATGAGACGCCGTACCCCTCCCCCGCCCTCGCCCCTCCCCCAGCGCCACGGGGTGGACCCGGTACGGGTGCGGCTGCCGGCCGCCGGGCCGTGGGCCACCGTGCGCGAGCACCTGGTGGAGCGGCTGTCCGGCGCGGGCGCCGGAACGGTCGAGGACATGTTCGACGCGGGCCGGATCGTCGGGGCCGACGGACGGCCCGTCGCGGCGGACGCGCCGTACGAGCCGGGGCTGTACGTCTGGTTCCACCGCGACCTGCCGCCGGAGGTGCCGGTGCCCTTCCCGCTGGAGGTCGTGCACCGCGACGAGCACATCGTCGTCGCCGACAAGCCGCACTTCCTGGCCACCACCCCGCGCGGCGGCCACGTCACCGAGACGGCGCTCGCCCGGCTCCGCCGCGAGCTCGGCGTCCCGGCGCTCGGCGCCGCGCACCGCCTGGACCGGCTCACCGCCGGCCTGGTGCTGTTCACCGTCCGCCCCGAGGAGCGCGGCGCCTACCAGTCGCTGTTCCGCGACCGGCGGGTGCGCAAGGAGTACGAGGCGGTCGCGCCCTACGACCCCGCGCTCGCCCTGCCCCGCACCGTGCGCAGCAGGATCGTGAAGGAGCGCGGGATCCTGGCCGCCCGGCAGGTCGAGGGCGAGCCGAACGCCGTGACCCGCGTCGAGCTGACCGGGCACCGCGGCCCCGGCCCGGCGGGCGTGCCGGCGCTGGGGCGGTACCGGCTGGTGCCCGCCACCGGGCAGACCCACCAGCTGCGCGTGCACCTGAGCGCGCTCGGCGTGCCGATCCTCGGCGATCCGCTCTACCCCGAGGTGGCCGCGCCCGTAGCGGCCGGCGACTTCCGGCGGCCCCTGCAACTCCTGGCGCGGGAGCTGTCGTTCACCGATCCGGTCACGGGGCGCGAGCACCGGTTCCTGAGCGGGCGGTCCCTCGGGGCGTGGGCGGCGTACGAGGAGTGGGCCGGCGGTCAGTAGCCGCGCCACCAGAGCAGGAAGCGCTGCCACGCTCCCGCGGGGCGGGCCGGTGCCGTGGGCCCGGGCGTCGCGGCCGTCGCCGTGGGAGCGGTGGGCGCGGCCGGTTCCGGGGCCGTGGGCGCGGGTTCCGGTGACGGCGGCGGGGTGCCGACGTGCCAGGCGGCGCGCTGCCGCGGTTCGTCGGTGTGGCTGGGCCGCTGGTTCACCTCCTGCTGCGGCCGCGGTTCGAACCGCACCGGCAGCTCCACCAGGTGGCGCGACGCGATCGACGACCGCCAGCCGAGCTCGTCCTCGGCGCAGTCGAGCCGTACGTCCGGCAGCCGCATCAGCAGCGCGTCGATGCCGGCGTCCGCGATGGCGCGCCCGATGTCCTGGCCGGGACACTCGTGCGGGCCGCCGCCGAAGGCGAGGTGGGAGCGGTTGCCCTGCATGCCCGCGTCCAGGTCGGGGCGGATGCGCGGGTCGACGTTGCCCGGTGCGATGCCGAGCAGCAGTCCGTCGCCCGCGCGGATGCGCCGGCCGCCCAGTTCCGTGTCCTGCTTGGCGAAGTAGGCGAAGACCGTGCTGAACGGCGGCTCGTCCCACAGGGACTGCTCGACCGCCTCGGGCACCGTCATCTGACCGCCGCTGAGCTGGGCGCGGAAGCCCGGGTCGGTGAGCACCACGCGCAGCACGTTGCCGATGAGGTTGACGGTCGCCTCGTAGGCGGCGAGCAGGACCAGCCGCAGGTGTTCCCTGACCTCGTCGTCGGTGAGCCCGGCCGGGTGGGCGACGAGGTGACTGGCCATGTCGTCGGCGGGCCGGGCCCTGCGGGCGGCGGTGAGCCGTCCGAGGGCGTCCATGACGTAGGCGTGGCTGGCGATGGCCGTCTCGGTGCCCTTGAGCGTGTCGCGGGCGGCCTCCACCATGCGGTCGGTGTACTCGTCCGGCATGCCGAGGACCTCGCACATCACGCCCATCGGCAGGTGCTCGGCGAACTCGCCGACGAGGTCGGCGCGGCCCTCCTCGCAGAAGCGGTTGACGAGGCGCTGGGTGTGCCGCGTGATGTGCCGGCGCAGCCCGCGGTAGTCGATCGTGGACATGGCCCCGGTGACCGCGCCGCGCAGCCGCTTGTGCTCGTCGCCCTCGGCGTGCGAGCAGATCGGCTGCCAGGCGATGTGCGGCATGAGCGGGTGGTCCGGCTTGACCATGCCCTCGTTGAGCGGGGTCCAGATCCGGCTGTCGCGGGAGAACTGGGCCGGGGTGCTCACCATGTGGAGGTTCTCGGCGTGGCCGAGGACCACCCACATCGGCACGTCGTCGTGGAGCAGCACGGGCGCCACCGGCCCGTACTGTTCCCGCAGCTTCTCGTAGAGCTCGTCCAGGTCCTCCGTCTCGTGCAGCCGGCGCAGTCCGCCCGGTCCGAGGCCGTGCGCGGGGCAGCCGGGAGGCGGTCCGGGCAGCAGGTCGCCCGTTCGGGTCGGGGAGTGGCGTTCAGGCGTCACAGGGTCGCTCCGCAACAGGGGTGAGAGTCGGTCAGGGGGGCGTCCGGGCGGGTCAGGTGAGCGCGCCCTTGAGGGCGAGGGAGTGCAGGAGGCGCATCAGCGTCATCAGGACGTCCCGGCTGGAGGCCCGGCGCCGTACGTCGCAGTCGAGGATGGGGATCTCCTCGGGCAGGTCGAGAGCGGTGCGCAGTTCCGCGACGGGGTGACGGGGCGCGTCGGGGAAGGAGTTGACGGCGACGACGAAGGGCACGCCGCGTTCCTCCAGCCGCCCCATGACGTCGAAGCTGACCTCCAGGCGGCGGGTGTCCACCAGCACCACCGCACCGAGCGCGCCCTCGAACAGGCCGTTCCACAGGAACCAGAAGCGCTCCTGGCCGGGCGTGCCGAACAGGTACAGCACCAGCTGGTCGGTGATGGTGATGCGGCCGAAGTCCATGGCGACGGTGGTGGCGGTCTTGGAGGCGGAGCCGTAGTTGTCGTCCACGCCGACGCCCGCCTGGGTCATCGTCTCCTCCGTGGTCAGCGGTCTGATCTCGCTGACCGAGCCGACCATGGTGGTCTTGCCGACCCCGAAACCGCCCACGATGACGATCTTCACGGCGGCCTCGGCCGTGTGCGGCAGCCGGTCCTCCGTCCGTGGGCCCGGAATCGTGTCAGAGCTTTTGAAGTCCATGCATCACCGCTTCGAGAAGGGATCGGTCGGCGGCCTTCTGGCGGACGACCGGGGCGCGGGCCTGCACCAGTTCCGCCGTCAGCAGGTCGGTGAGCAGCACGGTCACCACACTGAACGGCAGGCTCAGGTAGGCCGACAGCTCGGCTACGGACAGGGGTGCGGCGCACAGCCGCAGCAGGGCCGCCTGTTCCGGTGTGGCGGACACCGGCGGGTCGGCGCGGGCCACGATCAGCGTGACCAGGTCGATGTCGGCGCGCTCGCCGCCTCCGTCCCCGCCGATGACGAACAGCCGCTCGGGGTTGCGGAGTTCGCCTTCCGCGGGTGGCGGGGGCGCCGGGGACGGATCGTGGCCGGGGGTTCGCCTCTGGCGCCGCGGAGGAGTCATACGGTCTGCCCGTTGCGCCGCGCGGGGCTGGTCAGGTGGGGTCCGATGCGGGCGACGAGGTCGGCCATGCTGAGGCTCATCCGGCCGGGCTCGCAGCGGACGTCGGAGAGCACGGCGAGGAAGGCGTTGGGGCCGGCGGCCATCAGGTAGAAGTAGCCGCCGTTCATCTCGATGATGACCATCTTCATCTCGCCGTCGCTGGTGGGGATCTCCTGGGCGACGGCCCCCGCCAGGCTCTGCAGGCCCGCGCAGGCCGCGGCGACCCGGTCGGCGGCGTCCGGGTCGCCGGAGTAGCGGGCGATGCGCAGTCCGTCGGCGGAGAGCACCACGATCATCTCGATGCCCGGTACGCCGTCGTAGAGGTCCCTGAGCATCCAGTCGAACTTGCCCTGCTGTTCGATCACTTGAGGTTCCCCTCGTCGTCGGCCGGGGCGCCGGCCGGCCGGCTGGTGGACTGCTGGTGGGCCTGGGTCAGGCCCGGGTGCTGCTTGAGGCCCTCCCAGAAGGCCTCGACCCACTGCCCCGGCGGGGTGGTCTCGGCCGGCTCGGGCTCGGGCTCCGCCGGGATGCCGTTCCGGGTCCGTTCGGCGGCCTCCCGGGCCTCGCGCTCGGCGTCCTCGCGCTCCCAGACCGCCTGTTCGGCGAGCCGCCGGCTGAGCGGCATCTTCACCCGGCTGCGGCGCTGCGGGAGGCCGCCCGCCGTCCACTCGGTGACCTCGGGGACGTCGTCCTCGAGCGAGACCGTGGCCGGGACGCGCGGGCTGGTGGGGCGGCGCTTCTTGGGCCTGCGCTGGGGGCCGGGGAGGGCGTCGGGGCCCGGGGTGGGGATCGAGGTCGCGCCGATGCCGTGGGCGAGGCCGACGCCGGGCTCGGTGGTCAGCATCGTGCCGGGCACGATGAGGATGGCGCGGACCCCGCCGTACGCGGAGGCCCGCAGCGAGACGTCCATGCCGTACTGGGTGCACAGCCGGCCGACGACGGACAGGCCCAGGCGGGGGTGCTGGCTGAGGTCCTGCACGTCCGTGCCGCGCTTGGCGTCCTCGAGCAGGCCCTCGATGCGGGCGCGGGACTCCTCGCTGAGGCTGACGCCGGCGTCCTCGATCTCGATGCACACGCCGCTCTGCACCTCGGTCGCGGTGACGTGCACCTTGGACCCGGGCGGCGAGTAGCGGGTGGCGTTGTCGAGGAGTTCCGCGGCGGCGTGGATGACCGGCTCGACCGCGGTGCCCTTGATGTTGACCTTGGCGATGGAGGCCAGGTTGATCCGGCGGTACTCCAGGATCCGGGACATGGCGCCGCGCAGCACGCTGTAGAGCGCGACGGGGTCGGGCCACTGGCGTCCGGGCCGGCCGCCGCCGATGACGGAGATGGAGTCGGCGAGGCGGCCGATCAGCGCGGTGCCGTGGTCGATGCGCAGGAGGTCGTCGAAGACCTCGGGGTTGCGTCCGTGGTCCTCCTCCATCTCGCGCAGTTCCTTGTTCTGCTGGTGGACGATCGCCTGGACGCGTCGGGCGATGTCGACGAAGGAGCGCTCGGCGGACTCGCGCATGGCGTCCTGGTGGTCGATGATCGCGCACACCGAGCGGATGAGATGCCGTTGCGGCTCGCCGAGGTCGGCGTAGGAGGCGTCGAGTTCGGGCAGGTGCCGCATCGTCTCGTCGGGTGTGTTGCCCCGGCGCATGTGGCGGACGGCGGCGGGCAGGATCTCGCCGCCGATGCGGGCCATCTCCTCGTGGTGCCCGGCGACCCGCCGTTCCAGATACGCGCTGTGACGGGCGTGTTCGGCGCGCAGCGCGCGCAGGGCACGGCCGCGGCGTACCGCTTCGGCCGCCGTGGCGACCACCAGCAGCGTGGCGACGGCGCCGCACCAGCCGACGGCGGGGCGGGCCGGGTCCGTCACCAGGGCGACGGCGGCCCCGGTCGCCGCGGCCATCAGTATGACGGGGAGCAACAGCGTCCGCGCGTAAGGAAGTTCACGGCGCCCTGGAGGGGAATCAACACTCACCATGTAGGCCCTCTGAAACGAGTCGGCGGGGATGGGGAAGCTTGCAGGGGGGTATGTGTGCGGGAGCTGACGGGACGTTCGGCGCATTGGGAACAAGCGCGCGAATCCACCTCAACTCGGTGCGCTGCGGGCGAGCCTAGTCCGAGCGGATCATCGTCGTGTCATATTCGGCAAGCACCTGAAACGGGCATGGGTGCCGGAGTAGCCTCGGGTTCATTTGCACGCTGGGCAGTCGTTCGAACACCTTGAGTAAGGGCGTGCGGGCGTGCGAATACCACTCACCGTGACGAGTGATCGGGACGCCGTGCCCCGGAAGCACGAAGGCCCGGCGGGGCGCGGTCCGCCCGCGTGTACGGGGACGGACCGCGCCCTGCCGGGCCGGTGGGGCGGATCAGCCCACGGACGAGTAGGCGACCACTCCGCGCAGCAGCCCTTCGACCGCCTTGCGGGCGTTCTTCGGGACCGTCGAGCCCTCGCGGGGCGCGGCCGCCGCGATCTGGCCGAGGACGTCGATGACCTGCTTGCACCAGCGCACGAAGTCACCGGCCGGCATCTCCGCCTCGCGGAGCACCTCGTCGAGGCCCTTGCCGGACGCCCACTCGTGGGCCGCCCAGGCGAAGCCGAGGTCGGGCTCGCGCTGGCCGACCCCCTCGGTCTGGCTGATCCGGAACTCCTCCTCCAGGGCGTCCAGCCGTCCCCAGATGCGCACCGTCTCGCCGAGCGCGGCCTTGGCCTTCCCGGAGGGCACCTTCGGGGCCATCGCGTCGTCGGCGACCCGCGACTCGTAGACCAGCGCCGAGACACAGGCGGCGAGCTCGGCCGGGGAGAGCCCCTCCCAGACGCCCTCGCGCAGGCACTCGCTGGCGAGCAGGTCGAGTTCGCCGTACAGCCGGGCGAGCCGCTTGCCGTGCTCGGTGACCTCGTCGGCGCGCAGGTAGTCCATCTCGGTCAGCAGGGCGACGATCCGGTCGAAGGTGCGGGCGATGGTGTTCGTCCGTCCCTCGATCCGGCGCTCCAGCTGGGAGGTGTCACGCATCAGCCGGTGGTAGCGCTCGGCCCAGCGGGCGTGGTCCTCGCGGTCGTCGCAGCCGTGGCAGGGATGGGCGCGGATGGCCTTGCGCAGCCGGGCGATCTCCCGGTCGTCGGCCGCCTGGGAACGCTTCTTGCGGGCCCGCTCCGGCGGGATGTGGCCGGCCTTGGTGCGCAGCGCGGAGGCGAGGTCCCGACGGGACTGCGGGGAGCGCGGGTTGAAGGACTTCGGGATGCGCATCCGCTCCAGCGCCTCGACGGGCACCGGGAAGTCCATCGACGCCAGCCGCTTGACCTGCCGCTCGGCGGTCAGCACCAGCGGGCGCGGGCCGTCGTGGTGCTCGAAGCCGCGGTGGCCGTTGGAGCGTCCGGCGGGCAGGCCCGGGTCCAGCACCAGGGCGAGACCGGCGTACTTGCCCGTCGGCACGTGGATCACGTCACCCGGCTTCAGCTTCTCCAGCGCCACGGCGGCCTCGGCGCGCCGCTGGCTGACGCCCTGCCGGGCCAGTTCGGTCTCGCGGTCCTTCAGCTCGCGGCGCAGCCGCGCGTACTCCTCGAAGTCACCGAGGTGGCAGGTCATGGAGGCCTTGTAGCCCTCCAGGCCTTCCTCGTTGCGCTGGACCTGCCGGGAGATGCCGACGACCGACTTGTCGGCTTGGAACTGCGCGAAGGAGGTCTCCAGCAGCTCCCGCGAGCGGTGCCGGCCGAACTGCTCGACCAGATTGACCGCCATGTTGTACGACGGCCTGAAGCTGGAGCGCAGCGGGTAGGTACGGGTGCCGGCCAGCCCGGCCAGGTGCTCGGGGCTCATGCCGCGCTGCCACAGCACGACGGCGTGGCCCTCGACGTCGATGCCGCGCCGGCCGGCCCGGCCGGTGAGCTGCGTGTACTCGCCGGGGGTGATGTCGGCGTGCTGCTCGCCGTTCCACTTGACCAGCTTCTCCAGCACCACCGAGCGGGCGGGCATGTTGATGCCGAGGGCGAGGGTCTCGGTGGCGAAGACGGCCTTGACCAGGCCGCGCACGAAGAGCTCCTCGACGACCTCCTTGAAGGTCGGCAGCATGCCCGCGTGGTGGGCGGCTATGCCCCGCTCCAGCCCCTCCAGCCACTCGTAGTAACCGAGGACGTGCAGGTCCTCGGCCGGGATGGAGGCGGTGCGCTCCTCGACGAGGGCGCGCACCTCGGCGCGCGCGTCGTCGTCGTTCAGCCGCAGTCCGGCGTACAGGCACTGCTGGACGGCGGACTCGCACGCGGCCCGGCTGAAGATGAACGTGATCGCGGGCAGCAGGCCCTCGGAGTCGAGCCGCTCGATGACCTCGGGCCGGCCCGGCGTCCAGATGCGGGAGCGCTGTCTGCGCTCGCGCTCGCGGTCGGCCTCCCGCATGTGCCGGCCCCGGCGGCGGTCCTGGTACGAGGGGCGGGTCGCCTCCATGCGGGCCATGCGCATGAGGTCCGGGTTGACGGCCTTCTTGTGGCCCTCGCCCTCCTCGAACAGGTCGTACATGCGGCGCCCGGCCAGCACGTGCTGGAACAGCGGCACCGGACGGTGCTCGGAGACGATCACCTGGGTGTCGCCGCGCACCGTGTCCAGCCAGTCGCCGAACTCCTCGGCGTTCGACACGGTCGCCGACAGCGACACCAGGGTCACCGACTCGGGGAGGTGGATGATCACTTCCTCCCACACGGCGCCGCGGAAGCGGTCGGAGAGGTAGTGCACCTCGTCCATCACCACGTAGCCGAGGCCGAGGAGGGTCTGCGAGCCGGCGTACAGCATGTTCCGCAGCACCTCGGTGGTCATCACGACCACCGGGGCGTCGGAGTTCACGCTGTTGTCGCCGGTGAGCAGCCCCACCTTGTCGGCGCCGTAGCGGCGGCACAGGTCGGCGTACTTCTGGTTCGACAGGGCCTTGATGGGTGTCGTGTAGAAGCACTTCTTGCCCTGCTGGAGGGCGAGGTGGACGGCGAACTCGCCGACGATCGTCTTGCCGGAGCCGGTGGGCGCGGCGACCAGCACGCCCTTGCCGGCCTCGAGTGCCTGGCAGGCCTCGATCTGGAAGGGGTCGAGGCCGAAGTCGTACATCTCGCGGAAGGCCGCGAGCGCGGTGGCCTGCTCGGCAGCACGCTGACGGGCTGCCGCGTACCGCTCGGCCGGTGAGAGATCCTCTGTCATCGTACTTTCGAGCGTACCGGGCCCCACTGACAACAGGACGATCTTTATCCGACCCGCGCCCGGATACCGGCGTCACGTCCCCGATGTGATGTTCGTCCCGGTGCGCCGTACATGCGGGAGGGGCCGGACGGTGATCCGTCCGGCCCCTCTCCCGTACCGCTGCCGGGTCAGGTCACGTCGTCGTAGCCGTTGTACCGGGTCGACGGCGTGCCGTCGACGGCACCGCTCGCCTGCTGGGGCAGGGCCCGCGCCGCCGTCACGGGTTCGACCTCGTCGACCGGTTCCGGCGTGAGGTCGAGCTGTGACGCCTCGTCGTCGTCGAGTTCGGCGTCGCTGTCGGCGCGGCGGCGTCGCTTGTCGTTCAGCAGGGCGAACCCGACCGCCATGAAGTACAGGACGACGATCGGCCCGGCGAGGGCGATCATGCCGACGGGGTCGGTGGTGGGTGTCGCCACGGCGCCGAAGACGAAGACGCCCATCACGACGCCACGCCACCAGCCGGCCATCCTGCGCCCGGTGACGGCACCGGCGAGGTTGAGCATGACGAGGACCAGGGGCAGTTCGAAGGCACCGCCGAAGATCAGGATCATCCGGACGATGAAGTCCAGGATCTTGTCCATGGGCAGGATGTTCGCCGAGCCGTCGGGCGTGATCCCCAGCAGCACGCGCATGCTGATGGGCATGATCGTGTAGGCGAGCCACCCGCCGCCGAGGAAGAGGGGTACGGCCGCCGCCACGAACCAGTACGTGTACTTCCGCTCGTTCTTGTGCAGACCCGGCGCCACGAAGGCCCAGAGCTGGTAGAGCCAGACCGGGCTGGAGAGGACGATGCCCGCCATCAGGCACACCTTCACCGTCGTGGTGAAGGGGGACAGCAGGTCGGTGTAGGCGATGACGGCGCAGGCGCCTCCGGTGGACTCCCCGAGACCTTCGGTACAGCGCGGCACGGGGTCCATGAGGAAGGTCATCAGCTGCTGGCTGTAGAAGACAGCCGCCACGGTGACGACCGTGATCGCCAGCATGCCTTTCGCGAGCCGGTTGCGCAGCTCACGCAGGTGCTCCACGAGGGGCATCCGCCCCTCGGGATCCTTCTCTTTCTTGCGGGCAGACTTGAGCAACCCACGTCCTCATCTCGTGCGGCGGGCCGGTCCTCACCGGCCCTGCGTCAGCGCTTGGTCGTGTCCGTCGGCTCGGTGACCGGGCGGGAGCTGGTCACGTCGCCGGGGGCGGCCTGGATGGTGCGCTGCGTCGCGGACTGCTCGGGGTTCGGCGGGTCGGCGGGGGCGGCGGACTTGTTGTCGTCCTTCATCGCCTTGGCCTCGCTCTTGAGGATGCGCGCGGACTTGCCGAGCGAGCGCGCCATGTCCGGAAGCTTCTTCGCGCCGAACAACAGGACGATGACGACGAGGATGAGAATGATCTCGGGGGCGCCGAGCCTTCCGAACATAAGTCTTTACCTTCTCACCGAGGCGGCTGGGTGGGGGTGCTGTGCGACCCGTTGGACAGGTGTCCGACCGATCGTCTCGTGCAGCGATCGTAACGCTCAGGGGTGAACGTCAGGCAATCCCCGTGCGTACTCCCGTCCGCGTCCGGGCCTCGTTTTCCGGAGCGCGATCAGCAGCGTACCTCTCGGAACCTGCGTGGTGACAGGGCGAAGTCGCCCCGAACGCGGCTCTCGGCACCCGCCGGGTCACTCCCGGAATGGGGCCGGACTCACAGGGCGTCCGCGGAGCGGGCGGCGCTCTGGGCGGCGCGCTCCAGGTCCGCGGCGGCCCGGTTGATGCGGGACGCCGAGTCCGTCACCTGCCGTCCCAGCCTCTGCGCCTCGACGAACACCCGTACGGCGCACACCGCGAGAACGGCGAGACCCAGGAAACCCACGGCAACCGCGAACATCGGCCAGAACATGACACCGAGCCTAGTCCGTCCCGCGGGCCGGTCGTGAACGGCGGCCGGTCACACGGTGGAGTGCAGCCGCAGGGTCCTGACCCCGCCGCCCGTGAGCAGCTCCACGATCCGCTCCCCCGCGGGCTTGCGGACGGCGGACCCGCACTCGGGGCACGTGAAGGAGTAGAACGTGGTGCGGCTCGTGGCGCCGATGGCCAGGCGCAGGGCGCTCGCGGCGAGTTCGAAGCGGCCCCGGCAGTCCGGGCAGCCGGCCCGGAAGACGACCGGGGAGACACGTCTCATGCCGGCGAACGCCGAGGCCGCCGTCACGTCCGGGAGACCGGGTCCCGTCACCTCGCTCACCGCGCCCGCTCCGGCCTGTCGTACCGGTCCGGTCCGCCGGCCTCCGTGGGCCCCGCCCCGGTCGCCGGTGCCGGCCCCGCACCGTGCGCCGCGACGGCCTCGATCCCGTCGTAGGCGGCGAGCGCCTCGCGGGCCGCCTGCCGGGCGCTGCCGGCGAGCTCGGGCGGGGACACGATCCGGCCGTCGCGCCCGAGCCGGAGCGCCAGCCGTCGCAGGGACGCCGGGTCGGGCGTGCGCAGGGTGATGCGCAGGCCGCCGTCGGGCAGCTCCTGCGCACTGTCGTGCGGGTAGTACTCGGCGACCCAGCGTCCGCCCGGACCGACCTCCACGACGACCTCGGGGTCCTCGGCGGCCGGCTGCACCAGCGCCTCGGACAGGTCCCGCAGCTCCACCTCGGGTGGCGCGGCCGGCTCGTCCAGGATCCGGATCTCGGCGACCCGGTCGAGCCGGAAGGTGCGCCGGGCCTCGGAGCGGCGGCACCAGGCCTCCACGTACGTGTGCCCCACGCTGACGAGGCGGATGGGGTCGATCTCGCGCTCGGTGAGCTCGTCGCGGGCCGGGGAGTAGTAGCGGATCCACAGGCGCCGGCGCTCGGAGATCGCCCGGTCGACGTCGGCGAAGACACCGCCCTCGGACTCGAAGGTGACGGACAGGCGCGAACTGGCGCCCGCGGCCTCGCCCGCCGCCGTCTCGACCTTGGCGGTGGCCCGCAGCAGCGCCTGCCGGTCGCTCTCGCGCAGGCCGGGCAGGGTCGCCACCGCGCGGGCGGCGACGAGCAGCGCGGTGGCCTCGTCGGCGGCGAGCCGCAGCGGCTCTGCCGCGTCGGCGCCCAGGGCGGCCGGGTTGTGCCACCAGATGCGCTCGCCGTCGGTGTCGATGTCGAGCAGATCGCCGCCGCGGAAGCTGGTGCCGCACATGGGCAGCACGTCGAGGTCGGAGACCAGCTCGTCCTCGGTGATGCCGAAGGCACGCGCGACGTCCTCGACCCGGGCGCCGGGACGCTCGCGCAGATACGTCACCAGGGACAGCATCCGTCGGGTCTGGTCGATGGCGTTCACGGGCCTGACCGGTTTGCCTGCCACTGTGTTGTCCGTCCCCCTCAGCCCTTGGCCACGGCGCGCAGCCGGTCCACCACGTCCGCACGCAGCTCCGCGGGCTCCAGGACCACCACGTCCGGCCCGAACTCCACCAGCCAGGCGTCCAGGCCGTGCCCGTACGGAATCTCCAACTCGTCCCAGCCGTCCCCGCGTTCCCGCACGGCGGTGGCCTTCGCCCGAAGGGGGTAGCCCGCGCCCGTCCGCAGCCGGATCAGCGCCGAGCGGTCGGCGGTCTCCCCCGCCCAGCTCGCGACCGTCTCACGGACGGTGACGACGTCGGGAACGGGAGCGGTGAACCGCGCGCCGCGCGAGCGCACCTTGCCGGTGATCCGCGACAGCCGGAAGACCCGCTCCGCGCCGCGGTCGCGGTCGAAGCCCGCCAGGTACCAGTGGCCGCGCCAGCACTCCAGGGCCCATGGCTCGACGTGCCGCGGCTCGGGCTGCGCCGCGTTGGCCTTGCGGTAGTCGAAGAGGACCGGCCGGCGGTCGCGGCAGGCCAGCATCAGCGGCTCGAAGGCGGCCTCGTGCACGGGGATGCGCGGCTCGAGCGCGCCGTGCGCCTCGTACGGGTCGACGTCCTCGGGCAGCCCGGCCGCCCGCAGCTTCTGCAGCGCGCCACTGGCGGCGCCGGCGAGCCTGGCCTGCTGCCACACCTTGGCGGCGAGCCCGAGGGCCGCGGCCTCCTCGGCGTCGAGGGTGATGGGTGGCAGGCGGTTGCTGTCGCGGCGGGCCAGGTACCCGATCTCGCCGTCGAGGCCCTCGACGGTCTCGATGACCAGGCCGAGTTCCCGCAGGTCGTCCTTGTCCCGCTCGAACATGCGGTTGAAGGAGTCGTCGGATCCCGCCTCGAGGTAGGCCTCGATGGACTCACGCAGCTCGCGCTTGCTGAGTGGCCGCCGCGTCCCGAGCAGACACAGCGCCAGGTTCATCAGCCGCTCGGCCTTGGCAATGGCCATCGACGCCCTTCTCCCTATGGTGCTTACGACGGATGACCGTACCGCCCCGCGGTGGCGCGGCAAAAGCCGAGGGCCCATGCCCGACCAGGCATGGGCCCCGGATGACCGGCTTCGATCGGACGTCGGTCAGACTCCGAGCAGATCGACGACGAAGATCAGCGTCTCGCCGGGCTGGATCGCCGGGGTCGGGCTCTGGTTGCCGTAGGCGAGGTGCGCGGGGATGGTCAGCTGGCGGCGGCCGCCGACCTTCATGCCCTGCACGCCCTGGTCCCAGCCCTTGATGACACGGCCGCCACCGAGCGGGAAGCGGAACGGCGCACCGCGGTTCCAGCTGGCGTCGAACTCCTCGCCCGTGCTGAAGGCCACGCCCACGTAGTGGACGGTCACGGTCTGGCCGGCCTGCGCGACCGGGCCGTCGCCCTCCCAGATGTCCTTGATCTCGAGGTCCGCCGGGGGCTCGCCGCCGGGGAAGTCGATCTCGGGCTTGTCGATGCTCACGTGTCTGGCTCCTGCTTGTCTGCGGAAAGGCAACGCCCAAGTCTTACATCCCGGCGGGTCACATCGAAGCGAGGATGTCGACCGAGAACACCAGCGTGGAGTCCTTCTCGATGCCGCTGCCCTGCGGCGGGTTGTCGCCGTAGCCCAGGTCCGGCGGGATGACGATGAGGACGCGGCTGCCGACCTTCTTGCCGGTCAGGCCCTGCGACCAGCCCTTGACGACCTGCTGGAGCGAGAAGGACGTCAGCTGCTTCCTGCTGTACGTCGAGTCGAACTCCTTGCCGCCGTCCCACACGACGCCCTTGTACTGGACGAGCACGGTGCTCTGCGCGCCGACCTCGGGGCCGTCGCCCTCGATGACGTAGTTGGCCACGAGCTTCTTCGGCGCCTGCGTGTCGGGCACCTCGATGGAGGGCGCCGCGCCGTCGGTGTTCGTGCCGACCTCGGGCAGCGCCGCGTCGTCCTGCGGGACGTCCTTGCCCTTGGCGGAGCTCTTGGCGTTGAAGGTGTCCTTCACGTCGACCACGAACACGAGGGTGTCGGTGCCCTTGATGCCCGCCTGCTCGTTGCCCTGTTCGCCGTAGCCGTAGGTGGGCGGCACCGAGAACTCGACGCGGCTGCCGGTCTTCTTGCCGGCCAGCGCGTACCGCCAGCCGTCGATGATGCTGCCCTGCGCCAGCTGGATGACGATCGGCGTCTTGCGGTCGTAGGAGTTGTCGAAGACCTTCGCGCTGGACCAGATCTGGCCCAGGTAGTCGGCCACGAGGAAGTCGTTCTCGGCGACCGCCTTGCCGCCGCCGGCGATCACCGTCTTCACCGCGAGGTCCTTGGAGGGCTCACCGCTGCCCTTGGCCACGGTCGGCTTCTCCCCGAACTTCGTGCCCGCCGTGATCGCCGGCAGCGGGCCGTCGACGATCTTCGGGCTCGGAGCGGCGGACGTGGCCGACGCCTGGGGCGTCGCGCTGTCGGTGGCCTTGCTCGAGCCGGAGTCCTCGTCACCGCATGCGGCGAGCGTGACCAGTCCGGCGGGAACGGCGATGAGGAGTGAGCGTCGGCGCACGGTGGGGGCCTCGTATCGGTATCGGTATGGGTCGATCTTGCTTGTGGCGTGCGCGCAACTCTACGACGTGAGAAGGGCACCGTACGGCTAACGTACGGTGCCCGTGTGGCGTTCCGTGCCCTTCGGGCGCGGAACGCCTTCCCGGTGCGTCCGGATCACATTCCGGCGATCAGCTTCTCCACCCGGTCGTCCACCGAACGGAACGGGTCCTTGCACAACACGGTGCGCTGCGCCTGGTCGTTGAGCTTGAGGTGGACCCAGTCGACCGTGAAGTCCCGGCGCTGTTCCTGGGCCCGCCTGATGAAGTCGCCGCGCAGCCGGGCCCGAGTGGTCTGCGGCGGAACCGACTTGCCCTCGAAGATCTTCAGGTCGTTGGCGACCCGGGCGGCCTGACCCTTCTTCTCGAGCAGGTAGTACAGGCCACGACGGCGGTGGATGTCGTGGTAGGCGAGGTCTATCTGCGCGACCCGCGGGTGGGACATGGTCATGTTGTGCTTGGCCCGGTACCGCTCGAGGAGCTTGTACTTCATGACCCAGTCGATCTCGGTGTCGATGCGGTCCAGGTCCTCGGCCTCGATCGCGTCCAGCGTGCGGCCCCACAGCTCCAGCACCCGCTCCACCGTCCCGGTGCGGATGCCGCGGCGCTCGCAGAAGTCCACGGCCTTCTCGTAGTACTCCCGCTGCACCTCCAGCGCGGAGGCCTCCCGGCCGCTGGCCAGGCGCACCTTGCGCCGCCCGGTGATGTCGTGGCTGACCTCGCGGATCGCCCGGATCGGGTTCTCCAGGGTCAGGTCGCGCATCACCGTGCCCGCCTCGATCATGCGCAGCACCAGGTCGGTGGCGCCGACCTTGAGCAGCATGGTCGTCTCGGACATGTTGGAGTCGCCCACGATGACGTGCAGGCGCCGGTAGCGCTCGGCGTCGGCGTGCGGCTCGTCGCGGGTGTTGATGATCGGCCGGGAACGGGTGGTCGCCGAGGAGACGCCCTCCCAGATGTGCTCGGCCCGCTGGCTGACGCAGTACACGGCACCGCGCGGCGTCTGCAGCACCTTGCCGGCGCCGCAGAGCAGCTGCCTCGTCACCAGGAACGGGATGAGGATGTCCGCGAGCCGGGAGAACTCCCCGTGCCGCGCCACCAGATAGTTCTCGTGGCAGCCGTAGGAGTTTCCCGCGGAGTCGGTGTTGTTCTTGAAGAGGTAGACGTCGCCCGCGATTCCCTCCTCGTGCAGGCGTCGTTCGGCGTCCACCAGGAGTCCTTCGAGAATGCGCTCGCCCGCCTTGTCGTGGGTGACGAGTTCGATCACGTTGTCACATTCGGGTGTCGCGTATTCCGGATGTGATCCCACGTCGAGATAGAGGCGGGCCCCGTTGCGCAGAAAGACATTGCTGCTGCGGCCCCATGACACGACACGGCGGAAGAGGTACCGCGCCACCTCGTCAGGCGACAGGCGGCGCTGTCCCCTGAACGTGCACGTGACGCCGTACTCGTTCTCCAGCCCGAAAATGCGGCGGTCCATGACTGAACATTACGCCTGATGACCCGAACTGAAACGGGGTTCGACGGCACGGTTCGGATCATTTTCCGATGAAGCGGCAACCACCGCTCCCCGGGCCGGAGCTGCGAGGACCCGTCCCGTGCACGCCAGCACGAGCAGGGACACCACGCCGGCCGCCCCCGGCACGGCGAAGCCCCACAGGGCCCCGCCCGCCTCGACGACCGGTCCGGCCAGGCCCGTACCCACCGAGGCCCCCACGGTGAACGTCGTCACCAGCCAGGAGAAGGCCTCCGTCACCGTGCCCCGCGGCGCGTGCCGGTCCACCAGGACGAACGCGCAGGCGATGCACGGCGCGAGGAAGACACCCGCGACCGCGGTGAGCAGCACCATGGCGACCGTGCCCGGCATCAGCATCAGCGGCAGGTAACACACCGCCAGAAGGGCCACCAGGAGCCTCAGTCGCCGCGCCGGGTCCCCGGCCCACTGCCGGGCCCCGTAGACGGCCCCGCCGACCAGCGCGCCGAGCCCCAGGGCGGCCATCAGCCAGCCGTAGACGGCGTCACCGCCGTGCTCGTCCGCGTAGGGCACGGAGGCCACGGTGATGGACCCCAGCGCCATCCCGATGAACAGGAAGGCCCCCAGCAGGGCCAGCAGCCCGGACGACCGCAGCGCGCCCAGCCAGTGCGCCTCGCGCGGAGCCGACCGCCACGCGCGCGAGGGTGGCGACACGACCACCGACAGGGCACCCAGCACACCCACCGCGTTCAGCACGAGCAGCGCCACCAGGGGCGACCACAGCGACACGCACACCGTGACGAGCAGCGGCCCGACGGTGAACATGACCTCCTGCGCCACGGCGTCCATGGCGTACGCCGTGTGCACCTGGCCCTCCTCGCGGAGCACACTCGGCCACAGCGCCCGCAGTCCGCCCTCCAGCGGGGGCGTGAACAGTCCCGCGGCACCCACGGCCGCGTACGCGAGCGCCGCCTGCCCGGTACCGGCGAACGCGAAGACCGCCATGGCCAGCCCCGACAGCACGGCGGCCGGCAGCTGCACCCGGGGCTGCCCGTGCAGGTCGACGAGCCGGCCCAGCACGGGCTGCCCGACGGCGTTGGCGACGCCGTACACGGCGGCCAGCGCCCCCGCGAGGCTGTACGAGCCGCCCTCGGCCCGGACGAACAGCACGATCGCGATCGCCGCGGTGGCGTTGGGCAGCCGCCCCACGAGCGTGCCGACGAGCAGCCGTACGGCGTGTCGCGCCCGGAGAATGTCCAGGTATCCGGCGACCACGACCCACCCCCTTCGCATGGGACCTCGATGAGGTTTTACGTATAACTTCCGCCGTCATACGTACCATGTCGGCTGTTCACGAGTCCAGACGAAAGCGCAGGCGAACGGTGGCACGAGGCAGCACCCGCCCCACCAGCCGGGACGTCGCCCAGGCCGCCGGCGTCTCCCAGGCAGCGGTCTCCCTGGTCCTGGGCGACAAGTGGCGCGGCCGCGTGTCGGAACCCACCGCCCAGCGCGTCCGCGAGGCCGCCCACGCGCTCGGCTACCGCCCGAACCTCGCCGCCCGCAATCTCCGCCTGGGCCGGACCCGCACGGTTCTGCTGGTCGTCCCCGCGCTGACCACCGAGTTCTTCGCCGGCGTCTACACCGGCGCGGCGCGCGTCGCCGCCGAGCACGGCTTCGGAGTGGTCCTCTACCCCTCCCCCGAGGGCGTCGGGCCCGCCCGGGACCCCTTCGCCTCCGCCCAGGCCGCCCTGGACGGGGTCATCGCGTCCTCCATGGCCGCCGACGCGCTCACCGCCATCCGCGGCGACCAGCTCCCGCTCGTCATGCTGGACAGCGACCCGGAGGGCAGCCTGGGCGCGGCGACGGTCAACCTGGACATCGCGGACGCCATCCGTCAGATCGCGGAGCACCTGCTGTCGCTGGGCCACCGCCGTTTCCTGCACCTGGCGGCGGACGTCCCGTCCTGGACGTTCGAGGTCCGCGCGCGGGAACTCGCGGCGCGGCTGGAGGCCGTCCCCGGCACGACGCTGCGCACCGCCAGGGCCCGGATCTCGATCGAGGACGCGCTGACGGCCACGGAGGCCGCGCTCGCGGGCCCGGGCCCCCGTCCGACGGCGCTGGTCTGCGACGACGACAAACTGGCGGCCGGCGCGTACAAGGCGGCCCGGCGCGCGGGACTGCGCGTCCCCGACGACCTCTCGGTCACCGGCCTGGACGACCTCGGCCTGGCCACGGCCATCGACCCCGAGCTGACGACCGTCCGCCTGGACGCCGAGCTGTTCGGCGAACGGGGGATGCGGGCGCTGCTGGCGGTTCTGGAGGGCGGGACCCCGGAGGCCGGCGACATCCCGGTGAACCTGGTCGTGCGGGGCTCCACGGCGCCACCCCGGTGAGGCGCCCGGCGCCGGGTGGGTGACGCGCGGGCCACCGCACGCGCTACACGCACCCCCGCCGAACCCGCACAGGCCGCCGTGGGCGTCCCACGGCGGCCGACGGCAAGGGCACCGGCGTGCCTACTCCTCGTCCCCGTCCTCGTTCCCGGACGTGGCCTCGGACGCGGTCCCGCCCCCGCCCGCTCCCCCGTCCAGGAGCCGCGACAGCTGACCCCCCACGATCCGCTTGAACTTCCGTTTCTGCGGCCGCGTACGGTCCAGCACGGCGACCTCCAGCCGCTCCGCCGGGATCTCCCGCTCGCTGCCGTTGGTGTCGCGGGACAGCGCCTGCACCGCCAGCTTCAGCGCCTCGGCCAGCGTCATGCCGTCCCGGTGCCGCTGGTCCAGGTACCCGCTGATCTGCTCCGCGTTGCCCCCGACCGCGACCGAGCCGTGCTCGTCCACGATCGAGCCGTCGTGCGGAAGCCGGTAGATCTGGTCGCCCTCGGGGCTCTCCCCGACCTCGGCGACGACCAGCTCGACCTCGTACGGCTTCTCGGCCGAGCTGGAGAAGATCGTGCCCAGCGTCTGGGCGTACACGTTGGCGAGCCCCCGGGCCGTCACGTCGTCCCGGTCGTAGGTGTAGCCCCGCAGGTCGGCGTACCGCACACCACCGATGCGCAGGTTCTCGTACTCGTTGTACTTGCCGGCGGCCGCGAAGCCGATCCGGTCGTAGATCTCACTGAACTTGTGCAGCGCACGGGACGGGTTCTCGCCGACGAACACGATGCCGTCGGCGTACTGCAGCACGACCAGGCTGCGGCCACGGGCGATGCCCTTGCGGGCGTACTCCGCCCGGTCGGCCATCGCCTGCTGGGGTGAGACATAGAACGGCGTCGACACCGGTTATCCGTCCCTTTCTGTCGAAGTCACTGGACCACTTGTCATCCGCACGGCGAGGCCCTGCCGCTACAGCAGCGCGGCCCGCGGGCCGTCGGGCTGCTCCAGCCGCCGGTCGAGGACCGAGCGGGCGAGCTGCGAGCTCTCGTCCTCGGTCAGCCGGCGGAAGCCGTCCTCGGTGATCACAGTGATGATCGGATAGATCCGGCGCGCGACGTCGGGACCGCCGGTCGCCGAGTCGTCGTCCGCCGCGTCGTACAGCGCCTGGACCACGAGTGTCGTGGCCTCTTCCTCGCTCAGGTCCTCGCGGAAGAGCTTCTTCATCGCGCCGCGCGCGAAGATCGATCCGGACCCGGTGGTCGCGTAGTGGTGCTCCTCGGAGCGCCCGCCCGTGACGTCGTACGAGAAGATGCGGCCCCTGCCGCGGTCCACGTCGTAACCGGCGAACAGCGGCACCACGGCCAGCCCCTGCATCGCCATGCCCAGGTTGGAGCGGATCATCGTCGACAGGCGGTTCGCCTTGCCCTCCAGGGACAGCTGCGCGCCCTCGACCTTCTCGAAGTGCTCGAGCTCCAGCTGGAAGAGCTTCACCATCTCCACGGCCAGACCCGCCGTGCCGGCGATGCCCACCGCCGAGTACTCGTCGGCCGGGAACACCTTCTCGATGTCCCGCTGCGCGATCATGTTGCCCATGGTCGCCCGCCGGTCACCGGCGAGCACGACGCCGCCGGGGAAGGTCACGGCCACGATCGTGGTGCCGTGCGGCGCCTCGACCACGCCCTGCACCGGCGGCAGCTGCCGGTTGCCCGGGAGCAGCTCGGGCTGGTGCTCTCCCAGGAAGTCCATGAACGAAGAGGACCCGGGCGTCAGGAAGGCAGCTGGTAGACGCCCGGTGCTACGAGTGTTGGCTTCCACGCGATTCCTTCCAGGTATGCGTCTGCTGTGCCACGGACCCTACCCGCCTGGCGGCGGTGATCCACATACTCGGCGGGAACCACGGAACGAACACCACGGCCCCCCGTTTTCCGGCCGCGCGCGGCACGGCTTCCACCGCACCGCGCGCGACACTCGTCCTGCTCGTCCGTCCCTCGTCGGCCCTCGGGCCCACGTGTCCAGGGGAGGGACAGGCCTACTGGCCGCCCTTCTGCACGAAGGAGCGCACGAAGTCCTCGGCGTTCTCCTCGAGGACGTCGTCGATCTCGTCCAGGACGGAGTCGACGTCGTCGCTGAGCTTCTCCTGGCGCTCCTTGAGGTCCTCCGACGCCTGCGCGTCCTGCGCCTGCTCCTCGACCTCCTCGGTGGAACGCGTGGCCTTCTGCTGCCCGCCGCCGGTGTCCTTGGTCGCCATAACCCTCACCCCGCTCGGTTCGCCCGACACAGTTGCTCGGTCAAGATCAGACCCTACAAGCCGGGTCCGACATCGGCCCCGCAGTTTCCTCAACGTGCGGGGGTCATCTCGATGGTTCCCGGACGCGGTGACTTTCACCCTGTCCGGCGGTCGTCTCCCGGGTACCCGCTCGGCGCCGTCACCCGCCGGACAGGACCCTGACCAGGTCGTCCGCGGTGCGGCAGCGGTCCAGGAGCTCCTTGACGTGATTACGCGTTCCGCGAAGCGGTTCCAGGGTCGGCACCCGCTGGAGGGAGTCCCGCCCCGGCAGGTCGAAGATCACCGAGTCCCAGGAGGCCGCCGCGACGTCGTCCGCGTACTGCTCCAGGCAGCGGCCGCGGAAGTACGCCCGGGTGTCCTCCGGGGGCTTCGTACGGGCCCGCTCGACCTCGGTCTCGTCCAGCAGCCGCTTGATGCGGCCGCGGTCCACCAGACGGTTGTACAGGCCCTTGTCGGGCCGTACGTCGGCGTACTGGAGGTCGACCAGGTGCAGCCGGGCGGCGTCCCAGTCCAGGCTGTCCCGGCGCCGGTAGCCCTCCATGAGCTCCCGCTTGGCGACCCAGTCCAGCTCGCCGGCGAGGCTCATCGGGTCGTTCTCGAGACGGTTGAGGGTGTCCTCCCAGCGGCCCAGGACGTCCTTGGTCTGCTCGTCGGCGTCCGCGCCGTACCGCTCCTCCACGTACTTGCGCGCCAGCTCGTAGTACTCCATCTGGAGCTGCACCGCGGTGAGGGTGCGCCCGCTGCGGAGGGTGATCAGGTGCTGGAGGGACGGGTCGTGCGAGACCCGGTGGAGGGTGCGCACGGGCTGGTCCACGGCCAGGTCGACGGCGATGAAGCCGTCCTCGATCATGGACAGGACCAGGGCCGTCGTGCCCAGCTTCAGGTAGGTCGAGATCTCGGACAGGTTCGCGTCGCCGATGATCACGTGCAGGCGGCGGTACTTCTCCGCGTCGGCGTGCGGTTCGTCGCGCGTGTTGATGATGGGCCGCTTCAGCGTCGTCTCCAGGCCGACCTCGACCTCGAAGTAGTCGGCGCGCTGGCTGAGCTGGAAGCCGTGTTCGTGCCCGTCCTGGCCGATGCCGACGCGGCCGGCGCCGGTGACGACCTGGCGGGAGACGAAGAAGGGCGTCAGGTGGCGCACGATGTCCGAGAAGGCGGTCTCCCGCTTCATCAGGTAGTTCTCGTGCGTGCCGTAGGAGGCGCCCTTGTTGTCGGTGTTGTTCTTGTAGAGGTGGATCGGCCTGGCGCCGGGCAGCTGGGCCGCCCGTTCGGCCGCCTCGGCCATGATGCGCTCGCCGGCCTTGTCCCACAGCACGGCGTCCCGCGGGTTGGTGACCTCCGGCGCGCTGTACTCGGGGTGGGCGTGGTCGACGTAGAGCCGTGCTCCGTTGGTGAGGATGACGTTGGCCAGGCCGATGTCCTCGTCGGTGAGCTGGCTGGAGTCCGCCGCCTCGCGGGCGAGGTCGAAGCCTCGCGCGTCCCGCAGCGGGTTCTCCTCCTCGAAGTCCCAGCGGGCCCGGCGGGCCCGGTGCATCGCCGCCGCGTAGGCGTTGACGATCTGGGACGAGGTGAGCATGGCATTGGCGTTGGGGTGACCGGGGACGGAGATCCCGTACTCCGTCTCGATGCCCATTACTCGCCGTACGGTCATGCGGCCCTCCTTGCCCGGCGGCGCCCTCGGTCGTGGGCGCCGCTCACGTGGCGCTCCGGTGCGTGTGCGGTGCCCGTCCCCGCACTGCGCGACTCGGCGGTACGGAAGAGCCTAGAACGCCTCTGCGCTGGTGGGGAGATCATTTGCCTCATTGCCTTGCTCCAGCCGTGGCCCCCAAAAACAGTCGGCTGCGGGTACCCGCTGAGGGCACCCGCAGCCGCCCTGCCTTTTACAGGTACTGACCGGTGTTCGCCACCGTGTCGATGGAGCGTCCGGTGTCCGCGCCCTGCTTTCCGGTGACGAGCGTACGGATGTACACGATCCGCTCGCCCTTCTTGCCGGAGATGCGGGCCCAGTCGTCCGGGTTGGTGGTGTTGGGCAGGTCCTCGTTCTCCTTGAACTCGTCCACGCAGGCCTGGAGGAGGTGGGAGACGCGGAGACCCTTCTGGTTCTTGTCGAGGAAGTCCTTGATCGCCATCTTCTTGGCGCGGCCGACGATGTTCTCGATCATGGCGCCGGAATTGAAGTCCTTGAAATAGAGGACTTCCTTGTCGCCGTTGGCGTAGGTGACTTCCAGGAAGCGGTTCTCCTCGGATTCGGCGTACATGTGTTCCACCGCCGTCTGGATCATGCTCTGGACGGTGGCCGCCTTGTCCTTCTCGTGCTCCAAGAGGTCGTCCTCGTGGAGCGGGAGGCGCTCGGTGAGGTACTTGCCGAAGATGTCCTTGGCCGCTTCGGCGTCCGGGCGCTCGATCTTGATCTTCACGTCGAGCCGGCCGGGCCGCAGGATGGCGGGGTCGATCATGTCCTCACGGTTGGAGGCGCCGATCACGACCACGTTCTGCAGGCCCTCCACACCGTCGATCTCGGCGAGCAGCTGCGGGACGATGGTGTTCTCCACGTCCGAGCTGACACCGGAGCCGCGGGTGCGGAAGAGGGACTCCATCTCGTCGAAGAAGACGATGACGGGGGTGCCCTCGCTGGCCTTCTCCCGAGCACGCTGGAAGACGAGGCGGATCTGCCGCTCGGTCTCGCCGACGTACTTGTTGAGGAGCTCGGGTCCCTTGATGTTGAGGAAGAAGCTCTTGCCGGCGGCCTGGCCGGTCACCTCGGCGACCTTCTTGGCCAGCGAGTTGGCGACGGCCTTGGCGATGAGTGTCTTGCCGCATCCCGGGGGCCCGTAGAGCAGGACGCCCTTGGGCGGACGCAGCTCGTGCTCCCGGAAGAGGTCCGGATAGAGATAGGGGAGCTCGACCGCGTCGCGAATGGCCTCGATCTGTCCGCCGAGGCCACCGATCTGCTCGTAGCCGATGTCGGGGACCTCTTCGAGGACGAGTTCCTCGACCTCGCTCTTGGGGACGACCTCGTAGACGTATCCGGAGCGTGGCTCGAGCAGGAGGGCGTCGCCGGGGCGGATGGTGATGCCCCGCAGCGGCTCGGCGAGCCGGACCACGCGCTCCTCGTCGGTGTGCCCGAGCACGAGGGCGCGCTCGCCGTCCTCGAGGATCTCCTTGAGGGTGACGATGTCGCCGACGCTCTCGTACTCCATGGCCTCGACCACGTTGAGGGCTTCGTTGAGCATCACTTCCTGGCCGCGCCGGAGCTCCTCGAGCTCGACGCTCGGGCTGACGTTCACCCGGAGTTTGCGGCCGCCGGTGAAGATGTCGGCGGTGCCGTCCTCGTTGGCCTGCAGGAACACGCCGAAGCCCGCCGGTGGCTGGGCCAGCCGGTCGACCTCCTCCTTGAGGGCCACGATCTGGTCGCGGGCCTCGCGGAGCGTGCCGGCGAGTCGCTCGTTCTGGGCGGACACGCCGGCCAGGTTGGTCTGCAGCTCGACGATCCGCTCTTCGAGAATTCTCGTGTGCCGCGGAGAGTCGGCGAGCTTGCGTCGCAGGACGGCGATCTCCTGCTCAAGGTAGGCCACCTGCCCGGCCGGGTCCTCGGACCCGCGTCCCGGGCGGATGCCGCGGTTCATGTCGTCGTCGTGGGCTGCCACGGTCCTCACCTCCTCCAAGGGGAGCTGGACGCTTCCAGACCCTACCTGGGTGGGTGTCGATTGAAACCCCTAGATCACAAAGACTGCGGGGTGTGTCCGATCTTCACCCTTGCGCTCTCCCTCACGCCAGGGGAATACCCACGGAACGTGACGGGAACCCAGGCGGGGGTAGGGTCGAAGCGTTCAACACCCGTCAGAGCTGGCCGGATTCCCGACCGGTTCGACGCAGGAAACGGCAGGAAGCAATGAGTGTGCAGCAGGAGGCCGGAGTCGACGGCGAGGCTCTCGAGGTCTGGATCGATCAGGACCTGTGTACCGGTGACGGCATCTGCGCGCAGTACGCGCCCGAGGTGTTCGAGCTGGACATCGACGGTCTGGCCTACGTCAAGGGCGCGGACGACGAGCTCCTGCAGGCGAAGGGAGCGACAACGCCCGTGCCGTTGCCGCTCCTGACGGACGTGGTCGACTCGGCGAAGGAATGCCCCGGCGAGTGCATCCATGTACGTCGCGTTTCGGACAGGGCCGAGGTCTACGGTCCGGACGCAGAGTGACCGAACTGTGACGTAGCACCACGCACGGTGACCATAACGGTGGGGTCAGGTCACGCGTGGGGGCCCTGTCGTTCAGACGGTCCGTGCCCGGGACGGCGTGTCGCGGACGAACGCGCCGTTCTTCCACTGCCACTTCACGTCGTCGGTGACGTCCGGGCAGCAACTGGGCACGTCGGCCGTCGAGTAGCCGAGGAGCGTGGCGAGGACGGCGCCGCCGCGCACCGCGAGGTCGGTGACGGTCCGGCGCTCCTTGGGGTCCACCAGGGTGGCCACCACACGGGACTTGCCGCTGCCGGCGTCCCGGGTGACGACGTAGACGCCGTCGGGCGGGGTGCCCATGGGGGCGTCGCAGTGCACGACGGCCACCGTCTCGGACCGGCCGTCGCCGTCGAGGTCCCCGGACGCCTTCTTCTGCACCAGGGCTTGGACCGGGCCGCAGTCCAGGGGGAACGTGACGGTGGCCGGGTCGGGCGCGGTGACGTGCACCGGGGCGGTCTTCGTCTCCGGTCCGGCGGCCTGGGCCGCTGTCGCGGCGTCGGGCTGCAGGACCGAGGAGAGGGCCACGACTCCGGCGAGAGCGGTGGCGGTGGCGACCCAGTGGATCGGCCGGGTGTGCGTGTGCGACAGGTCCGGAACGGCGGGGTGCTGCACGAGGAGTGTCTCCTGTGAGGGCTGTGCCGGTGGGGGTGGCCTGCATCGTGCCACACGTCACAGTGCGGGGGAACGGCGGGGTGGGTACTCACTCGGGTTCCGCCCGGCCCTCGGGCCCGGACAGCGGCCCCGGCCCCGCGGGCCCGGACCGGGCTCCCGTCGGCGGGCCGCCCGGACAGGAACCTCAACGCGGCGGCGCCGTGGTGGAGTTCCCCGGGATGTGCGGGAACTGCACCACGGCGCCGTTGCGTTGCGGGCGGGAAGGGACCGCGTCAGCGGCCGGAGCCTCCGTCGGCATTGGGGCCGGCGTAGTCCTCGCCGTAGGCGCCCTTGGCGGGGCGGCGGCGGCGCATGGGCGGCTCGACCCCGTCGGCGAGGCGGCGGGCGGTCAGCAGGAAGCCGGTGTGGCCGATCATCCGGTGGTCCGGGCGGACGGCCAGGCCCTCGATGTGCCAGTTGCGGATCATCGTCTCCCACGAGGTCGGCTCGTTGAAGCAGCCGATCTCGCGGATGGACTCGACGGTGCGGGCCAGCTGGGTCGTGGTCGCGACGTAGCAGCACAGGATGCCGCCGGGCACGAGCGCCTTGGAGACGGCCTCCAGGCACTCCCAGGGGGCGAGCATGTCGAGGATGACCCGGTCGACGTCGGCGTCGGACAGGTTGTCCTGGAGGTCGCCGACGGTGAGCTGCCAGGCGGGGTGCGGGCCGCCGAAGTAGCGCTCCACGTTCTGCTGGGCGATCTCGGCGAAGTCCTCGCGGCGCTCGTAGGAGTGCAGCATTCCCTGGTCGCCGATGGCACGCAGCAGGAAGCTGCTGAGCGAGCCGGAGCCGACGCCGGCCTCGACGACGCGCGCGCCGGGGAAGATGTCGGCGAAGGCCAGGATCTGCCCCGCGTCCTTCGGGTAGACGACGGCGGCCCCGCGGGGCATGGACAGGACATAGTCGGGGAGCAGGGGGCGCAGCGCGAGATAGGCGACGTTACCGGTGGTGCGGACAACGCTGCCCTCGGGAGCACCGATCAGTTCGTCGTGGGGGAAGGAACCCTTGTGGGTGTGGAAGTTCTTCCCGGCCTCGAGCGTGAACGTGTAGTGGCGGCCCTTGGGGTCGGTCAGCTGAACCTGGTCCCCGACCTTGAAGGGCCCGCGCCTGCGGGCGGCACCGGTCGGTTCGGACATGTGACCAGCCTACCGGTTCCCTGCCGGGCGATTTACCGGCCGAGGGGCGGGACGACGGTGCGGGGAACGCCGCGGGCGGCGCGTGGTCGCCCACCCGCCTCCCGGCGCCCTCGGGGTCGTGCTCAGCTCGGCCGCGCCATCGCCTTGACGAAGGCCCGCTCCACGTCCGCCGCGGACAGCACGCCGAAGATCTCGCCGGTCTCCTCGACCACCAGGTACTCGGTGGCCGGGGACGCCCGCAGCGCGTCGAGGAGCTCCTCGCCCGACAGCTCGGCCGAGACGCGCATGCCCTCGGTGAGGTCCTGCGCCAGCTCGCTGACCTGGACCCAGGGGCGGCGGTGCTCGGGTACGCCGACGATGGCGGCCTCACGGACCAGGGAGACCGGCCTGCCCTCGGCGTCGACGACGACCAGGGCGCGGGCTCCGGACGCGTTGGCGCGGCGCAGGGCCTCGGAGAGCGGGGTGGCGGCGGGGACGGGGACCGCGCGCCGGGTGAGGGCGCGGGCGCGCAGCTCGGGCAGGTGCTCGCGCAGGCGGGCCATGCGCAGGCTGTTGCCGGCGCCGGTCCAGATGATCGCGGCCAGGATCGCGGCGAGCAGGGCGTCCATCAGGGTGTCCATGCCCACGTTGTCCACGGCGCCGGAGCCGAGCGCGCCGGACTGGGTGAGCAGCGGCAGCCCGATCAGGACGGAGACGGCGAGTGCCCGGCCGACCCAGGCGGCGGCGACCGTGCCGGTCATCGGCTTGCCGGTGACCTTCCAGACGACGGCGCGGAGCATCCGGCCGCCGTCCAGGGGGAGGCCGGGGAGCAGGTTGAAGACCGCCACGATGAGGTTGGAGATCATCAGGCCGGCGAGCAGGACGCCGGGGACGGTGCCCGGCTCGACGGGCAGCAGGGCGAGGTAGAAGACGCCGGCCAGGACCAGGGAGAGCAGCGGGCCGACGAAGGCCAGCACGAACTCGCGGCCGGGGGTCTCGGCCTCCTTCTCGATCTCGGAGACGCCGCCGAAGAACTGGAGCTGGATGCGGCGCACCGGGAGCTTGAAGCGGAGGGCGGCCACGGTGTGCGCCAGTTCGTGGACGAGGACGGAGGCGTAGAACGCGACCGCGAAGAAGAGGGAGACCAGGTAGCGTGCGGCGCCGAGCTCGGGCAGGACCCGGTCGAGCTGGCCGCCGAACACCCAGGTGATCAGCGCGGCGACCAGGAACCAGCTCGGCGCGACGTACACGGGCACGCCGAAGGGCCGCCCCATCAAAAGCCCGCCTCCGGGCTCGGGGCGGCGCTGCGGTGGCCGTCCCGGGCCGGCACCGGTGTGGGCCTCGGAACGGGCGTGGTGGTGGGGTGCCGGGCCCGCCGGCGGGGTGCCGGCCTCCGGCGTGCGGCCGTCGGAATCCGGGTGCTGCGGTGCGGGCGCGTGCGGGGTGTCCTTCCCCGGCTCGTTCCGTGCGGCGGCGTCCTCGGCGGGGGGCCCGTCCGAAGGGGCGGCCGCCGGCGGGTCCGTCCGGTCTCCGGTGTCCTCGCCCTTGCCTACTGTCCGTGACTGTTCCGCGGGGCCCTCCCCCGGGTGCGAAGGCCGTTCCCCGGGCGTGTCGGCAGCCGTGGGCTCCGGGTGCACGGGGTCCGGGGCCGGGGACCCCGCGTGGGGGCCGGCCGGCTCGTCGTTGCCGGACCGCGGGTGCCCGTTCCCGCCGCTCACGTCCACGGTGTCCCCTCGTTCGAAGCGTTTCCCGCGCCTGCGGTGCGGGAGGGTCTGATGTCGATGGTATGCGGCCGTCGCGGCCCCTTCCGCCCCGGCACCCTGTGCTTCCCCGTCCGTCGCGCGGGTCGCGGCCGCGACTGGGTCACTGTCGGTGGCGGGCCGTAAGGTCTGTGGACATGGAGACGAGCATCGAGGATGTCGCGGAGGACGCCGGCGGTCCCGCCCCGGCGGCAGCGGCAGCGGCGGAGACGGTGGACACGCCCCAGGGCGGGTCGGCGGCCGCCGGCCCGCGGCCGCCCGTGTCCGCGGCCGCGGCGCCCGCCTCGCTCTCGCCGTCGCGGGCCGGCGACTTCATGCAGTGCCCGCTGCTGTACCGGTTCCGGGTGATCGACCGGCTGCCGGAGAAGCCCAGTGAGGCGGCGACCCGGGGCACCCTGGTGCACGCGGTGCTCGAGCGGCTCTTCGACGCACCTGCGGCCGAGCGCACGCCGCCGCGGGCCAAGGCACTGATCCCCGGGCAGTGGGACCGCCTGCGGGAGACCCGGCCCGAGGTCGGAGAGCTGTTCGCGGACGACCCCGAGGGCGAGCGGATGGCCGGCTGGCTCGCCGAGGCGGAGCGGCTCGTCGAGCGCTGGTTCACGCTGGAGGACCCGAGCCGGCTGGAGCCCGCCGAGCGGGAGCTGTTCGTCGAGGCCGACCTGGACTCCGGGCTGCGGCTGCGCGGCATCATCGACCGGGTCGACGTGGCCCCCACCGGCGAGGTGCGGATCGTCGACTACAAGACGGGCAAGGCACCCCGGCCGCAGTACGCCGAGGGCGCGCTGTTCCAGATGAAGTTCTACGCGCTGGTGGTGTGGCGGCTGAAGAAGGTCGTCCCACGGCGGCTCCAGCTCGTCTATCTCGGCAGCGGTGACGTGCTCACGTACGACCCGGTCGTCGCCGACCTGGAGCGGGTCGAGCGCAAGCTGCTGGCTCTGTGGGAGGCCATCCGGCTCGCCACCGAGACCGGTGACTGGCGGCCGCGCCCCACCAAGCTGTGCGGCTGGTGCGACCACCAGGCGCACTGCCCGGAGTTCGGCGGCACTCCCCCGCCCTATCCGCTGCCGGTGAGGGCGGCCGAGTCGGGCACCACCGAGCAGGGCAGAATGGGGCCGGACTAGCGAAGGAGACTTACGTGGCCATCCGCGTCCTACTGGTCGACGACCAGCCGCTGCTGCGCACGGGCTTCCGGATGATTCTGGAGGCGGAGCAGGACCTCGCGGTCGTCGGCGAGGCCGGAGACGGCCTTCAGGCTCTGGACCAGGTGCGGGCGTTGCAGCCCGATGTGGTGCTGATGGACATCCGCATGCCGCGGATGGACGGTGTGGAGGCGACCCGGCAGATCACCGGCCCGGAGCGGGACGGTCCGGCCAAGGTGCTGGTCCTGACGACCTTCGACCTCGACGAGTACGTCGTGGAGGCGCTGAAGGCGGGTGCCAGCGGGTTCCTGCTGAAGGACGCCCCGGCCCATGAACTGGTGCAGGCGATCCGCGTGGTGGCGAACGGCGAGGCGATGCTCGCGCCGAGCATCACCAGGCGGCTGCTCGACAAGTACGCCACCCACCTGCCCTCCGGCGACGAGCCGGTGCCGGACACTCTGCACACGCTGACGGACCGTGAGGTGGAGGTCCTGAAGCTGGTGGCGCGTGGCCTGTCCAACGCGGAGATCGCCGCCGACCTGTTCGTCAGCGAGACCACCGTGAAGACGCACGTCGGGCATGTGCTCACCAAGCTGGGGCTGCGCGACCGGGTACAGGCAGCCGTGTACGCGTACGAGAGCGGGCTGGTGCGCCCCGGCGCGCAGTAGGCCCGCGGCAGCCGCCGCCACCGTCTCGCGGTGGCCCCGGCCCGGGAAGCCCGAAGGGCGCCCTCTTCCACCGGGAAGGAGGGCGCCCTTCGGTTCGTACGGCGCGGCGGGTGCCGGGTGGCGTCAGCCGCTCACACCGCGGGCCAGCTCCCACAGCTGCAGCGAGGAGGCGGAGTTGAGGACGTAGGCGGTACCGGTGATGTCGTCCCGGGCCGCGACGTACTGCTTGCCCTGCCACAGCGGGATCATCGGGACGTCGGCGGCGACGCGGTTCTGGATCTCGGTCAGGCTGTCACGGGCGGACAGCCGGTCGGCCTCGCGGCGGGACTCCGGGATGAGCTGGTTGATGACCTCGGTGTTCGTGTAGGGCGAGTTCAGCATGTTGCCCTTGTCGAGGAACGGCGCGAGGAAGTTGTCCGCGTCGGGGAAGTCGGGGAACCAGCCCATGCCGAAGACGTCGTACTCGCCCTTCAGCTCGGCCGGCCGGAACTTGTCCCAGGGCGTGCCCTTGACGTCGACCTGGAACAGGCCGCTGTCGTTGAGCTGCTTCTGCAGATGCTCGAACTCCTGCTTGGTGGCCGCACCGTAGTGGTCGGTGGTGTAGTTCAGGGTCAGCTTCACCGGCGTGGAGACGTTGGCGGACTCCAGCAGGGACTTGGCCTTCTCGACGCTCGGGTCGCCGTACTTGTTGAAGAACGAGTTCGAGTGGCCGGTGATGGTGGCCGGGACCAGCGAGTACAGCGGTTCGGCCTGCGAGCCGTAGACGCTCGAGACCAGTTCGCTGCGGTTGATGAGCTGGGCGACCGCCTGCCGGACGGCCTTGGTCCGCACGCTCGGGGCCTTGGTGTTGAAGGCGAGGTAGCGGATCTCGAGACCGGCCATCTCGACCAGGTCGACGTCGGTGCCCGTGGCGTTGGCGAGCTTCTGGATCTGGTCCGGCGTCATCGCGCGGGACATCACGTCGATGTCGCCCTTGGCGAGCGCCGTGCCCATGCTGTCGGCGTCGGCGAAGGAGACGACCTCGGCCTTGTCGTTGTTCACCGTGAGAGCGCCCTTGTAGGAGGGGTTCTTGGAGAACACGGCCTTGGTCAGCTCGCCGTCCTTCACCTCGGACTTCATGGTGTACGGACCGGAGCCGTCCACCTCGAAGCCCGCGCGCAGCTTGCCCTTGTCGTAGTCGTCGGGGTTGAGGATGCCGGCGACCGGCGTCGACAGCTTGAACGGGAAGGTCGCGTCGGCGGTGTTGAGGTGGAAGATGACCTCGCGGTCGCCCTGGGTCTCCACGGTGTCGACGGTGGACAGCAGGGAGGACACACCGCTGTCGGCCTTGATGGACAGGGCGCGTTCGATGGAGAACTTCACGTCGGCCGCCGTGACGGGGTCGCCGTTGGCGAACTTCAGTCCGTCACGCAGGGTGCAGGCGTAGCGCTCGTTGCCGGTGTCGGTGAAGTCGCACTTCTCGGCCGCCTCGGGCACCGGCTGGCCGTCGCCGCGCGGCTGGATCATCAGCGTCTGCACGGTCTGACGCAGCAGGTTCCAGGAGCCGACGTCGTAGGCGTACGCCGGGTCGAGGGGCGCGGGGGCCTCCTCCGAGGCGGTGAACCGGTCCGTGGTGCCGACGACGATCGCGTCCCCGCCGCCGCTGCCTCCGTCGGACCCGCCGCAGGCGGCGAGTACCGGGGCGAGCAGGCCGACGACGGCCGGCAGCACCAAAGTCTTGCGGTTCATGCTCGAGTTTCTCCAGAGCTGTCGGTCCGTGTATGCGGCATGCAGGGGTGTCGCTGGCCGATCACGGGGTAGTGGCCGAGGTTCTCGCGACGAGATTAGTCCGCGCCCGCACGGAGGCCCGCAGCCCCCGGAGTTGAGGGCTCATCACAGAGCGAAACCGGGCGCGGACACACCGAAAACCCGACAGCGGAAGGATTAGTGCAGCGCTTCACCAATCGGGACACAAGGGCGCGCCGACAACGTTCTCCTGGGGCGAATCTGCACAGCCGCACCCGCCTGTCGACCCCTGATTGCGTGGTGAACGTCACATGTGGGTGGGTTCGGTGGCCGTCGTAAACCGGCCGTCGGCGCGTCCGGTTTCACGCTCCGTGCGCGGCCCCGGTCCGGCCGGGGCGTTCGCGCACACGGCCGGCCGACGGCTCCGCACGCGTGGGCGCGTGCTCAGCCCACGTGGGTGATCAGGCCGCGCAGGAAGAACAGGTCGACCTCTTCCAGTGACCCGACCACGGTGCGCCGGGCGGCCGGGGTGATGGGGGCGACCGAGGGGACGGCCACGACGTGGCAGCCGGCGGCCTCCGCGGCGGCGACTCCGGTCGCCGTGTCCTCGACCACGGCGCACCGGGCCGGGTCCACGGCGAGTCCGGCGGCGGCGGCCAGGTAGGGGTCGGGGTAAGGCTTGGTGCGCGGGACCTCGTCGCCGGCGACGGTGAGCGCGAAGTGGTGGCGGCCGAGCGAGGTCAGGACGCGGTCGATGATGCGCCGGTGCGAGGCGGAGACCAGGGCGGTCGGGATCCGGTGCTCGGCCAGCTCGGCGAGCAGCCGGGCCGCGCCCGGCATGAGGGGCAGGGTGCGGCCGATGCGCTCCTCGAAGCCGTCGTTGAGCAGCACGCTGAGTTCGGCGAGCGAGATGTCGGCCCCGGTGGCCTCGATGAGGAAGCCCGCGCTGCGGGTCATGGGACCGCCGACCACCACGTGGCGCCACGAGTCGTCGAGGGTGTGGCCGAGCGAGGCGAAGACCTCCTTCTCGACGTCCCACCAGAAGCCCTCGGTGTCCACCAGGGTGCCGTCCATGTCGAGGAGCACCGCCTGGAGGGCTGAGCCTTCGGCCGTGCGGGTTCCGAGCGCGGGGACCGTACTGGTCATCCACGTACCTCCTTGAGGGACGATCAGGCCGGTTCCCACGAAGGGAACCGGCCTGCAGTGGACCGACCAGTGTACGTCGTGCCGAACCGGAACGCCTGGTGTGACGCCCGCAGCGGTGCGGAAGGCCCGTACCGGCGTCAGCGCGCGTTGAAGTACTTGGCCTCCGGGTGGTGGATCACGATGGCGTCGGTGGACTGCTCGGGGTGGAGCTGGAACTCCTCCGAGAGGTGGACGCCGATGCGCTCCGGCCGGAGCAGGTCCGCGATCTTGGCGCGGTCCTCCAGGTCGGGGCAGGCGCCGTAGCCGAGGGAGAAGCGGGCGCCCCGGTACTTCAGGGCGAACATGTCCTCCATCCCGGCCGGGTCCTCACCGGCGAAGCCGAGCTCGGATCGCACGCGCGCGTGCCAGTACTCGGCGAGGGCCTCGGCGAGCTGGACGGACAGTCCGTGCAGCTCGAGGTAGTCGCGGTAGGCGTTGGCCTGGAACATCCGGGCCGTCTCCTCGCCGATCCGGGATCCGACGGTGACGACCTGGAAGCCGACGACGTCGGTCTCGCCGGACTCCTCCGGGCGGAAGAAGTCGGCCAGGCACAGGCGCCGGCCGCGCCGCTGGCGGGGGAAGGTGAAGCGGGTGCGCTCGTTGCCGGCGTCGTCCAGGACGATCAGGTCGTCGTCCTTGGAGACGCAGGGGAAGTAGCCGTAGACCACGGCGGCCTCCAGCAGGTTCTCCGTCTGGAGCCGGTCCAGCAGGCCGCGCAGCCGGGGCCGGCCCTCGGTCTCGACGAGCTCCTCGTACGAGGGTCCCTCGCCGGTGCGGGCCTGCTTCAGGCCCCACTGGCCCTTGAAGAGGGCGCCCTCGTCGAGCCAGGACGCGTACTCCTTGAGCTGGATGCCCTTGACGACGCGGGTGCCCTGGAAGGGCGGGGTGGGGACGGGGTTGTCGGTGGCGACGTCGGAGCGGACGTGGCCCTCCTCGGGCCGCTCCTCCACCTCGACGGTGGCGGCCCGCACCCGGCGCTGGCGCAGCTCGGGCAGCTTGGCCCCGGGCACCCCGCGCTTGATGCCGATCAGGGCGTCCATCAGGCGCAGCCCCTCGAACGCGTCGCGGGCGTAACGGACCTCGCCGTCGTAGATCTCGTGCAGGTCCTGCTCGACGTACGCCCTGGTGAGGGCGGCGCCGCCGAGGATGACGGGGTAGTCGGCGGCCAGTCCCCGCTGGTTGAGCTCCTCCAGGTTCTCCTTCATGATCACCGTGGACTTGACCAGGAGCCCGGACATGCCGATGACGTCGGCCCGGTGCTCGTCGGCGGCCTCCAGGATCGCGGAGACCGGCTGCTTGATGCCGAGGTTGACGACGGTGTAGCCGTTGTTGGACAGGATGATGTCGACGAGGTTCTTGCCGATGTCGTGGACGTCGCCGCGGACGGTGGCCAGCACGATGGTGCCCTTGCCCTCGTCGTCGGTCTTCTCCATGTGCGGTTCCAGGTGGGCCACCGCGCTCTTCATGACCTCGGCGGACTGGAGCACGAACGGCAGCTGCATCTGGCCGGAGCCGAAGAGCTCGCCGACGACCTTCATGCCGTCCAGGAGGGTCTCGTTGACGATGTCGAGGGCCGGGCGCTCCTTCAGGGCGTCGTCCAGGTCCTGCTCGAGGCCGTTCTTCTCGCCGTCGATGATGCGGCGCTTGAGGCGCTCCTCCAGCGGGAGGGCGGCCAGTTCCTCGGCCTTGGACGCCTTCAGCGACTTGGCGGTGGCGCCCTCGAAGAGCTGCATCAGCTTCTGCAGCGGGTCGTAGCCCTCGCGGCGGCGGTCGTGGATGAGGTCGAGGGCGGTGGTGACCTGCTCCTCGTCGAAGCGGGCGATCGGCAGGATTTTGGAGGCGTGCACGATCGCCGAGTCCAGCCCCGCCTTGACGCACTCGTCCAGGAAGACCGAGTTCAGCAGGATGCGGGCGGCCGGGTTGAGGCCGAAGGAGATGTTGGACAGGCCGAGCGTGGTCTGGACGTCCGGGTGCCGCTTCTTCAGCTCGCGGATGCCCTCGATGGTCGCCAGGCCGTCCTTGCGGGACTCCTCCTGGCCGGTGCAGATGGTGAAGGTCAGGCAGTCGATGAGGATGTCCGACTCGTGGACGCCCCAGTTGCCGGTGAGGTCCTCGATCAGCCGCTCGGCGATCTCGACCTTCTTCTCGGCGGTGCGGGCCTGGCCCTCCTCGTCGATGGTCAGCGCGATCAGCGCGGCGCCGTGCTCCCGGGCCAGCCCCGCGACCTTGGCGAACCGGGACTCGGGTCCGGCGCCGTCCTCGTAGTTCACCGAGTTGATCACCGCGCGGCCGCCCAGCTTCTCCAGTCCGGCGCGCAGGACGTCGACCTCGGTGGAGTCCAGCACGATCGGCAGCGTCGAGGCGGTCGCGAAGCGTCCGGCCAGCTCCTCCATGTCGGCGACGCCGTCCCGGCCGACGTAGTCGACGCACAGGTCCAGCATGTGGGCGCCCTCGCGGATCTGGTCGCGGGCCATCTCCACGCAGTCGTCCCAGCGGCCGGCCAGCATGGCCTCGCGGAACTTCTTCGAGCCGTTGGCGTTGGTGCGCTCGCCGATCGCCAGGTAGGACGTGTCCTGGCGGAAGGGCACGGTCTGGTAGAGGGAGGCGGCACCGGGCTCGGGGCGCGGGTCGCGCTCGCCGGGGGTGAGGTCGCGGACGCGCTCCACGACCTGCCGCAGGTGCTCGGGGGTCGTGCCGCAACAGCCGCCGACCAGGGACAGGCCGTACTCGCGGACGAAGGTCTCCTGCGCGTCGGCCAGCTCGGGCGCGCTCAGCGGGTAGTGGGCGCCGTCCTTGCCGAGGACGGGCAGGCCGGCGTTGGGCATGCAGGACAGCGGGATGCGGGAGTGCCGGGCCAGATAGCGCAGGTGCTCGCTCATCTCGGCCGGGCCGGTGGCGCAGTTCAGGCCGATCATGTCGATGCCGAGCGGCTCCAGCGCGGTGAGCGCGGCGCCGATCTCCGAGCCGAGCAGCATGGTGCCGGTGGTCTCGACGGTCACCGACACGATCACGGGCAGGTCGAGTCCCAGGGCGTCCAGCGCGCGCCGGGCGCCGAGCACGGAGGCCTTGGTCTGCAGCAGGTCCTGCGTGGTCTCCACCAGCAGGGCGTCGGCGCCGCCGGCGACCAGGCCCTCGGCGTTGCGCTGGTAGGCGTCGCGCAGGGTGGTGTACGGGGCGTGGCCGAGGGTGGGGAGCTTGGTGCCGGGGCCCATGGAGCCGAGCACCCAGCGCTGCCGGCCGTCGCGGGCGGCGAACTCGTCGGCGACCTCGCGGGCGACCCGGGCGCCGGCCTCGGAGAGCTCGTGGACGCGTTCGGCGATGTCGTACTCGCCGAGGGCGGAGTGGTTCGCGCCGAAGGTGTTGGTCTCCACGCAGTCGACGCCGGCGGCGAAGTACTCCTCGTGCACCGAGCGGACGATGTCGGGCCGGGTCAGGTTCAGGACCTCGTTGCACCCTTCCAGCTGCTGGAAGTCGTCGAGCGAGGGGTTCTGCGCCTGCAGCATGGTGCCCATCGCTCCGTCGGCGACCACCACACGGGTGGCGAGTGCCTCACGGAGGGCGGACACACGGGTCCGGGTGTCGGCGGACGGGGTGGACGGCGACGAGGCCATGAAGGGGCTCCCTAGGATGCGACGGCTGTCGGCTTTGCGCTGCCCGGTGCCGTCCGTCCAGAACGTCCCGGGGAGAACGCACGTCGCCAGGGTAGCCGGGAGCCGGGGCCGGTGGTCGGGGCGTCCACGAGACGGACGAGGATGGAGGGCCGGATGCCCTCCCCCAGGGGTGACGCGCACACCCGAAGGGACGAATCCCGCCGCCGGTCCGACGCCGGAGGACGGTCGCGTTCCGGACAGCCGGGACCCGTCCGGAACGCGGTCCGGATGCAACAGTTGCCCGCCGACCATTAGCGGGAGGTCGGCATGGACCGGTAGTGTTCGGCATTGCCGAACGACGTCAGCGACGCCGAGGTCGGCAGTCGAAGGGGACGGAGGCAGTACGTCGATGGCACGGAACATCCAGTCGCTCGAGCGGGCGGCCGCGATGCTGCGCCTGCTCGGGGGCGGCGAGCGGCGGCTCGGCCTGTCGGACATCGCCTCGTCGCTGGGTCTGGCCAAGGGCACCGCCCACGGCATCCTGCGCACGCTCCAGCAGGAGGGCTTCGTGGAGCAGGACGAGGCCTCCGGGCGCTATCAGCTGGGCGCCGAGCTGCTACGCCTGGGCACCACCTACCTCGACGTGCACGAGCTGCGGGCGCGCGCCCTGGTGTGGACGGACGACCTCGCCCGGTCCAGCGGCGAGAGCGTCCATCTCGGCGTCCTGCACCAGCAGGGCGTGCTGATCGTCCACCACGTCTTCCGGCCCGACGACAGCCGGCAGGTCCTGGAGATCGGGGCCATGCAGCCGCTGCACTCCACCGCCCTGGGCAAGGTGCTGTCGGCGTACGACCCGGTGGCGCACAGCGAGGCGCTGGAGGCCGAGCGCAAGGCGTTCACCGACCGGACCGTCTGCGAGCCGGACGACTTCGAGCACATCCTCGACATCACGCGCGCGCGGGGCTACGCGGCCGACGTGGAGGAGACCTGGGAGGGCGTCGCGTCCATCGCCGCCCCCATCCACGACCGGCGCCGCATGCCGGTCGGCGCGGTCGGCATCACCGGCGCCGTGGAGCGGCTGTGCCGGTCCGACGAAGAGGGAGCGCTGCGGCCGGAGCTCATCGCGGCGGTACGGGACTGCGCCCGCGCGGTGTCGCGGGACCTGGGCGCCGGGCGGTTCTGAGGCGCGCACGCACACGAGGGGCCGGACGCCGGGCGCGTTCCGGCCCCTCGTCGTACCCGCGGGCGGACGCCTGCCGGCAAGGAGCCCGGCACCCCGTCCGCGGCACCGATAGGCAGCGGCGATCAATAACGATCGTGCTTTCGATTACAGAACTCTTGACGCACCCGTGACGCCAGGCAAGACTCCCGTCCATCGGTCGGCATTGTCGAACACCTACCGGTAATACGCGTTAGAGTGTGACAACGCCAAGGGCCGCCATCGCTCTCACACCGAGGGCGCCGGAACACCCGGAGGGACCCGGGGTTCGGCTTCCCCTGGACGAAGGACAAAGGAGTCGCGGGTGTCCAGCTCCGACATCTTCATCGGCGAGACCATCGGTACCGCCATACTCATCCTGCTCGGCGGCGGTGTCTGCGCCGCCGTGACGCTCAAGGCCTCGAAGGCCCGCAACGCCGGCTGGCTCGCCATCACCTTCGGGTGGGGCTTCGCCGTCATGACGGCGGCGTACATCTCCGGTCCGCTCTCCGGCGCGCACCTCAACCCGGCCGTGACGGTCGGCATCGCGATCAAGGACGGCGACTGGGGCAACGTCCCGACCTACCTCGCGGGCCAGCTGCTCGGAGCCATGATCGGCGCGGTCCTGGTCTGGGTCGCCTACTACGGCCAGTTCCAGGCGCACCTCACCGACCGTGAGATCGTCGGAGGCCCGGGCGCGCAGGACACGACGGCCAAGGCCGTCGAGGCGCAGGAGACCGGAGCCAGCCCCGTGCTGGGCATCTTCTCGACCGGTCCCGAGATCCGCAACGTGGTGCAGAACCTCGCCACGGAGATCATCGGCACCTTCGTCCTGCTGCTCGCCATCCTCACCCAGGGCCTCAACGACGAGGGCAACGGTCTCGGCACCCTGGGCGCCCTGGTCACCGCGTTCGTGGTGGTCTCCATCGGTCTGTCCCTCGGTGGTCCGACGGGCTACGCCATCAACCCGGTCCGCGACCTCGGCCCGCGCATCGTCCACGCGCTGCTGCCCCTGCCCAACAAGGGCGGCTCCGACTGGGGCTACGCCTGGATCCCGGTCGTCGGTCCGCTCATCGGCGGAGCGATCGCGGGAGGTGTCTACAACGTCGCGTTCGCCTGAGCGGGTATCCGCTCGGCCATCATCGAGCCGCAGCACACGCGCCGTAGCACCGGCCGTCCCACCACGGAATCCCAGGAGCACACAGTGACCGACGCCCACACCGCAGGCCCCTTCATCGCCGCCATCGACCAGGGCACCACCTCCTCCCGCTGCATCGTCTTCGACCGCGATGGACGCATCGTCGCCGTCGACCAGAAGGAGCACGAGCAGATCTTCCCCAAGCCGGGATGGGTCGAGCACGACGCCACCGAGATCTGGACCAACGTCGAGGAGGTCGTCGCCGGGGCGGTCGAGAAGGCCGGCGTCACCCGTGACGACATCAAGGCCATCGGCATCACCAACCAGCGCGAGACGACGCTGGTCTGGGACAAGAACACCGGCGAGCCCGTCCACAACGCCATCGTCTGGCAGGACACCCGCACCGACGCGCTGTGCCGGGAACTCGGCCGCAACGTCGGCCAGGACCGCTTCCGCCGCGAGACCGGCCTCCCCCTCGCCTCGTACTTCGCCGGCCCCAAGGCCCGCTGGCTGCTCGACAACGTCGACGGCCTGCGCGAGCGCGCCGAGGCGGGCGACCTGCTCTTCGGTACCATGGACACCTGGGTCATCTGGAACCTGACCGGCGGCGTGAACGGCGGTCGGCACGTCACCGACGTCACCAACGCCTCCCGCACCATGCTCATGAACCTGCACACCATGGAGTGGGACCCGCGTATCTGCGAGTCCATCGGTGTGCCGCTGCAGATGCTCCCCGAGATCCGCTCCTCCGCCGAGGTCTACGGCGAGATCAAGGGCGGCAGGCTCGGCGACCTGCTCGGCGGCATCCCCGTCGCGTCCGCGCTCGGCGACCAGCAGGCGGCCCTGTTCGGCCAGACCTGCTTCTCCGAGGGCGAGACGAAGTCGACGTACGGCACCGGCACCTTCATGGTGATGAACACCGGTGACAAGATCATCAACTCCTACTCGGGCCTGCTGACCACGGTCGGCTACAAGATCGGCGACCAGGACACGGTCTACGCCCTGGAGGGCTCGATCGCCGTCACCGGTTCGCTCGTGCAGTGGATGCGCGACCAGATGGGCCTGATCTCCACCGCCGCCGAGATCGAGACCCTGGCCCTGTCGGTCGAGGACAACGGCGGCGCCTACTTCGTGCCGGCCTTCTCGGGCCTGTTCGCCCCGTACTGGCGCTCCGACGCCCGCGGTGTGATCGCCGGCCTGACCCGGTACGTCACCAAGGCGCACCTCGCGCGCGCCGTCCTGGAGGCGACCGCCTGGCAGACCCGCGAGATCGCCGACGCCATGACGAAGGACTCCGGTGTCGAGCTCTCGGCCCTCAAGGTCGACGGCGGCATGACCTCCAACAACCTGCTGATGCAGACCCTCGCCGACTTCGTGGACGCCCCCGTGGTGCGCCCGATGGTCGCCGAGACCACCTGCCTCGGCGCCGCCTACGCCGCCGGCCTCGCCGTCGGCTTCTGGAACAGCACCGACGACCTGCGCGCCAACTGGCGACGGGCCGCCGAGTGGACCCCCCGCATGGACGCGGAGACCCGCGACCGTGAGTACAAGAGCTGGCTCAAGGCCGTCGAGCGGACCATGGGCTGGCTCGAGGACGAGGAGTAAGAACCGCAATGACCACTCAGTCCACCCTGCAGTCCGTGCCTGCCCTGGGGACCCGCCCGGCCTCCGGCTCCAACCCGAGCCGCGCCGAGACCCGGGAGCAGCTCTCCAAGGCGTCGTACGACCTTCTCGTGATCGGCGGCGGCATCCTCGGCATCTCCACCGCCTGGCACGCCGCGCAGTCCGGCCTCAGGGTGGCCGTGGTCGACGCCGGCGACTTCGCCGGTGCCACCTCCTCCGCCTCCTCCAAGCTGCTCCACGGCGGACTGCGCTACCTGCAGACCGGCGCGGTGAAGCTGGTGGCGGAGAACCACTTCGAGCGCCGTGCGGTCTCCCGCCAGGTGGCCCCCCACCTGGCGAACCCGCTCACCTTCTACCTCCCCGTGTACAAGGGCGGGCCGCACGGCGCGGCGAAGCTCGGCGCCGGTGTCTTCGCGTACTCGGCGCTCTCCGCCTTCGGCGACGGCGTCGGGCACCTGCTCTCCCCGGCCAAGGCCGCGCAGGACGTGCCGGAGCTGCGCACCGACAACCTCAAGGCCGTGGCCGTGTACGGCGACGACCAGATGAACGACGCCCGCATGGCGCTGATGACCGTGCGCGCGGCGGTCGACTCGGGCGCCGTCGTCCTCAACCACGCCGAGGTCACCGGCCTGCGGTTCACCAAGGGCCGGGTCACCGGCGCCGAGCTGAAGGACCGGCTCTCGGGCGACGAGTTCGGGGTGAACGCCCGCCTGGTGCTCAACGCCACCGGCCCCTGGGTCGACCACCTGCGCCGGATGGAGGACCCGAACGCGGCGCCGTCCATCCGCCTGTCCAAGGGCGCGCACCTGGTGCTCAAGCGCACCGCGCCCTGGAAGGCGGCGCTCGCCACCCCGATCGACAAGTACCGGATCACCTTCGCCCTCCCCTGGGAGGACATGCTGCTGCTCGGCACCACGGACGAGGAGTACGAGGGCGACCCGGGGGACGTCGCGGTCAACGACGGGGACATAGCCCAGATCCTCGACGAGGCCGCGTTCTCCATCCGCGACCAGCAGCTCGACCGGGACCTGATCACGTACTCCTTCGCGGGTCTGCGCGTGCTGCCGGGCGGTCCGGGCGACACGGCGAAGGCCAAGCGCGAGACGGTCGTCACCGAGGGCCGGGGCGGCATGCTGTCCGTCGCCGGCGGCAAGTGGACCACCTTCCGGCACATCGGCCGCACGGTGATGAAGAAGCTGGAGGCGCTGCCGGGCCACCCGCTCGGCGACGACTTCGAGCCGATCGCCTCGCTGCCGAAGAAGCTGCCGCTGCCCGGCGTCGCCAACCCGCGCGCGGTCGCCCACCGGCTGCTGGTGGACCACCCGGCGCCCGGCCCGCGGATGGCGGCGGACACCGCCCGGCACCTGGCCACCCACTACGGTTCGCTGGCCTTCGACATCGCCCGGCTCGCCAACGAGAGCCCGGAACTGGCCGAGCGGGTCCACCCCGACGCCCCGGAGATCTGGGCGCAGGTCGTGTGGGCGCGCGACCACGAGTGGGCCGAGACGCAGGACGACGTGCTGCGCCGCCGGACGACGCTGACCATCCGCGGCCTGGCCACGGACGAGGTCCGCGCGAAGGTCCAGGACCTGCTCGACGGGAAGTAGGGCCGCCGGAGGGAGATCCGACGGCCGGACGGCCCTGCGCGACGGAAGGGGCGCCTCCCCGCACGGAGGCGCCCCTTCCGCCTCACGTGGGGCGCTGCCCGGGGCCGCGCGCCCGACGGGGTGTCCGGGGGCCGTCGACGGGGCAGTGATCCGTTCACTCCCCCGTGCAAGGGGGCTGCGGGCGGTCCCTCGGCACGCCGTAAGGTTGGGGGGTACGCGAGGGCACGTCGGAAGGAGGCGCTGGGTGATCGAGCTCGAGGGGGTTCCCGAGCTGATCGACCCGGTCATGGTGGCCGCGTTCGAGGGCTGGAACGATGCCGGTGACGCCGCCTCCGCCGCGGTCGCGCACCTGGACAAGGAGTGGAAGGGCCAGGTCTTCGCGGCGCTGGACGCCGAGGACTACTACGACTTCCAGGTGAACCGCCCCACGGTGTTCATGGACGGCGGTGTCCGCAAGATCACATGGCCGACGACCCGGCTCTCCGTGGTCCGCGTCGGCGGCGACAAACCGCGCGATCTCGTCCTCGTCCGCGGCATCGAGCCGTCCATGCGCTGGCGCTCGTTCTGCAACGAACTGCTCGGCTTCGCCCACGAGCTGGGCGTGGAGCTGGTGGTCGTGCTGGGTGCCCTGCTGGGCGACACCCCGCACACCCGTCCGGTGCCGATCAGCGGGACCACGTCGGACGCCGACCTGGCCCGCCGCATGGACCTGGAGGAGACCAAGTACGAGGGCCCCACGGGCATCGTCGGCATCCTCCAGGAGGCGTGCACGCACGCCGGTGTGCCGGCCGTGTCGCTGTGGGCGGCGGTTCCGCACTACGTGTCGCAGCCGCCCAACCCGAAGGCCACGCTGGCCCTGCTGAACCGGCTGGAGGACCTGATCGACGTGCGCATCCCGCTGGGCGAGCTGCCCGAGGACGCGCGCGCCTGGCAGGTCGGCGTGGATCAGCTGGCCGCGGAGGACAGCGAGGTCGCGGAGTACGTCCAGTCGCTGGAGGAGGCCCGGGACACCGCGGAGCTGCCGGAGGCCTCGGGCGAGGCGATCGCCCGCGAGTTCGAGCGGTACCTGCGGCGCCGGGACGGCGGCTCCGGGCCGGGCGGGCACGCCACGGCGGACGGCGGTGAAGGCCCGCCCGGGACGCCGTACCTGCGGGACAATCCGAGCGGCCGCACGCGGCCGCCGAAGCCGCCGAAGGCGGGCGGGGACGACGAGGAGTCGTCGGAGGACTGAGCGAAGAACTGGAGAGGGGGGGCGTACCCGGCGGGTGGGCCCCCCCGTTGGGTGGGGGGGCAAAAGGGGGGACCCGAGCAGGGCGGGGGCCGCGGGGGCGGACACGCCGGGGGGGGCGGGGTGGCGGCCGCCCGTGGA
>NZ_JBHXFL010000038.1:59522-71832 GCF_042724095.1 Streptomyces sp. NPDC127100
CGTCACACCCGGCCCGCCCCCCGGGGGCCCCCCCCCCCGCGTAGGGGGGGGGGCCCCGCCGTGGTCGGGGGGGTCGCCTGAGCGAACCCGGGGCGGGGGGCCGCTCCCGGGGGGCACCCCCCCCCTCTTGCGTGCGGGTGCCTACAGTGCGACGCCGAGCAGGGCGTCGACGGCGCGGGAGACGACGCCGGGCGCGCCGGTGTCCGTACCGCCGGTCTCCTGCTGGCGGGCCGCCCAGCGGTCGACGGCGTCCAGCGCGGCCGGGGAGTCCAGGTCGTTCGCGAGGGCCTCGCGGATCTCCTCGACGAGCGCCTCGGCGGGCGGGCCGTCGGGCCGCGACACGGCGGCGCGCCACCTGTCCAGCCGGGCGACGGCGTCCGTCAGCACCTGGTCGGTCCACTCCCAGTCGGAGCGGTAGTGGTGGGCGAGCAGCGTGAGCCGGATGGCGGCCGGGTCGACGCCGTCGCGGCGCAACCGGGAGACGAAGACCAGGTTGCCCTTGGACTTGGACATCTTCTCGCCGTCGAGGGCGACCATGCCGGCGTGGACGTACGCCTTGGCCATGGGGAACTCGCCGGTGAGCACCTGGGCGTGCGAGGCCCCCATCTCGTGGTGCGGGAAGGCGAGGTCGGAGCCGCCGCCCTGGACATCGAAGCCCATGCCGAGGTGGTCGAGGGCGATGGCCACGCACTCGATGTGCCAGCCGGGGCGTCCGCGGCCGAGGGAGCCGCCGTCCCAGCTGGGCTCGCCCTCGCGGGCGGCCATCCACAGCATCGGGTCGAGCGGGTTCTTCTTGCCCGGACGGTCCGGGTCGCCGCCCCGCTCGGCGGACAGCAGCCGCATGGCGGCCGCGTCGAGGTGGGAGACGCCGCCGAAGTGGGGGTCGGACTCGACGGAGAAGTAGATGTCCCCCTCGAGCTCGTAGGCGGCGCCGGCGTCGCGCAGCCGCTCGACGAGCGGCACGATGCCGGGTATGGCCTCCACGGCGCCTATGTAGTGCCGGGGCGGGAGCATGCGCAGTGCGGTCATGTCCTCGCGGAAGAGGGCGGTCTCCTTCTCGGCGAGGGCGGTCCAGTCGACGCCGTCCCGCTCGGCCCGCTCCAGGAGGGGGTCGTCGACGTCGGTGACGTTCTGGACGTAGTGAACCTGCCGCTTGGTGTCGAGCCACACGCGCTGCACGAGGTCGAACGCGTTGTAGGTCGCCGCGTGACCCATGTGGGTGGCGTCGTACGGCGTGATGCCGCAGACGTAGATACGGGCGACGGGACCGGGGTCGAGGGTGACCGGACCGCCGGTCGCGGTGTCGTGGATCCTCAGGTCGCGGCCCTGACCAGGCAGGGCGGGGACCTCGGAAGCGGGCCAGGCATGCATGTCATGAGCCTAACCGGACGGCTGTACCGTCCACGAACCGGACCGGACCGGATGGCCGGTAAGGCGCTCTTGCGCGATACCGGCCGCTGTGCAAATGCCTCTACACCGGTGGCCAGGGGATGGCCGGCCACTCCCCGCTCGGTTCCGGGTGCTTCCCGGACTCCAGGAGCGCATCCACACGCGCGCGGGTGGCGTCCAGTTCGGCGGGGGTGATCAGTTCGCCGAGGCGGACGTCCAGCGGCCCGCCGTCCCCGAGGGCCTCCCGCAGGGCGCCGAGCGCCGCCAGGGCCTCCGCGGTCAGCGGGTCGCCCGCCCAGCCCCACAGGAGCGTCCGCAGCTTGTTCTCGGCGTGGAAGGTCACCCCGTGGTCGATGCCGTAGAGCCGCTCCCCGGCCGCGGGCAGCAGGTGGCCGCCCTTGCGGTCGGCGTTGTTGACGACGGCGTCCATGACGGCGAGCCGGCGCAGCCGCTCGTCGTCGGCGTGCACGAGCAGCGCCGTGCGGCCCTCGCCGACCTCGGCGAACGCGACGGCCTTCCAGCCGGGGCCGGGCTCCTCCGCGTCCACCAGGGCCAGCAGCTCCGACTCCGGCGCCGCGTCGATCCACAGCTGGACCATGCCCTCGCCGTACGGGCCGTCGCGCAGCACGGTGGGCGGTACGAGACCCCAGCCGGTCGCCTCGGAGACCTCGTACGCGGCGACCTCGCGCTGGGCGAGCGTGCCGTCCGGGAAGTCCCACAGGGGGCGCTCCCCCGCCACGGGCTTGTAGATGCAGGCCGCCTCGCGTCCGTCGTGCGCCACCGTGCAGTACAGCGCCGCGTTGGACGCCTCACGGATTTGACCGCGCACGGTCAGCTCGCCCCGGGCGAGCAGCTCTGCGGCCGCCGCGTCGGTGGTCACGCTCCGCGGCGGTATCCGTTCTGGCGCGGACATACGTGTCCTTCCGGGTCGAGGGGGAGGCTGCACAGCGGGCACGGCGGCCGCCCGGCGTTGACGACGTCGAGGGCGCGCTTGGCGAAGGCCCTGGCCTGCGCGCCGGTGAGGCGGACCCGGAGCATCGGGGGGCCGTTCTCCTCGTCCTGGAGGAGCCGTTCCTCGGCCTCCGCCAGATCCTCCTCGGACTCGGCCTCGAGCTCGACGAGGGCCTGCGCCTCGACGATCATGCACTGGTCCTCGCCGTCCCAGGCGAGCGCCATGGTGCCGACCCGGAACTCCTCCTCGATGGGGGTGTCCAGCGGCGCCGTGTCGGTGGCCTCGGTGGGGGCGACGGCGGGTACGACGGTGCTGCCGCCGCTACGCCGTACGACCTCGTCGAGCAGCTCGTCCATGCGTTCGGCGAGCGCGGCGACCTGCGTCTTCTCCAGGGCCACACTGGTCACCCGGGGGCCGGCGATGGCCTGGAGGAAGAACGTACGGCGTCCGGGCAGCCCGACCGTGCCGGCCACGAAGCGATCCGGTTGGTCGTAGAGGAACACCTGACGGGACACGTCCTGTCTCCATGGGAAGTCGGGGGAAGCGGGAATCGGGGGGCGGGCACAGCTGCGATCGCTTCACCCTACTGCGGGCGACGATCACGGTGCGCCCGCACCACCACCGACCGGGGCGTCGCCCTCCGCGGGCTCCTCGCGCGGCGCCAGGGAGGCGAAGTCGCCGGTGTCGCCGAGGCGGACGAGGAAGGGCCGCAGCCGGGTGTAGCGGATCGCGGTGACGGAGCAGGGTTCGACGGAGATGCGCTGGAAGAGGTCGAGGTGGAGGCCGAGTGCCTCCGCGACGAGGGACTTGATGATGTCGCCGTGGGAGCACATGAGGTAGACGGCGTCGGCGCCGTGGTCGCGCTCCACGCGCGCGTTCCACTCGCGGACCGCCTCGGCGGCGCGGGTCTGCATGGCGCGCATCGACTCGCCGCCGGGGAACGCGGCCGCGGAGGGGTGCGCCTGCACCACCTCCATCAGGGGCTCGTCCTTGAGTTCGGCGAGCTTGCGGCCGGACCAGTCGCCGTAGTGGCACTCCCCGATCCGTTCGTCGGTGTGCGCCCGCAGTCCGGGGCGGGCGTCGAGCAGGGGCCGGATCGTCTCCTGACAGCGCTGCAGCGGGCTGGCGACGACCTCGGCGAGCGGCAGGGCGGCGAGCCGCGCGGGCAGGGCGGCGGCCTGAGCGGCGCCGCGTTCGTCGAGGGCGACGCCGGGCGTCCAGCCGGCGAGCAGCCCCTCGGTGTTGGCGGTGGAACGTCCGTGCCTAACCAGGATCAGCGTGGGCATGCGGCCAGGGTAGGCGCACGGCGTACGGTGCGAGGACGAAGGGGCGAGGGGAGACGGCGTTCGGTGATCGTGGACTGTGCCATCTACCGGGACGGGCACCGGACGGACGGGCCCGAGGACTTCTCCGACGCGCTCGGCGAGGCGCGCGGGGCGGGCGGCTTCGTGTGGGTCGGGCTGCACGAGCCGACGGAGGAGGAGTTCGACCTGGTCACCGAGGAGTTCGGGCTGCATCCGCTGGCCGTCGAGGACGCCCTGAAGGCGCACCAGCGGCCCAAGCTGGAGGTGTACGAGGACTCGCTCTTCGCCGTCCTCAAGCCGGTGGTGTACGAGCCGGAGAGCGACACCGTGTCCACCGGTGAGCTCATGCTCTTCCTGGGCGACGGGTTCGTGGTCGTCGTCCGGCACGGCGAGGGCTCTCCGCTGAAGGCCGTGCGGCAGCGTCTGGAGCACGAACCGGAACTGCTCGGCAAGGGCCCCACCTCGGTGCTGTACGCGATAGCCGACGCCGCGGTCGACCACTACCTGGACGTGGCCACCGAGCTGCAGACCGACCTGGAGGAGCTGGAGGCGGAGGTCTTCTCGCCGGAGGGGGGCGGCTCGCGGCACACGGCGTCGCGCATCTACAACTTCAAGCGGCAGATCCTGGAGTTCCGCCGGGCGACGGGTCCGCTGGCGCCGCCGCTGGCCCGCCTGGCCGGGACGGGGGCGTTCGGCGCCGGGGTTCCGTTCGTGAACGACAAGGCGCGGCCGTTCTTCCGGGACGTCAACGACCACCTCACGCGGGTGAACGAGTCGGTGGAGGGTCTCGACCGGCTGGTCTCCGACATCCTGTCCGCGCACCTGGCGCAGACGAGCGTCCGCCAGAACGACGACATGCGGAAGATCTCCGCGTGGGCGGCCATGGCCGCGGTGCCCACGATGATCGCGGGGATCTACGGCATGAACTTCGACCACATGCCGGAGCTGCACTGGGTGTGGTCCTATCCGGCGGTGATCGCGCTGATGGCCGTCCTGGAGGTGCTGCTGTTCAGGCAGTTCAAGCGCCGGGGCTGGCTCTGACCGGGGCGGGCGAGGGGTGCGTCAGGCGAGCTCGGGGGCCGCGGTCGCGGGTCCGCCGAGGGCGTCGCGCCGCTCGGGCGCCCGCAGGGTCACCATCCGGCGCCAGCCGGCCAGCCGCTCGTAGGCGTACACCGCGTGGATGCCCGCCGCGAGCAGCGCCGACCTCGCCCGCGACCAGCCGAGCAGGCGTCCCATGCGGGCCATCACCGCGAGGCTGACGTCCCGGTGGACGCGGATCTCGGCGTGCGCGCAGTCGCGCAGCGTCCGCTGGATGTAGCGGCCGTGTCCGGCGGCGGCGTAGCGCAGCAGTTCCTCGTGCGAGTAGGCGAGGTGGTTGTCCTCGTCGGCCGAGATCATGCGCACGGCCCGCCCCACGTCGGGGTGGTCCCCGAAGTGCTTCAGGAGCATCGCCATCTGCTCGGCCGCGCGCTGCTCGGTGACCCTGCTGTGCGCGAGGTAGGTGATGACGTCCCGCACGGTCAGGGGCCGGTCGGCCCTGAGCTTGTCGTGGGCGAGGCCGATGCCGTGGCGTTCGAGGAGCATGGTGTAGTCGGTCTCGGGGGGCACGTCGACGGGTTCGAGGCCGCGCTTCCTCAGCAGGGCGCCGAAGATCCGCCCGTGCTTGTCCTCGTCCGCGCCGTGCCGCGTGATCTTGGGGGCGAGGGCGCGCTCGCTCTCCGGTACCAGCGCCGCGATGCGCGCGTTCTCCCAGCCGCCCTGCGACTCGCCGCTGGCGGCGATGGAGCAGAAGAGCCGGAACGACTCGTCGTTGTCGAGGATCTCCTGGAACAGGCTCTTGGCCGAAAGCATCGCTGACACCTCTCCGCCTCCGCAGGGCTGCGCGTCGTCCGCGGTCTCCGCAGAAGACGAGTCAAGTGCGCGGCGCGGGACACGGCAACAGGTGCGAGGGGGAAGTGCGCCGAACGAAGGAGGGCGTGCCCTCGACAGGGCGTAACCCCGCACGCGCGGACGCGTTGTTCCGCGTGACGGCCGTGGCGGGGAGGACCCCCGAGCCCCCACCACGGCCGCGGAACTTCGGCGACGCGCCCCGCGTCAGGCGAGCCCGGCGCGCTCCAGGGCCTCGGTGCCGGCGCGGAGCGCGGCGATCCGCTCGTCCAGGGTGAAGCCCGCGGGGGCGAGGGTCAGCGTGGTGACACCGGCGGCGGCGTAGGCCTTCATGCGGTCCGCGATCCGGTCGACGCTGCCGAGCAGCGTCGTCCGGTCGATCAGGTCGTGCGGTACGGCCGCGGCGGCTCCCTGCTTGTCACCGGCCAGGTACTTGTCCTGGATCTCGGCGGCCTCGCGCTCGTACCCCATGCGCTGGGCGAGCTGGTTGTAGAAGTTCTGCTTGCGGCTGCCCATGCCGCCCACGTAGAGCGCGGTGTAGGGGCGGAAGGTGTCGGCGAGCGCGCTGACGTCCTTGTCGTCGCCGAGGGCGAGCGGCAGGGTCGGGACGACGTCGAAGCCCTCGAGGGTCTTCCCGGCCTTCTCGCGCCCGGCGCGCAGATGCCCGATCGCGGTCTCCTCCAGGTGGTCGGCGGAGGGGAAGATCAGCAGGGCGCCGTCGGCGATCTCACCGGTCTGCTCGAGGTTCTTCGGGCCGATCGCGGCGATGTACAGCGGAATGTGCTCGCGCTTCGGGTGCACGGTCAGCTTGATCGGCTTGCCGGGGCCGCCGGGCAGCGGCAGCGTCCAGTGCTGCCCCTCGTACGACAGCCGCTCGCGGGTCATGGCCCGGCGCACGATCTCGACGTACTCGCGGGTGCGGGCGAGCGGCTTGTCGAACTTCACGCCGTACCAGCCCTCGGAGACCTGCGGCCCGGAGACGCCGAGGCCGAGGCGGAACCGGCCGCCCGAGAGGGAGTCGAGGGTGGCGGCCGTCATCGCGGTCATGGCCGGCTGACGGGCGGGGATCTGGAAGATGGCCGAGCCGACGTCGATGCGCTCGGTCTGGGCGGCCACCCAGGTGAGCACCGTCGCGGCGTCCGAGCCGTAGGCCTCGGCGGCCCAGCATACGGCGTAGCCGAGCCGGTCCGCCTCCTGGGCGACGGCCAGGTTGTCCGCGTCCATTCCGGCACCCCAGTAGCCGAGGTTGATCCCGAGCTGCATGGCCGATTCCCCTTACCGATCAGTAACGTCTGGTGCCCCGACCCTAGCGCGTGAATTCGGTTGTCCACAGGCCCCCACGGCGCGGGCCGTGGCCAGTAATCTCGGCGTTCATGGAGCAGAGGCATCTGGGTCGCACCGGCCTGCGCGTGTCCCGCATCGGTCTGGGCACCCTGACCTGGGGCAGGAGCACCGACGAGCACGACGCGGCGGACCTCCTGAAGACCTTCTGGGAAGCGGGCGGGACCCTCGTCGACACCGCGGACGTGTACGGCGACGGGGAGGCCGAGTACCTCCTCGGCCGGCTCATGGAGGGCCTGGTGCCGCGCCGGGACCTGGTCATCTCCACCAAGGCGGGCAGCGTTCCGGATCCCGAACGCCGCTCCGACGGCTCGCGCGGCCATCTGCTCTCCGCGCTGGACGCCTCCCTGGCCCGGCTGGGCACGGACCACGTCGACGTGTGGCATCTGCACGCCTTCGACCCGCACACGCCGCTGGAGGAGACGCTGCACGCCCTGGACGTGGCGGTCGGCAGCGGCCGCGCCCGCTACGCCGGGGTCTCGAACTTCTGCGGCTGGCAGCTCGCCAAGGCCGCGACCTGGCAGCTGGCGGCGCCGGGCGTGCGCAGCAGGCTGGCGAGCACGCAGATGGAGTACTCGCTGCTGCAGCGCGGCGTCGAGCGCGAGGTGCTGCCGGCCGCCCTGGACCTGGGCATCGGTCTACTGCCCTCCTCGCCGCTGGGCCGGGGAGTCCTCACGGGCAAGTACCGCAAGGACGCGACGCCGCCGGACTCGCGGGGCGCCTCGGACCAGCTGGCCCCGTTCGTCGAGCCCTACCTCGACGAGGCGGCCGGTCACATCGTGGACGCGGTGGCGACGGCGGCGGACGGGCTGGCGGTGACCCCGCTCCAGGTCGCCCTCGCCTGGGTGCGGGACCGGCCCGGGGTGGTCGCCCCGATCATCGGCCCGCGCAACGCGCGGCAGCTCACGGCGGCGTTGTCAGTGGAGACCCTTAGTCTTCCTGACGAGATCTGCCGGGCGCTCGACGACGTGTCGGCGCCCGTGCACCGCTATCCCGATCACGAGTGGAGCACGCTGTGAGCACGTCGCCCGAACCCGCCGAGGACACCGCGGACGCCGTGGACGCCGAGCCGGGAACGCCGGGCGCCGCGCAGGAGGCCACACCGGACGACGCCGCCGGCACGGAGACTCCCGAGGGACCGCGGGCCACGGAGCCCGAGGGTGCCGCGGCCGGGGCGGGCGACGGCGGGGAGGCGCCGCCGGCCGGGGACGGCGCGGCGGCCCAGGTTTCCGAGGCGGAGGCCGAGCTGGCCGCCCAGCGGCTCGAGCGGGAGCGGATCGAGCGGCGGAAGGCGGAGAAGCAGCAGCCGATCGACAGCGGCGCCAAGCTCAGCGGCACGGCGGCCGAGCTGCTCGCCGCCGTGCGCGCCGTGGAGAGCGGCGAGAAGCCGGCCGCGACGGTCTTCGACGAGTCCCGTCCCGCGCCCCGCCGCCCCGCCCCCGAGCCGGTACGACGCCCGCGGCCGGCACCGGCCGAGCCGGTGACCGTGCCCCCGGGACCCGCGCCGGAGACCGTCCAGGCCGTGCGGCGCGTCCTGGCCGAGGGCGGCGCCCCGGAGACGCTCGCGCCGCGGACCGCCGCGCTCCTCGGTGAGGCGGCGGAGGAGTCGCTGCGCGCGGACCCCTGGCAGCTGCTGCGGGTCACCGGGGTCCGGCCGGAGCAGGCCGACGGCTTCGCCCGGGCGCTGCTCGGCGCGGAATGCGGCCCGGACGACGAGCGGCGGGGGCGTGCGGTCACCGTCTGGCTGCTGGAGCAGGCGGCCCTGACCGGTCACACTGCTCTGGAACTGCCCCGGCTCACGACCGCGCTGGCCCAGCGGGGCGTGCCCGATCCGGACGCCGCCGTCCAGAGCACGCTGGCCGAGGGCGAGGCCCTGGCCTTCCAGGACGCCCTGGAGGAGACCGGCCCCCAAGCCGGCCGCCGCCCGGACGACGGGCCCGCGGACGCGGAGGGGGCGGACGAGGCCGGGGAACGGCCGGTCCGTGTCCTGGTCGGTCTGGAGCGGTACGCGCTGGCGGAGGAGAGTCTCGCCGACGGCCTCGCCCGGCTGGTCAACTCGGTGCCCAAGCAGGACGGTGCGGACGACTGGGAGCGGGCGGCCGCGGCCGCGGAGGGTTCCGCCGCGGACCTGATCCGGGCGGTCGCGGGCCACGGGCTGGTCCTGCACACCGGCGGGGAGGCGTCCCTGGCCGAGCCGGCGGCCCTGCTGGCGGCCGCGCACGCTCTCGGGCTGCGCGCCTGGGCCGCCGCGCACGGCCCGCTCGGCCGCGACCGCTTCGCCGGGCTCGTGGGCGACCGGCGGACGGCGCCCCGGCCCGACTCCCCCACGCCGGACGGACCGGCCCCGGACGGCACGCGGGTGGTCACCGTCGCCGGGCTGCTGGCCGGGACCGAGGGGCCCGGGCGCGACGCGGACGGCGCGCTGGACCTGGACCTGCTCGTCGTGCTCGACGCGCCGCAGGTGGACGTCGAGACGGGCGCCCTGCTGGCGGAGTCGCTGCCCGACGGGGCGCGGCTGGTGCTGGCCGGCGACCCGGGCGTGCTGTGGTCCGTGGGCCCGGGGCGGGTCTTCGCGGATCTGCTGGCGGCGCGGATCTGCCCCCAGGTCGCCTCCCGGCGTCCGGACCCGGGTCCGCTGGGCGAGCTGGTCTCCGGCATCGGCATCGGTGAGCTGAGCCAGGTGGAAGCGCCCGGCAAGGAGGTCGTGATCGTGCCGGTGCGGGACGCGGGCGAGGCCGTGCACCGGACCGTGCAGCTCGTGGCGGACTCGGTGCCGCGCGCGATCGGCGTCCCCGCCGAGGAGACGCTGGTGATCACGCCGGGCCACGGCGGCGCCGCGGGCACGCGGGCGCTCAACGCGGCGCTGAAGGAACGGCTGAACCCGGGCCCCGGCCGCTTCGGCGGTTTCGACCCCGGGGACCGTGTCGTCCACTCCCCCGTGCCGGGCCGTACGCTGCCGGGCCGCGTGGTGACGGCCGACGCCGACGGGCTGCACCTGTCCTGCGCGGGCGAGGCCGTCGTCGTCCCGAAGGAGCGGCTGGAGGGGACCGTGCGGCACGGGTGGGCGCTGACCGCGCACCAGGCCGCCGGCGGCCGGTGGCCCGCGGTGGTCGTGGTGCTGCCCGGAGACGCCGCGCAGGCGCTCAGCCGCCCGTGGGTCTACACGGCGTTCGGCCGGGCGGCCCGTCATCTGTCCGTGGTGCACGGTGTTGACCAGGCGCTGCCCCGTGCCGTCGCCGAGGTGCCGGCCAAGCCGCGCACGACCCGGCTGCAGGCGCTGCTGGCTCCGCAGGTTCCGGTGAGCGGCTGAGCCGCCGGACGCGGCCGACGGCGGCACGTGCGACGGCGGCGGTCCACGGGGACGTCCTCCCGTGAACCGCCGCCGTGCGAGGTGTGCCGCTCAGCGGTCCGTCCGCGGCCCCTCCGGCGCGCCGTCCTGTTCGTCGTCCTCTTCCCCGTCCGGTTCGTCGTCGAGGTCGGTGTCGAGGTCCGTCTCGAGGTCCTCCTCCAGCGCCGGTACGTCGTCATCGTCGTCGTCGAACTCGTCGTCGAAGACCGCGCTGACGTCGAAGCGGCAGACCACGCGCTGGGAGTCGACCTGGTCGAACGGCGCCTCGAGCCACTCGCCGGGTTCGGCGCTTTCGTCCGCGGCGGTCACCCAGAGCGTGGAGTCGCCCTCCTCGAGGCCGAACTCCTTGTGCCGGGAGGCGATCTCGTCAGCCTCGAACTCGCCGAACAGGATGCCGAGCGCCCCGTGGACCGTGCCGGCGACGTCCGCGCCCACGGCCGCCTCGTCGTCGGCCGCCTCGATCCGCCGCGCCTGCGCCATCAGCCGCTGCGGCTCCGCCACCGCGTAGTCGCGGCGGATCAGCACGCTCAGCGCGTTCGGTTCCTCGGGGCCCGTATACGGCAGTGTGTCGTCCGCGCCGGGGATCTCGAACGGGGTCACCTCGTCGTAGCGGTCGTAGAGCAACTCGTCGTAGGCCTCCGCGGCCGCGGCCAGCTCGTTGAACGCCTGGTAGACGGCCGGGTCCTCCTCCCCCGACCTGCGTTCGACCGCGGCCAGGTGGCGGTCGAGCGCGGTCTTGACCGCCTCGGCGGCGGCGCGTACCTCGGCAGCGGTGGGCTGCGCAGCATCAGACATAGTGCAGACGCTATCCGTACCGGGCCCCAGCCCGCACAATAGATGCGATGCCGGAATACGAATTTGTCGACGTGTACGTGCCACGCGGGGTCTCCCGCAAGGAGACGACACGTCTGCTGACCGACCACGCCGAGTACGGACACTGGGAGTTGTACCGCCTGAGCCTGCTGCGCGACGGCAGTCGCAAGGTGCGGCTGCGGCGACGGATCATCCGCCAGGTGCGCGCCACCTGGTGAGCACGGCGACGCCCGGGCGACCGGGCGCCGGTGACACGACAACGGGAGCGGGCCCCGCCGAGGCGGGGCCCGCTCCGTGTGCGTCAGGCCGCGGCGCGCGCCCTGCGGTAGAGGACCGTGCCCGCGAGCAGCGCGCCCGCGCCCACCGGCAGGGCGAGCCCCAGCGGCAGGTCGCTGCCGGTCTCGGCGAGCTGCGCGTCGCCACCGGGCCGGGTGACGTCCTGGGTGCCCGGCTGGTTGACGTGCGAGGAGCCGCCCGGCGTCTTGTCACCCGGGGCGCCGGGGGCACCGGGCTCACCCGGGGTGCCGGGGTTACCAGGGTTGCCGGGCTCACCCGGATTGCCAGGGTTACCGGGCTCACCCGGGGTGCCGGGGTTACCAGGGTTGCCGGGGTTACCGGGGTTGCCGGGCTCACCCGGATTACCGGGGTTGCCCGGCTCGCCCGGCGGGGTGGTGTGGGATCCGCCACCCCCGTTGGCGCAGTGGTTGCCCTTGGCCGGGTTGAGGACACCGACGACGTTCACGCTGTTGCCGCAGACGTTCACCGGCACGTGCACCGGCACCTGCACGGTGTTGCCGGAGCCGACCCCGGGCGAGCCGGTGGCGCGTCCGCCGGCGTGCGCACCGTCGTGGCCGCCACCGCCCTCGTTGGCGCACACGTTGCCCACCGCCGGGTTGAGGACGCCGATGACGTCGACCGTGTTGCCGCAGACGTTGACCGGCACGTGCACGGGCACCTGCACCGTGTTGCCGGACAGCACGCCGGGCGAATTCGACGTCGCTCCTCGTGCCCCCGAGTCGGCGTGGGCGACGCCGCCCACCGCGGCGAGCACACCGGTGGCGGCCGCCATCGTCATCAGGCCCTTGCGGGTGACCTGTCGCATTTCCGAAATCCCTGCCTTGCCTAGTCCCACAGCGCCGGTAATTCCGTCGTTTCCGACGCCGACGCACGCTGATGTTCCTTTTCCCGGAAGTCCGTCGGCCCCGGAGCGCATGGCGCGCCCGCCGGGGGCCGCCGGCGCGCAACCGCCAGGGGCGCGACGCCACCAGACAAGTT